>NZ_JBQSWX010000007.1:0-160272 GCF_052377615.1 Arthrobacter sp. AOP36-A1-22
AAACTTTGTTGTTTGACGAATGCGTATGCGAAGCTTTGGAACGATTCGGAACTAGGCGAATGGTCACCGGAAAAGCCTGCTCGTAAAGCTGAAGAGCGTCGGATGCTTCAAGTCGAGCTGGATGCATTGGCAGCGCTCAGTTTAGGACTAACGACCGATGAGTTATGCACCATATATCGAACTCAGTTCCCAGTGCTTCGTGGATATGAGCAGAACGATCTTTACGACTCCAACGGCCGGAAAGTTCCAAGCGACATGAACAGGCAATACCGCAAGCTCGGTGAGACTGGCATGACCGCTGCAGACTTGCAGTGGACGCATCCACAGAGCGAAGTGGAGTACACCTTCGAGTTCCCGTTCCGAAGCTTCGACCGGGAAGAAGACATGCGAGCCGCCTACGCCAAGTTTGAACCGCTGCTTCGCTCCGAAACGTCCAGCGCGAATGACATCGAGGAGCTGCCGTCAGCTGCTTCCGAAAGGGAAGCGGCCACCCATTGACCATCGAAAGTAGCCAGGGCCAGACTCCTTCCGAACTGCTGCCGACCAAGCAGGCTCGTCGACTCGTTGCTGGCCTAACGGACTATTTGTCGACGACCTTCGCCTTGAGCGAGGGGGGCGCTCAAGCGGCCATTAGCCGCTTTCTTGAAGATCCCCAGAACGGGATGTTCAAGGGACCCTACGTGCGCCTGCGGCTGCCGTTTGCCGCTGCAGAAGGCGATGCCACGGACGTTCTCGACTCCTACACCTCGGATTTCACGCCTTATGGGCACCAGGCCGCTGCTTTCAGACGGCTGAGCAGCAAGGGAACCAATGGGGAACTGTTTCGACGGCCACAACCGACCCTAGTCACCACCGGAACCGGCTCGGGCAAAACCGAAGCCTTCCTGTACCCGATCATCGACCACGTCCTCCGTGCGCAAAAGGCCGGCATCCGAGGCGTCAAGGCACTGATCTTGTACCCGATGAACGCCCTCGCCAATGACCAGGCCCAACGTTTGACCGAGATGCTGCAGCATCCCGACCTGGCTGGCATTCGGGCTGGCATCTACACCGGACAGAAGGACGGGTCACGACGCACCGTGATCTCGCCCCGAGGGCTCATCAACGATCGACACACTTTCCGCGATAATCCGCCGGATATCCTGCTGACCAACTACAAGATGCTGGACATGCTCCTCCTGCGTCATGATGACGCGCCTATCTGGCAGCAGTCGGCAACCAGTTTGCAGTACATCGTGCTCGATGAGTTCCACACCTACGACGGTGCCCAGGGAACCGACGTTGCGATGCTCCTGCGCCGACTTGGTCTCACACTTAAGTCCCATTGGCCCGCGGATCTATCCACCGTTTCCCATGGCCCCGCGGAAACCGACAGGGCTAGACCCCTGGGCCGGATGACCCCGGTCGCCACCTCCGCCACCCTCGGAACCACGTCTGTCAGTCCAGAACATGGGGAAACGGACGATGACGCGCATCCGATGCTTAAGTTCGCCCACACGGTCTTCGGTGAGCGATTCGATACTGATTCAGTGGTGACCGAATCGCGCCTCAGTGCCGATGAGTGGTGCGCCTGGGGAACCTCGGCGGCTACCGAGCCTGCAGTGGGGGGAACATCCCTCTTCGCGCCCCGGGGTCTCGAGGACATCGCCCTGACGATCAAGGTCACCAACGACGCGATCGAAAGCACGGCATCCACGGAAGCCACCCTGGAGCGGGTCGTCGACGCTCTCTTTGATGAGAATGGACGTCCACCGGTCTGCTGGTCTGCTGGTCAGCGCACTCCGAAGAATATCGATTCCCTGTTGGCGGCGCTGCGCCTGCACCCGCTCAGCAAGAAACTCATCGAGACGGCCAGCAACGCCGTCGCACTCGTCGACCTCGCGGACGTAGTTTTCCCGCAACGTGTGCTGCCCGAAGGCATCACGGGTGAGGATGCCGAGACTTTCCTGGGCCACGTGCTGTCCCTGTACTCCCATGTGCGGGCGATTGCCGGGCGCGTAGCCCTCACCGTCGAAACCCATCTCTGGGTGCGTGAGCTCTCCCGCATCGACGCCGCACTGGACCTGACACACGACTTCCGGTGGAGTGACGACGGCACCGATGAAGCCGACCTGGACCACCACCGGGTCCACCTCCCGGCCATCTTCTGCCGTCACTGCGGGCGGAACGGCTGGGGAGGACTCATGGCTCCGACGGGCACCGAACTCATCATGGATCCCGATCAGGTCCGTCAAGCATCCATGCAGAACAGCACGGACTTCCGTGCCCTGCTCTCGGGCGCCAACGAAGCCGAGGCCGCATTCCTGCAACGCCAAGCTGGCGTTGATGAGCCCGAGGTCGAAGGACTGCGCTACCTTCATACGGCGAACCACACCCTGGCCGGTGACATTCCCGACGAGGACGAAGCGGACTTCGAAAAGGGCCTGATCATCCCGGTGCTCACCCACCCGGGGCTCGAAGCAGGCGACCTGAGCGCCAAGGACGTCTGCCCCGCCTGCCACGCCCCCGATGCCATTCGCTTCATCGGCAGTGCCATCGCCACCTTGCTATCGGTGGCCATTTCCAACCTCTTCGGTGCCGAGGAACTCAACGACGACGAAAAGAAGGCACTGGTCTTCACCGACTCCGTCCAGGATGCTGCACACCGTGCCGGGTTCGTCCAGGCACGCTCGCGGACCTTTTCGCTCCGCACCGTATTGCATAATGCGCTGCCCGCCGGGGAAATCACCAGTCTCACGGAACTCATTGAAGCAACCATGCGGGTGGGGGATGGGGCAGCCGATGCCTCACGCCGCTACGAGCTGGTCCCGCCGGAGCTCACCGATCGCGATGAGTTCCGGGTGTTCTGGGACCCGAAGGCGGCAGCTGCTGCGGATGCCGCCAAACGTCGTCGGGCCCGCGATCTGGTCCGCAAACGGCTGTCCTTCGACGCAGCCCTGGAATTCGGCCTGCAGTCACGATTGGGTCGAACCTTGGAGCTGACTGGTTCGGTGGCGGTGGAGACCCAGGCTGGCAATGACGTGCAGATGATCGCGTTGGCCCGGCGTGTGCTGGAAAGCCGCGTCCAGGTACCCATGTTTGAACGCAGCGAAATCACCGACGCCCAACTCATGGCCTGGCTGCGCGGAATCCTGGTCCGCATTCGACTGCAGGGAGGCATCGCCCATCCTTGGTTGAATAGGTACATTCGCCGGGACGGCCACCGGTGGAACATCTGGGGCGGCCGTGCCCGCGGTGAAGGGATGCCAGCATTCCCCTCCGGCCGTCCAGCCCCCGTCTTCCCCAAGATCGGCGGCTCCGCCGGCGAAACCAACTTCGACGCCGTGCTCGGGCGCAGTACCTGGTATTCCCGCTGGACCGTCCGCTGCCTGGACGTGGCCCATGAGGACGCCGGTTACCTGGCCAAGGCCCTCTTCGACGAGATGGTCGGCGAAAACCTGCTCGATGTCACCCGCAGTGAAACGGGTGCCGACATCTACTCTCTCAGCCCGGACAGGCTCCTGCTCTCCATTCCCGACACCAACGCCCTCGAAGCCGGGAAACATACCCTCAAATGTTCGGTCTGCGAGGGGCTCACCTTTGGAACCGACACCGTGGTCCGCCAACTCGATGGAGCTCCCTGCCTGATGGTCCGCTGCCCAGGCAGTCTGGCACCCTCCCCGGTCAAGAAGTCGAATTTCTACCGCGATCTCTATGCCTCTACGAATGGTAAGCGCGTGGTCGCCCATGAGCATTCCTCACTGCTCGACGACAAGACGCGTGTCCAGGTCGAGACCGACTTCAAATCCGGGGCCGGAAAACCGGATGCCCCCAACGTCCTGGTGGCAACTCCTACCTTGGAAATGGGCATTGATATCGGTGACCTGTCCACCGTGATGCTCTCATCCATGCCGAACTCCGTCGCTAGTTATGTCCAGCGGGTGGGCCGGGCAGGACGCCTGACCGGCAATTCACTGGCCATGGCCTTTGTCCGGGGACGCGGCCAACACCTGCCCAAGCTCAACGACCCACTCTCGGTCATTGGCGGGGAGGTTCGCCCGCCGGCTACATACTTGGACGCAGAAGAAATCCTGGCCCGCCAGTTTCTGGCCTATCTGGCCGACCGTCTGGCCCAGGACAAGGCCGCGCCTCATCCGGACATGGCACGCGATGCGTTGGGCAGCCTGGGCACCGACACCTTCTTGGGGGCCCTCGTCGGCGAGACCGAGATCCGTGGGGAGGAACACCTGCAGGCTTTCCTGCAGCAGTTCACGGATGCGGCAGGCGGCGAACTGATCAGCACAGCGGGATGCCAGCGGCTGCGACATTGGGTGCTGGGGGACGGCGACAACACCGCGCCACTGGCGGTGAAGCTGGCCCAGGCGTCCAGGCAGTGGAATGAGGACCTCGAGGAGATCAGCCGTCGAATCACGGAATTGGACCAGATGGTGATCCCCGAGCTGAAGACGGATGCGGAGGAAGCGGCCAGGCTCAATGACGAGGACAGCAGCACCGTCCGTGAGGCCCGTCATGCGGTGAGTGCCGCCATCGGAACGCTCAAGCGCATGAGGAAGCAGCGTGATGAGCAGCTGTTGGGAACCTATTGGATTTCCCTCATGGAAGCCTACGGACTCTTCCCCAACTACACCTTGATCGGCGATACCGTTCAACTGGACGTAGGCCTGTCCTGGCGCAACGAGGAAACCCAGGAGTTCGAAGCGGAAGTCCGCAGCTATGAACGCGGAGCCGCAGCGGCGTTGCGCGAGTTCGCCCCGGGATCCACGTTCTATGCCGGTGGTCTGGAAATCAAAGTCGACGCCGTGGACTTGGGAGCCCAACAACGCGATCTTGAGAAATGGCAGGTGTGCCCCGCCTGCGGTTGGGTCAATAAGGATTTTACGGCACTGGCACCCACGTGCCTGCGCTGCCATGCCGCCGACATCAACGACACCGGGCAGGTCCTCAACGTCGCCGTCCTACGCAAGGTCTCCGCGGAGATCCGCCGCGACGAATCCGTCATCGGCGACCGCCAGGATGATCGTCGCCGGACCAGCTTCCATATCGTGCCGGCAGCAGACATCAACCAACACAACGTGACCGACCGCTGGTTCGTGGAAGACTTCGAATTCGGCATCGAATACTTCTCCAACGTGGACATCCGCTGGCTCAACCTGGGGGAGCGGGGACGGCACGGAGCGACGACATCGATAGCCGGGCATGAGATTGCTGCTCCGTTGTTCCACCTCTGTGACGTCTGCGGCCAGCAGGACAGGTCAGCCAAACAGAATTCCCCCGATGAACATCGATTCTGGTGCAAACACCGCAAGAGCAAGGAAGAGCACGTCCAGACCGTCGCCCTGGCCTATGAACTGAAGACCCAGGCCATCCTGCTGCACGTGCCGATCGACCTGACAGTCAGCGATGATTTCGCGCTACCCACCCTGAAGGCCGCGTTGCTCTTGGGCCTGCAGGAATCCCTCGGCGGCACACCCGGCCACCTGGGCGTCATCGCCGTGCCGGATACCGATCCCACAGCCGCCGGTGTCGAGAGTCCTGCAACCGCGCTGCTGCTGCACGACACCGTGCCCGGAGGCACCGGCTACCTAGCCGAGTTCACCCAACCCGAAAACGTGCATGCTCTATTCCGTGCTGCCTGGGAGAAAGTACGGGATTGCGAGTGCCAGAAGACCGGCCGGCTGGCCTGCCATCACTGCCTGCTGCCGCACGCCGACTATGGTACCGAGGACCAGGTATCGCGCTCTGCCGCCGAACGACTTTTGGGAACACTACTGGCCGGGACGCAACACACCCAGGCACCCACCGATGAATCCTTCGAACCAGTCTTCTCAGATTGGACGGTCACTAAGGAGAAGCCAGAGCAGCACGGGAACGGGGAATCACATCTGGAAGTCCGCTTCCGGCACGTTCTGATCGAACATCTCCAGACCCTCGGTGCCAAGGTCCAGCAAAAGGATGTACAGGGACGACGCACCTTGCAGTTCCAGCTGCCGTCGCAGAACTTCTACTGGTTCCTCGAGGAACAAGTAGACATGCACGGTACTCGGCCGGACTTCGTGCTCCGGCACCAGGGCGGAGGCGAGGGAATCGCCATCTACACCGATGGTCGCCAGTTCCACGCCAGCCCTGCCCATAACCGCACCGCCGATGACGCGGTCAAACGCCACCGCCTGCGCGAGCACGGCATCATGCCCTGGGCCATCACCTCACGGGATCTCGACGATTTCACTGCCGGGGGAGCCGGCCACGCCTTGCCGCCGTGGTTTGAACCAAAATTCGTCGACGCCATGATGAAGAAACACTCACTTTCCCCAGCCCTGCTGCGCGCCATCTCGGTCGGCTCCATGGCCCTGCTGTGGGAATGGATCAATGACCCCCAGGTGGAGGCCTGGAACCGGTTTGCTGATACGGTCCCGCTGTTCATGCTGGAGACCAAACCCCGGCTGCTAGAGGCAGCAGAGGACCTCTCGGGCCAGCTCCTGAACGTCATGGACCCAGACGATACCTTCGCGCTTCTGGGTGGACCCCAGGATTCCGGGACGTTCTGGTGGACACGAGAAAGTGATTTTGTCTCCATCATTCTCTCTGGCCGGCCCGACCATCCCGAGGGAACCCGGGCGATTCTCTGCCTCGACGATCACGAACCGGCTCTCTACGATGAAGCACATGCCGACGCCTGGAGACATTGGCTACTGGTTTCGAATCTATTGGGTTTCAAAACCCACGGGGCCAGCATCCTCACGACATGCAGCGCGACTGAATTCGCGACTCTTTTGCAGTTGCCCTCTGTCGGTCAAACCAAAGGAGTCCCCAGCGCCTCCGTTGGTTCGAGCCCACTGGGTGCGGGTGACCAGTCGACGGGCCGGATCAATGTCGGCTGGGCGGCAGTTGTGGAACAAGCACTCGACGACGATGAACTCGGCTTCTTCAATACTCTGGCTCGGCTCGACATCACCCCAACGCCCATGGTGGGGGAGGAAATTAGCGGATGGCCCACCATCTTGTCCTGGGACTCCGAACGCATCGCCGTTCTCGCCGATACCGAGGGAGTCGACGAACTGACAGCCGCGGGCTGGCACGTGATTGGTGGCACGAATGACGAGGCTGCCGAACGCATTGCGGACCTGCTGAGCGCGGCTCCCTCCGAAGCGACGAACTCCAAGAACCCCGCAGGGAAAGGATCCTAGCCATGGCCTTCGTGACGATGGTGTCCACCAAGGACAAGCTGGACGGCTCGATCAAGAAGCAGGTCTTCGATTTCCTGCGGAAGCTCCAGGACAACGACACCGCTCCCGGACTGCATATTGAACCCATGAAGGGGGCCCGCGATCGCCGGGCCCGCACCGGCAGGGTCAATGACATGTGGCGCGCGGTCCTGTTCCGCATGGAGGTGCCGGGGGAGACCCACTACGTTTACATCGGGACCTGGCCACACGACAAGGCCAATGCCATCGCTGAATCCAGCATCATGACCTTCAACAGCGCGCTCGGGGTGCCAGAGATCATCAACCGCGGTGCACCGCAACCTCGTCGTCCCCACGACCGTTCCACCAGTCAGGATTCCGAGGCCGGGTCCCCTGTGAACGACGCGCCGACGGTGCCGCTACCCAGCCAACCTCCGTGGAGCAACCCTCTGTCTCATGGGTGGACTGCAGCATCGCTGTCCATGCAGGCCGGCATCGATGGTGAGAACGCGGAAGCGGCGTTGGCCGCCGGCACCGCTTCCGAGTTCAATGCAGTGGTGAATTCCTGCCCGGAAGTGCAGGGCCTGGTCCTGTTGGGGCTCGCCCAGGGTGATGACCTGTCCACCGTTCGCCGTGAGCTGGGTCTGTCGGCGGAACCCATGGACGTAGCCGCAGACGGCGAGGACGTCGCCGTAGTCCGTGGGCTGAAGACCGCCCCGCTGGGCTTTGCCTACGTGGGGGAAAACCCACAGGAACTTCGCGATGCCGTCGAAAGTACGGACATCGACCAATGGCGGATCTTCCTCCACCCCGAACAACGTCAATACGTCACCAAGGAAACTAACGGCGCCTACCGCCTCTCCGGCGGTGCCGGTACCGGTAAGACGGTCGTACTGCTGCACCGTGCCCGCCATTTGGCGCAGAAGGACCCCGAGCAGCGGATCCTACTGACTACGTTCACCCGCACCCTGGCGGAGTCACTGTCGACGAATATGGGCAAGCTGGTCCCCGAGCTCGAGATCGTGCCCTTGGGAGAGCCCGGCATAGCGATCTTAGGGATCGACCAGATCGCCTACCGGATTCTTGCCGAGGCTTCCGTCGTCGAGAAGGACTCCGCCCATCAGACGGTTTTCGGCAGCGGCCGTAACGCGATGACGAAGCTTTCCGGTCGGGAAGCGTACAGCTGGAAGCAGGCGGCCGCCTCGGTGGAGCATGGGTTGGCCAACCATTTGATCGAGCCCGCCTTCCTGGCCCAGGAGTATCTGGCAGTGGTGCTGGCCGGCCGGATCACGTCGTTGGCCGATTATGTGAAGGTACCTCGCCCGGGCCGGGGGACGGCGTTGAACCGCAAGGCCCGCATGGGTCTGTGGAAGATCGTCGAGGCATTCCGCCGTGAGAACGAGTTGGACGATCAGCTCACCTATCCGGAGCAGACGGTGGTTGCGGCAGCAATCCTCGAACACCGTGCCGCCGGCGGCCAACCCCTTCCTGCAGATTCCGTACTGGTGGATGAGGCCCAGGATCTCCATGCCGGTCACTGGCAGCTATTGCGTGCCTTGGCACCCGAAGGCCCCGATGACCTTTTCATTGCCGAGGACTCGCACCAGCGGATCTACGGCCAGAAGATCTCCCTGAACCAGTTCGGCATCAAGATCCGTGGCAGGGCCCGCCGGCTGCGGCTGAACTACCGTACGACCGCTGAGAACCTCGCCTACGCCATTTCCATCCTGTCCGGCCAAGACTACCTCGACCTGGAAGGCGGGGAGGAAAACACCGCCGAGTATCATTCGGTGCGCACCGGACCGGAGCCGCTACGGGTCGGCGCGACCGATCTGCACAGTGAGCTGGACGCGGCGGTCGAACACCTGCAGCGGTGGCAGGAAAAGAAGGTGGAGGGCAATGCCATCGGCATCTTGGCACGCAGCGAAAAAGCGTTGAAGTCCATACACACCGGGCTCCTGGAGCGCGATATTCAAACACAAGTCGTTACGGCCCGGACCAAACGCCCCCAACCAGACCAACCGCTGTTGATGACGATGCACTCCGCGAAGGGCATGGAGTTCCAGAACGTCATTGTGATGGGGGTGGGCGACGGCGAGCTGCCGGCCACGTGGGATTTCGGAAAGCTGCCGGAAGCGGAGCAGGAAGACGCCGTCATGCGGGAACGCTCATTACTTTATGTCGCCGCATCGCGTGCCCGCGATGAACTGGTCATCACATGGGCCGGGGAACCCAGCCGACTCTTGGGGGGCAAAACATGAGTGAACAGGAGAATCTTTGGACACCGGTGATGGAATTCGCCCGGGTCTCACTGGAGCATACTGACCTGGACTCCGACGAACGCGACTATAAATTGGCTTTCGCTGAGCAGGCACACATCGCGAGGAACCAGCTCCTTGCTCACGACCCGGTTTGGTTTGAAACGCTGCGCAAGTGCTTGGGGCGTGCCGGTCTGGTGAACCAATACACGACCATGGGCCTCGCCCAAGTAGCCAAGGATCATCCGCACCAGCTTGAAGAGATCTTTCTGCAGATCTGGGCCGACGAGGCATCGCCAGCTTCGCTGGATCAATTTGTCGACGATCTCAGGGCACTAAATCCGACGAAGCTGTCCGCTGGCGGTACCGTCGGGCTGGGGGCATTGCTACTATTCGCCAGAACCCCCGAACAGTATGCTCCCTACCAGGTCCGACTTGCCGATGGCTTCCTCAAACTCGTTGGCGAGGTTCCTCTGGGGCCGAAATACTCCACGAAGCGGTTCCAGCAATTTCTGAATGTCCTCGATCGTCTCCTCGAGGAGGCCAGTAGTCAGGGTCTTCCGCTGCGTGACCGCTTGGACGCGCAGTCACTGATCTGGCGGCTCATGAAGGAAGACCCGACCCCAACGTGGCCCGGGGACGTTGCCGCCGGTTTGCGCACATGGCGAGGTGACAAGGTTGCTCCAATCACTGAGCACTATCAGCGTCGGGCCGGTAAGTCGCAGGAAACGGAAGATGCCGCGTGGCTCATCCTGGAACCGGCCCTTCACGGGCAACCGTCTCCTTTGGGTGGACACAGCACCGTCTGGAGTACGGAGGCGGCGCAGCAATTTGCAGAGCTTCGCAATACCCACGACCCCGTAACCGGTACCTTTAGCGAGAGGCTCCGTGCCCAAGTTGCCAGCGGCGATCAGGCCGTGCACCTTCTGGCCGCCGAATTGACCTTTCTACAATGCGTGGCGCTCTCCAACCTGCGGCCGGCCACAAAGATCGAGCGGGTCGAGGGCCTGCTCCGCCAGTCACCAGACGGACCCCGTGAGCTCCCTGTCAGCTTCCGTGAAGGCCTGCAATGTCGGGGGTCATTCAATGGGGGAGCGGCTTTCAACCTCCGCGCCGCTGTGCACATCGGCTGGCTCGGACGCTTTGCGGAGCATGTTTCCCGGGCCTCTCGGATCGATTTGGAACTGGCGCTGTCCACTCCGTGGGAATGGATGGCTTTCACGCTGGCAGTCCCTGAAGACCAGCCGGAGATCCGACACACCATCAACTATCTCGTGTGGCCCAACTATCTCCTTCCCGTCGTCGTCCAGGGGCATCGGCGCAAGATCAGAGATGCATTTTCCTCCGTCCTTGAACGTGTCAGGGGTAACGGAGAAATCGAGCTGGCCAAGGACCTGCACGAAATCCTGGTCGTCCATACTCGCGAATCAGGCCGATACTCTGAATGGTATGCGGATCCATATATCACCCAGTGGGCCGGGGGCGAGGCGGCAACCAACCGCGCTTGGATTGTGCCGCAAACGCAAAATGGCCGTGCCTTAGCCGAATTCTGGCAAGATCAAGAAGTAGTGAGCCTGCCTTCCCTCGGCTTGGACGCTGAATCCGTCGGTGCTTCCTTCGAAGAGATTCACGCCGCCCTGCGCGGTTCGATGGACGGAGAATCCGCCACGTCGATGCGCGATGCCGCGGGCTCCATCCACCGCTTTATCACCCAGATGTCCTTGGGCGACTACGTGGTGGTTCCATGGGAGGAGGTGCTGCTGGTCGGGCAAGTCACAGGGGATCCTGATGTCGGCACCCTCGAAGGCGCGAAGTTCCTCCGGACGGTGAGTTGGAATGTGACCTTGATAGTCAACGAAAACCTTCCCGCGCAACTCGACGCCGGTCTCCAAGAAAGCCATGCCGTCACCGACGCCAGCGCCGCGTCGCGAGATATCGCCTCGTGGTTCGACAAGGATCAGCCGGCTGGCGATGAACCCGTAGTAGCCAAACCTTCGGTGTCCAGGTCGCAGGAGGCACTGCAACTCGACGCAGCGACGGAGGATTTGAGTTCCAGGCTCCACGTGGACCGGGACGACTTGCAGGAACTGGTTGACCTTCTACAGTCCAGGCGCCAGATCGTGCTCTATGGTCCCCCGGGTACTGGCAAGACCTATATTGCCAAGGAATTGGCACGCCACTTGACCGGCAGGGAACGTACCGCCGATGTTCAAATCGTGCAGTTCCATCCTTCGTACTCCTACGAGGATTTCTTCGAGGGCTACCGCCCCGCCTCAGCCAATGGGCAGGTGGGATTTGAGCTGCAGGACGGGCCGCTGCGCCGACTGGCCCGTGTGGCCGGCGAGCCAGGAAACGAGGATAAGCCGTTCTTCCTCATCATCGACGAGATGAACCGCGGCAACCTCGCCAAAATCTTTGGCGAACTGTATTTTCTGCTCGAATACCGGACGGATAGTATCCGGCTTCAATACAGCCCGACCGAGAGCTTCATCCTTCCGCCGAATCTCTACATCATCGGAACGATGAATACGGCAGACCGCTCCATCGCCATGGTCGATGCGGCTATTCGGCGTCGTTTCGCGTTCGTGGAACTTCATCCCCAGGACGGGATGATCAGGGACGTGCTGGGCCGGTACCTGATCGCGCAGCAGCGTTCCCCGCTCACCGCTGAGCTGCTGGATAGCCTGAATGAAAAACTGGGTGCGGCCAAACGTGATCTGGCCATCGGCCCTTCCTACTTCATGAGGGATGATGCTGCAGATGCCGCCGGGTTGCGGCGAGTATGGAAATACGAGTTGCTTCCGCTGTTGGAGGAATACCACTTTGGTGAACTCTCACGAGACGACGTCCATGCTGCCTTTGGCCTGGATGCCCTGTTGACGTCGATCGGTCGCAGTCTAGAAGACCTGGACGTGAACGTTGACGACGAGGAGTAGTCCTGAGGTTTCCGGGCTTCAGCGTGTTGTCCTCGACGAATTGGGAACTACCGGTCCGGTTCTACAACTGGACGACAACGTGCGTGCAACGCTAGACGCCACTGGCCTGGTCACCGCAAAGCCGGCAGTCGGACCTGTTCCGGGGCAGATTGCCGGAACTTCGCGATATTGGGAATTGGTACCCTCTGGGCTCGTCGGTGCCGTGCAGATCGACGACCTATTGGTTGAAGTCAGGCCGAAGGACAAAGTCCCGATCGCCCAACTGCTTTTCCTCCTCGGCTACGCCCATGATCCTGGGTTCCGCCCCGAGAATGTGGACGCAACCGAGACAGCGGATTTGTGGTCGGTCTTCGGTGAGACCCTGGCACGCTTGGCCGAGCGGGCCACCCAACGAGGTGTCCTGCAGGGGTACGTAACCCTTGAGGAAACGCTGCGCACCGTGCGGGGCCGCATCCGCATGTCCGACCAGCTGACTCAGCGCCCTGGACAGTCCTTTCCCATTGAAGTGACCCACGACGACTTCACCATCGACATCGTGGAGAACCGGATTCTGCGCGCAGCGGCCCGGCGCATGTTGGCTGTCCCTCGACTACCTGCCGATATCCGTCGGAGATTGATGCACCTCGATCATCGTCTTGCCGACGTCGCGGTGCTCACTAATACCCGGCATTCACCATCGTGGACACCGGGCCGCATGAACCAGAAGTACCTTCCAGCGCTGCGTATTGCGGAAATTATCCTGCGCAACATGGTGGCTGAGACCGCACCGGGCAGATTCTCCGTGGCGTCTTTTGCCGTGGACATGGCACGGGTTTTCGAGGACTTCACGACCACGGCTTTGACTGAGGCCCTGCACCGGTATCCAGGTCGCACCACCGCCCAATATTCCTGCCACCTTGACGGCCCAAGGACTGACGGAGCTCCACGGATCGTGATGCGTCCCGACATCCTTCACCACATCGAGGACCGGCCTGCGCTGATTTTCGATGCCAAGTACAAGGCGGCCACCACCGGGGGCAGTTATGCAAACGCCGACTACTATCAAATGTTGGCGTACTCAACTGTTTTGGGCTGTATCCCCGCATGGCTGCTCTATGCGGGCCCCGGGTTACCGCGTAGTCGCAAGGTCATCGGGGCGACGATAGTCATCACCGAATATCCCATCGATATCGGGCGGCCGCCCCGCGAGCTCTTGGCCAGCTTCGATGCGCTGGCCGAGTCGGCCATGGCCATGATGAAGCAAGCAGATTCCAGCGATGGATAACCGAGGATCATCGGTTCAGGTATTTCCTGTACGGAACTACTCCAACCCCAAAGCGGAAAGCATTTCCTTCTCGGACACGGCCTCAGGAACCACGACGGCATCCTTGAGATCCAACTTCTGCTGCAACAGTTGGTTGAGGTTCAGGTCAAAGGAACGAATTGAATCATCGGGATGGATAGCCAACGGCAGGTAGACATGTACCGGCCGTTGTTGCCCAATGCGATAGATCCGATCAGTAGCCTGTGCTTCCTTGGCAGGATTCCAATGACGTTCCAAATGGATGGCATGGTTTGCGGCGGTCACGGTCAGGCCCGTTCCGGCAGCAACCGGTGATATGATGATGACGCCGAATCCTTCCCGCCGCTGAAAGTCCGCGATGAGTTGTTTGCGTGAGGGGGACCGGTCACCGGCCAAAGCTTGGGTATCGCCATTGATGATGTGGACCCGCACGCCATAGCGGTCTTGGAGCCACCGGGCCATGAGCCGTTGAAGCATTTTGTCGATGAGGAAGACGATGGCTTTCTCGCCGCCCTCACGCACCTGGTCGAGAATTTCCAAGGTCGCCTCCACACGGGCGGCGGCTTCGGGAGACACCTCTCGGGCAGCGGGACTCGCATGGCGATCCACAGGATGGAGGCTGACCGTCTTCAGCCCTTGAAGTGTCTTCAGGGCCGCCCCCTTTTTTCCCGAGCGGGCAGAATGGCTGCTGAGCGCCTGAAGGTATTTATGCGCTTGTTCCTCCGGCATATGACGATGGAGCTCCGGCATATAGTCGAGGCCGACGCCGGGCAGTCCACTATGGATCGTCTTCGGAGGCAGATTTTTCAGGTGCTCTTCCTTGATGCGCCTGAGCATGAACGGGCGGACGTGCTCGGCTAGTGCCCGTCCCTTGGCCAGCTGCACTTCAGTACTGGAGTTCTCGACCGAGCGTACCCACTCGCGATTGAACTCCGGCCAGGTGCCCAAGAGGGCTGGCTGTGCCGTGTCCATCAGCGACCAGAGGTCCTTGAGCCGATTCTCCACGGGGGTGCCGGTGCAGATGAGTTTGAACCAGGCCTTGAGTCCCTTGGCTGCTCGCGCTGCCAAAGTCTCCGGGTTCTTGGTCTTTTGCGCTTCGTCGAAGATGACTGCGCCCCATTCGACCTGCCCGAGAGAGAGTTGATAGGACGCGAGTGTCTCGTAGGTGGTGATGACCAATCGGCCGGGTTGGTCGAGGCGGTCCTCTCCTGCCTGAGGACCAACGGCGAGGGAAAGCGTGAGGTCATCTTCGGCCAGCATTCCCGCGGCGTCGAGTAGCGAAGCACTTGCTGCGCTCTCTCGCTGCGCCCCACGGTATTTGAACCGATTTAGATCCTCGCTGGCTTGAAGGACAACCACGTCGTTGAAGGGAGAACGGGTAAAGGTCTCCGATATTTCATCTTTCCAGTTGTCGATGAGCGAAAGTGGCAAGACCGCCAGCATGGGTCGTGGTTCATGACCGCCGCGTTGTTCGAGCTTCTTCATTTCCCTGAGAGCCACCAGGATCATGAACGTTTTACCTAGGCCCATGTCGTCGGCAAGGATGGCCCCCTGGATCCGTGCCCCTTGATCGCGCCGGCCAGCGAGAGCCGCGGACATGAGCCGGACCATCCACTCGATGCCTTCACGTTGGTGCGGGAACGGTTCGCGGCGGAGACCGGAATATTCGATGGGAAAGTGCAAGTCTGCTTCCAGGGCAGCCGTTCGCAGCCGGGCACTGAGCGAATGGGCTTCTCTGATGATGAATCCCACCTGGACTGCGTCGTCGGCTTTTCCGGGCAGCGGAGACACCGGCTCAAGGAATTTTTGACGTGCACGAAACAGAGATGCGTCGACCCGCTGACTATCACTGATGTCGACCAGATGTTCGCCACACGTGGCGATGGATGCGCGACCGGAACGAGCACGTTGAACTGATTCCTCGACTTCCGTGAGTGCGTCTTCTGTTTCTGCGATTTCGGCCAGTATTTCTGGTTCCAGGACCTCATCGGCTTCATCGATCCATTGGATACCGGACTCCGCCGCCTCGTTGAAGGACACCGGCGCCAACACGCCGATCCCCTTGACCCGAACACTGAAAACACCTTCCATATCAACTTTTTCAGCATCGATAAAGCTACCGGGGGCCTCATAGAAATCACCGACACGTTCTGCCGGGATGTGGGGATGGCGATAGATCTCCCGAACGCCATCCATCTGTTCCTTTTCCAAGAGAATAAGGTCGTTGTCGATCCTGAGGACATTCTCATCGCGATCCAGGGCGAGCTGGTGTCGTCGTTCCCGCAGCTCACCGGGACCGTGCCCCGTCCCAAGATTCGGTGACAATGCCAGGGATCCATCGCCCATTTCCTCGACGGTCAGTCCTACCTTTTCCGGGGTGCTCGTCTGAAAACGTTGGAAGTAGCCAAGGTCAAGTGGAAAGGCGGTCCCTACCGACGAGGAAGAGTCGACGTCTTCGTCCAGGTCATTGGGGCGGAATTCCTTGGCTTCAAGCTGCGCCCTCTGTAATTGAGCGATCAGCCGAACGTTGGCGATCTCGCCCCGGTCCTCCGTCGCCATAGCTTGGTGGGAATCAATGGCCGCGAGAGCATGCATCACCGGGCTCGTGAGCCTGTACCAACTGCCGCCGGTCTGGAGGAAGGCACCAGCTCGGGTGTATGGCTCCGGATGCTCTCCCCGCAAGGCCCGAACCGAGAACTCAAAGGATGCTGAGGTGGTGTTGCTCCGTCGCTCAACACTGAATTTTCCCGAATACGTTGACGGAAGAGCAAGAATCGTGGCGACGTCGTCACCGAGCCGGGCGATGTCCTCAGTTGAAACCGAAAACCCGATGCCAGGTAGCTTGAGTGCGCTTCCAGCTTCTTCGAGCATGGACAAGACGATGAACTGGTCTGCGATCGTGGCGGCACCGCCACCGGCGTCCAAGGCATCCAAGTTTTCCTGATTTGTCGTCCATGTCGCCCCAGTCGCGTCCATGTGGAGCTCGAGACGGGTGGTATCTAGCGCGGCAACATCCGCAGGCGTGGAATCAGTCGCCTTCGCGCGTTGCCTGTTCCTATCGAACAAGCCCATCTGGTCATCCTTTCGTTGGCGCCCTGAGAGTCGCTATTTCGCTGGACGTCTGATGCCGAACCGTACGGCGTAGTTTCGGTAGGTGTTGGGATCTAGAAGACTCTTCTCCGGCAACCAAATGTCGTGATCAATCAAGAAGTCCATGGCCTTGAATTGCCAGGTCCCGTTTTCGGAACCTTGGTGGGTGACATCAACATAGGCGGACGGATAAACATTGGATCGAAGGAAATCTTGTGGAACATCTTCGCGAAGGAACCCAGGGGTGAAAGTCCCCTTGCTTCGGTCGCGCAGCGCCGCGGCTGGTTTGCCGACATAGACCCACAACCGGAAATTATGCGAACCTTCAACCAAATGGAAATCGCCGCAGTCCACGAAGATGATGGATTTTTGGGAATCTTGTTTCAGAAGGGCAATGTCCGAGCGTAACGATTTTCCGAGCCGCTCGCGTACGTACTTCGTCGCTTGGTTGCCGAGGATCAGGCGTGTTTCCTTGATGAGGCCAAGCCCGAGAAGTCCTTCGAGGAAGGCCTTTCTTCCGGGGAACATGCGCTGGAGATCTTCTTGGCCCGAGCGAATCCCGTATTCTTCGACAGCTGCCAGAAAGAGACCGAGGTCCTGGGCACTAAGCCACGACTTGACCCGGTCGATGCACGATTGGGGGAGGGGCCTCCACCATTCAAACCACTCTCTGGTGTGTTCTAGCCGGGGGTCCCTGGCGATAGTCAGGATGGTATCGAGCCAAGCCGTCCCGGGCTTCTGGTCCTTATCCGACATGGCTTGAAGGATCTTATGTCCGAAATAGCCGCCTTGAACTGGGGCCTTAAAGACCGACGGTTGGGTGAGTTCGGCTAGGAAGTCGTGATCCGTGGCGGGATCCGCGTCGTGAATCTGCTGAACGTAGTACCAAAGCCGGATTTGTTCGCCGTAGTCTCCACCATCGAACCCCGGGAGTCCGGCTCCATCTAGAAACTCCTCGAGGCTTCGCCCATTCCGGATGGAGTTTCGAGCAACTGTCTCCGGGCCTGTCGGGTCAAGAATCAGCTCCGCGTGACTTCGGGTAAATTCAATGACGTCCTTGCGATCCTGCTTTGCTTCAAGGTTGCCGATGGACTGTGTAATACGACTACTAAGCGCCGCAAGAAGTCCTGATTGCCAGGACTCCAACCGGCTGAAATAGCGTAGATGAACCATGAGCAACCCTGCAGTCGCCATGCGGGACAGCCTATGTGAGGAATCCCCGAGCAACTCCAGCGGTGTGATCCGCAAAGTGGAGGCCGCGATATCAGGTTCGTCATTCCACAACGAGATGAATGCCCGACCCATCTTCCTTTCGTTCAGGGCTGCAACAATTTCTGCACTGTCTCCGCGCAGAAGGACCTCTCTTGCCCTCCCGAGGAGAGGGGTAATACCTACCCCGGCGTTAGCGCTGCTCGATAGGCGACTGGCGTGGCTGAACAATCGCGCCCAGCCCTCAGTGGCTGCCACCTGCGATGAAGGGCTGAACAGTTCTGGGGCCGGGGGGCGCCCAAACATCTATTGACCAGCCTTATCGAGATTCTTGCTGATATCGAGTAGGTCATCCGCATCGGGACGTACGATGGTAAAGCGAATATCGATACGCCGGTTTGCAGCCCGATTCGCGTCGTTGTCCTGCTGTGAGGCGACGGGTCGGCTTTGTCCGTAGCCCGAGACGGAGAAGAGCAGCTGGCTGCTTTGGTTCTCGAGTTTTCCCAAATTCAGTGTGGGTGAGAGTTCCTCGTCCCATAGCGACCACAGGGAGATGGCCCGGAAGGTGGACAGACCCCAATTGCCTGTCCCTTCTAACCCCTTGAACACGACGTTGTCGGTATGACCCTCTACGAAGACGGTGTCCAAGAACTGCATGCGGTCATCGGTCTGAATACTCTCCGAAATCACGGAGCCAATCGATAAGGCAACGCCCTTGAATTCATCGTCAATGTCGTACGAGGCAGCAGCAAAGCCCAATTTTTCGCTGGGAATGCTTAGCACCGAGTTATTTTCAGTAATCAAGACATCGATACCGCGATCCTTGAGAGTCTTTTGCATCTCCTCCAGCATGTCCTTGCGGACAATTTCGGCTTCCCTCAGAGTCGAGACCTGTTCGTTGAATCGATCCTGCTGAACCTGGACTTTGTCTTGTTGTCCAGATAGCTCTTGCTGTTTCTCCGATAGCTGCAACACCAGAACAACCACCGCCAGGATGAAGATCATGACCAAGGCCGACATCAGGTCCGAAAAGGAAATCCAGAACGAGTCCCCCTCCTCGTTCGACTGAGACTTCGACCTACGCCGTGTGAACGCCACTCTTCACACGCCCTTTCAAATCGTCGATCTCCTCAAGGGTGTCTTGTAGGCCTTGTGCGATATTGAGCATCTTGCCTGCATACGCTTGACTCTGGGTGTTCCATTCCTCGAAGCGGTTTTGCGTCTGGTCGGATACCGCTGTCGAATATTCGTTGAGCCACTGCCGCATAGAATCCTGCGTAGCCTCCAGACGTGTCGTCAGACCATTGGTGAGGTGTTCAAATTCTGTGTGGAGCCCCTGGAGATAAGATTTTTGATGCTGTTCCAGGGCGGTGAAACCGTCCCTGGACGTTGCTGCAGCCTCGGTCAATGACTTTCCCGCCTCCTGCATATGACCGTGTAAACGTTTCAACTCTTCGCGTTGCTGCGCGAATGTGTCCACGATGCCTTGCTGTTGATCCACTGTTTGAAGCAGCTTTTCCGTTGAGGAATCCAGGAGCTCGGCGGAGGCCGACGTGCGTTCCCCAATAGTTGCGGACGCGTCGGTGAACGCATTCGCGGACTTTTCAAGGTCCCGTGATGCACTTTGTAAGTGCTGGGAGGAAGTCTTCATCGTCAGGCCGGCGGCATCAACGGTCTCGGCCAGGATGGCGACCACCTCTTCGGTATGGGTCCGTTGCTTCGACATGGCCACTAGCAACTCCTCCAACCGTTTTTGGGAGGCCTCGGACTGTTCGCCGGTCTTTTCCATCATGCCGTCGACCGTGGATGTCAGCCGTTCCATCATGCTGCTGAACTCACCACTCATGGCACCTAGGGATTCGCCGACGCTGCCTGCGGCCTCTCCCATTTGCTGCGCCTGCCGATTCCCGATGTCCTCGAACGAAGAGGCGAACTTTCCCACCAGGTGTTCAAAGACTTCACTTGACTGCTTCGACGCCGATTCACTGATCTGGGCCATCGCTGGCGTGACGGAGGATTCGAGGGCAGCAGTCACCGCTGCCTGCATGTCTTGAGACAATCCGGTCACTGCTCGTTGCAGCTCGACGCCGATCTTTTCGTGAAGCTCTTGCAGAGCAGTGTTCGAGTCCACGGAATTTCGTTCGATCTCGATAAGCGATCGTTCTGCCGTGTGTCGACTGAAGAGATGGTCGATACGTTCCTGGATCTTCTTGACGTGACGGGAGACTTGGTTGGCGACCCGATTGCCCCACATATTTGCCGCCAGGCTGAGTGAAACCCCAAGAATCGATGTCAGGAACGCCAGGGAGGCACCTGAGATCAGTTCACCGATGCCGGAACGCAATTCCGCGCTATCGGCATCGCTGCCCAGATCCAATCCCCAGAGACCCGCCACTAGCCCTACGAAGGTCCCCAACACACCCAGCGCGGTCAGAGCGGACGGGAGGAACTTTTGAATTCGGTTATGCAACACCTCGCCCGCCAGGGTTTCAGTGTCGAAGAAGTATTCAGCATCCACTGTGTTGAATAAACGGCGTCGGTCAGGGGACTCGACCAGCGACTCGTCGAACTCCATCCATGCTTCTGGCGCAGCCCGAGAGGATTCCCGGAGGGCACGGGCCGTGTCCAAGGCAGACTGTCGCATGGCAACGAGGTTCTCGTCGCTCAGTGGGGCAAGGATGGTCTCGAGCTGGCGAATCCGTTGCTGGGCCTTCTTTTGTCCGCGCTTGAGCGAATATCCGAACCAGGTAAAGCATCCGCCCAGAACCGGGACGAAGCAGATCAGCAGCCAGAAGGCCACCGGGGTCAGGTCCAGGCCCAAGAGATTGATGGTGCTGGCAGAGTGAATTTGGGCTGCACTAGGCAACATGATGTTTCCCCCCATAAGCGCTGCCGAGCAACATCACGTGATCAAGGAAGCGACGCGTAACAAGTTAGGCCATCGACTCTACTCTGCGCACGTCACCCCATAAAACTGATATTCCAATGTGCAACAGTGAAATGCCTACCGAAGTTCTCGAGGCTTCCAAGGACTCCTGGGTGTCTTTGAATAGCCTCACTTGACGAGATCAACGTGGAGGGCTTGACACGGACCGATCGTGGGAGTTTGACGGGCCAGAGACAGAACATGAGCAAGGCCTCGTGACACATATCCCCGCAGCGCCTACCCCCCCGGGCGGGAACCGGCGTCGTCCTGTGGTAATTTTGAGCGAGCAGTCACCCTTTAAATTCCGTCCAGTGAGGCGGGGAAGGAGGCGGCATCATGGAAACACACGGCGCCACCGACGAGACCGGGCCCACCGGTCCCAGCAGCGTTCGCACGGTTCTCTCCGAAGCCGACATCTCGCGTGTGCTCACCCGCATCGCGCATGAAATCATCGAAGCCAATAAGGGCACCGAGGACCTGGTCCTGCTGGGCATCCCCACCCGCGGCTTCCCCTTGGCCCAACGGCTGGCCCAGCGCATCGCCCGAGCCGAACCGGGCACCAATCCCGAAACGATCACCGGTCAACTCGACATCACCATGTACCGGGACGATCTACGCCACTCCACCACCCGCACGCCCTTGCCCACGAAGCTGCCCGCCGGGGGGATCGACGGCAAGGTCGTGGTCCTCGTCGACGACGTGCTCTACTCCGGGCGGACCATCCGCGCGGCCCTGGACGCCCTCTCCGACCTGGGACGACCGCGTATCGTGAGGCTGGCAGTGCTGGTCGACCGGGGCCACCGCGAACTGCCGATCCGGGCCGACCACGTCGGCAAGAACCTGCCGACCGCCTCCTCCGAAAAGGTGCGGGTCCGCCTCGGCGAACTGGACACCGACCACGGCGAACCAGTGAACGACGTCGTCATCGAGTCCCGCGCATGAGGCATCTGCTCTCCACCGCCGATCTGGCGCGCACCGATGCCATCCGGATCCTGGACATCGCCGAGGACATGGCCGCCGTGGGAACCCGCGAGGTCAAGAAGCTCCCGGCCCTGCGCGGGCGCACCGTGGTGAACCTGTTCTTCGAGGACTCCACCCGCACCCGCATCTCCTTCGAGGCCGCCGCCAAACGCCTCTCCGCCGATGTCATCAACTTCTCCGCCAAGGGCTCCTCGGTGTCCAAGGGCGAATCGTTGAAGGACACCGCCCAGACGCTCAAGGCGATCGGCGCCGACGGGGTCGTCATCCGCCACGGGTCCTCCGGGGCCCCGGCCAGGCTGGCCGCCGCCGGCTGGATCGACGCCCCGGTGGTCAATGCCGGGGACGGCACCCACGAACACCCCACCCAGGCCCTGCTGGATGCCTTCACGCTGCGCAACCACTGGGCGCAGGTCCAGGGCGTGGACTCCACCGGCTCGGACCTGACGGGCATGCGCGTGGTCATCGTCGGGGACATCCTGCACTCCCGGGTCGCCCGCTCGAACCTGTGGCTGCTGCGCACCCTGGGAGCCGAAGTCACCCTGGTCGCCCCGCCGACCCTGTTGCCGGTCGGCGCGGCCGCCTGGCCGTGCACCATCAGCTACGACCTCGACGCCACCCTGGCCGAAGGGGCGGATGCGGTGATGATGCTGCGCCTGCAGGCCGAACGCCAACATGCCTCCTTCTTCCCCAGCACCCGCGAATATTCGCGGATCTGGGGTTTCGACGACGCTCGGCTGGCCGCATTGGACACCCAGCCCGGCCGCGAGACGATCATCCTGCACCCCGGGCCGATGAACCGTGGGCTGGAAATCTCCTCGGCCGCCGCGGATTCCCCCCGCTCCACCGTGCTGGAACAGGTCAGCAACGGCGTCGCCGTGCGCATGGCCGTCTTGTACCTCCTGCTGTCCGCGGACCCACAGCAACCGGGCTCCCTCTGAGAATCGAGAAACACATGAGCACCACCACCTACCTCATCCGCGGCGCCACCCTCGGCGGGGCCGAGGAGACCGATCTGCTGCTGGTCGACGGCCTCATCGCCGCCGTCGGCCCCGACGCACGAACCCATGAAGCAGCGGCCACCGCAGAAGTCATCGAGGCCGCCGGGCTGATCGCCCTGCCGGGTCTGGTCGACCTGCACACCCACCTGCGCGAACCCGGACGCGAAGACGCCGAAACCGTCGAAACCGGGACCCGGGCCGCGGCCCGCGGCGGATTCACCGCCGTGCATGCCATGGCCAATTCCACCCCCGTGGCCGATACCGCAGGCGTCGTGGAACAAGTCCACAACCTGGGTCAGCGCAGCGGCTGGGTCGACGTCCGACCCGTCGGCGCAGTGACTGTCGGCCTGGCCGGGGAGCGCCTCTCCGAGATCGGCGCGATGGCCGACTCCCGGGCCCGGGTCCGGGTCTTCTCCGACGACGGGATCTGCGTCTGGGACCCGGTGCTGATGCGTCGGGCGCTGGAATACGTGAAGGCCTTCGACGGGGTCATCGCCCAGCACGCCCAGGAACCCCGGTTGACCGAGGGCGCCCAGATGAACGAAGGCGAGGTCTCCGCCGTCCTGGGGCTGGCCGGCTGGCCGGCGGTGGCCGAGGAATCGATCATCGCCCGGGACGTCCTGCTGGCCCAGCATGTCGGCTCGCGGCTGCATGTCTGCCATGTCTCCACCGCGGGCTCGGTGGAGATCATCCGCTGGGCCAAATCCCTCGGCATCAACGTCACCGCCGAAGCCACCCCGCACCACCTGCTGCTCACCGACGAAATGGTGCGCAGCTACGACCCCGTCTACAAGGTCAATCCGCCGCTGCGCCGCGAAGCCGATGTCATGGCCCTGCGCGCCGGACTGGCCGACGGGACCATCGACATCATCGGCACCGATCATGCACCGCATCCCTCCGAAGCCAAGGACTGCGAATGGGCGCAGGCCGCCATGGGGATGACCGGGCTGGAAACAGCGCTCTCGGTCGTCCAGCACACCCTGGTCGACACGGGCCTGATGAGCTGGGAAGGGGTCGCGCGCATCACCTCGACCACGCCGGCGCTGATCGGCCGGCTCACCGACCAGGGCCGTCCGTTGGCCGCCGGGGAACCGGCCAACCTGATCCTGGTGGATCCCGCGGCCCGCTGGACGGTGGACCCGTCGACGATGTCCACCAAGGGGCGGAACTCGCCGTTCGCCGGCATGGAACTGCCCGGCTCGGTCAGGGCCACGTTCTTCCACGGTCACCCCACGGTCCTCGACGGCGCCCTGGCCACCCCCCGTCCCTACACCGGAGCCCGCGCATGAGCGAATACACCCCGTACCTCATCGGCATCGTCGTCATCGCCGCCGTGGTCATCATCCTGATGCGCGTGGGTTGGCGTCATCGCCAGGGACGCCAGTCCGACGTCGCCGCCCCGGCCCCGACCCCCGACACCCTGGGCGCGCCCCTGGTGGAAGCCGTGGGCCAATACGTGAGCACGACGACGGCGGGGGACTGGTTGGACCGCATCAGCGTCCACGGCCTGGGCATGAAGTCCAATGCCGACCTCTCCGTGCACACCGATGGCGTGCTGTTCTCCCGCACCGGGGCCCCCGATATGTTCATCCCCGCCGCCGACCTGGAATCGGTGCGCCGGGAATCCGGCATGGCCGGCAAGTTCGTCGAAGCCGGTGGCCTGCTGGTCCTGGGCTGGCAATTGGGGGAACACCACCTCGATACCGGTTTCCGACCGCGACGGGCCGAGGACATGGCCCCACTGGTGGCAGCAGCCGAATCCCTCATCCCCGCAACCGGCGCCGCAGCGCCCAACCCCGACCGCACCGCACCGAAGAAGGACAAGCCATGAGCGTCAACACCACCCCCGAGCCGGCAGTACTGGTCCTGGAGGACGGCCGGATCTTCCGCGGCCAGTCCTATGGAGCCGGTGGCACCACCCTGGGAGAGGCGGTCTTCACCACCGGCATGACCGGCTACCAGGAGACCCTCACCGATCCCTCCTATGCCCGCCAGCTGATCGTCCAGACGGCCCCGCATATCGGCAACACGGGCATCAACGTCCAGGACAACGAATCCGATCGCATCTGGGCCGGCGGCTACGTCGTCCGCGACGCGGCCCGCCGTCCCTCCAACTGGCGCTCCGAAGGGACACTGGACGAGGAACTGGTCCGTCAGGGCATCGTGGGCATCCAGGGCGTGGACACCCGGGCCATCACCCGCCACCTGCGTGAACGCGGGGCCATGAAGGCCGGGATCTTCTCCGGGGACGACGCCGTGGCCCCCGACGCCGAGCTCGTCGCCCGGGTCGCCGCGCAGGAATCGATGGAGGGCTCCCAACTGGCCGAGGAGGTCAGCGTGAAAACCGCCTACACGGTGGAACCGGCCGACTACGGCTGGCAGGGCGAACCGCGCTTCACCATTGCCGCCATCGACCTGGGCATCAAATCCACCACGCCGGAGCGCTTGGCCGAGCGCGGACTGCGGGTGCACGTGGTCCCGGCAACCAGCACGTTCGAGGACCTCACCGCGCTGGAGCCCGACGGCGTGTTCATCTCCAACGGCCCCGGCGACCCGGCCACCGCCACCGCCCAGGTGGCCACCCTGCGCCGGGTGCTCGAGGCGCGGATCCCGTACTTCGGCATCTGCTTCGGCAACCAGATCCTGGGCCGGGCCCTGGGCTTCGGCACCTATAAGCTGCGCTACGGGCACCGCGGGATCAACCAGCCGGTCATGGACCTGTCCACCGGGAAGGTGGAGATCACCAGCCAGAACCACGGCTTCGCCGTCGACGCCCCCCGCGGGGGTGCCTTCCAGGCCCCCGAGCAGAAGTTCGGGCGGGTGGAGGTCTCCCACGTCTCGCTGAACGACGACGTCGTCGAAGGGCTGCACTGCCTGGACGTTCCTGCCTTCTCCGTCCAATACCACCCCGAGGCAGCCGCCGGTCCCCACGATTCCGCCTACCTCTTTGACCGCTTTTTCGACATGATGGCCGCCCACGGCGACCAGTCCACGAACTCCAAGGAAGAGAACTAATGCCCAAGCGCGAAGACCTCAAGTCAGTCCTGGTCATCGGGTCGGGCCCGATCGTCATCGGACAGGCCGCCGAATTCGACTATTCGGGAACGCAGGCGCTGCGTGTGCTGCGCGAGGAGGGCCTGCGGGTCATCCTGGTGAACTCGAACCCGGCCACCATCATGACCGACCCGGAGTTCGCCGACGCGACCTACATCGAACCCATCACCCCCGAGGTGGTGGAGAAGATCATCGCCAAGGAACGCCCCGACGCTATCCTGCCGACCCTGGGCGGACAGACCGCACTGAACACGGCCATCGCCCTGGACAAATCGGGGGCGCTGCAGCGCCATAACGTGGAACTGATCGGCGCGAACATCGAAGCCATCGAACTCGGCGAGGACCGCGAGAAGTTCAAGGGCGTCGTCGAACGCTGCGGGGCCGAATCCGCGAAGTCGATCATCGTGCACTCCATGGACGAGGCCTTCGCCGCCGTGGAGGAACTGAACTACCCCGTCGTCGTCCGCCCCTCCTTCACCATGGGCGGGCTCGGCTCGGGGATGGCCTACAACGCGCAGGACCTGCGCCGCATCGCCGGGGCCGGCATCCAGTACTCCCCGACCTCCGAGGTGCTCCTGGAGGAGTCCATCCTGGGCTGGAAGGAATACGAGCTGGAAATGATGCGCGACGCGAACGACAACGTCGTGGTCGTCTGCTCCATCGAGAACTTCGACCCCGTGGGGGTGCACACCGGTGACTCCATCACCGTCGCCCCGGCCATGACGTTGACCGATCGCGAATACCAGAAGCTGCGCACCATCTCGATCGCGGTCATCCGCGAGGTCGGGGTGGACACCGGCGGCTGCAACATCCAGTTCGCGATCGAACCCGACACCGGCCGGGTGGTCGTCATCGAAATGAACCCGCGCGTCTCCCGTTCCTCCGCGCTGGCCTCGAAGGCCACCGGTTTCGCGATCGCCAAGATCGCCACCAAGCTCTCCCTGGGCTACACCCTGGACGAGATCCCCAACGACATCACCCGCAAGACCCCGGCCAGCTTCGAACCGGCGCTGGACTACGTCGTGGTGAAGGTCCCGCGGTTCGCCTTCGAGAAGTTCCCGGCGGCGGATCCGACCCTGACCACCACCATGAAGTCCGTCGGGGAGGCCATGGCCATCGGCCGCAACTTCACCGAGGCCCTGCAGAAGGCGCTGCGTTCGCTGGAACAGCGCGACGCCCAGCTGCAGTTCACCACACCGAACGCGATGGACGTGCCCGGCCTGCTCGAACGCAGCCGGGTCGGCACCACCGGCCGGCTGGCCATGGTCCAGCAGGCACTGCTGGGCGGGGCGAGCATCGAGGAAACCTACGAGGCCACCGGGATCGACCCCTGGTACCTGGACCAGCTGGTGCTCATCAACGAGATCGCCGAACAGATCCGGGAGGCCGGCTCCCTCACCGAGGACGTGCTGCGTCTGGCCAAACGCCACGGTTTCTCCGACGAGCAGATCGGCGCGCTGACCCACACCCCCGAGGCAGTGGTCCGCGGGGTGCGTCATGCCCTGGGCGTGCGCCCCGTCTATAAGACGGTCGATACCTGTGCTGCCGAATTCGCCGCCTACACCCCGTACCACTACTCCTCCTACGACGAGGAGTCCGAGGTCGAGCTGCATGAGAAGCCCTCGATCATCATCCTGGGCTCGGGACCGAACCGGATCGGCCAGGGAATCGAGTTCGACTACTCCTGCGTCCACGCCACCATGGCGTTGCGGGAGGCCGGACACGAGACGGTCATGATCAACTGCAACCCCGAAACGGTCTCCACCGACTACGACGTCTCCACGCGGCTGTACTTCGAGCCGCTGACCCTGGAGGACGTGCTGGAGGTCATCCACGCCGAGGAGGCGACCGGCGGGGTGCTGGGCGTCTTCGTCCAGCTCGGCGGGCAGACCCCGCTGAAGCTGGCCCAGGAACTGGCCGACGCCGGGGTCCCGATCCTGGGCACCTCGCCGGAGGCGATCGACCTGGCCGAACACCGGGGTGCCTTCCAGCAGGTCCTGGACGCCGGAGGGCTCATCGCCCCGAAGAACGGCACCGCAGTCTCCTTCGAGGACGCCAAGCGCATCGCCGACGAGATCGGCTACCCGGTCCTGGTCAGGCCCTCCTACGTGCTGGGCGGCCGCGGCATGGAAATCGTCTACGACGAGCCGAACCTCGCCCGCTACATCGAACACGCCACCGAGATCACCATCGACCACCCGGTGCTGGTGGACCGTTTCCTGGAGGATGCCATCGAAATCGATGTCGACGCCCTCTACGACGGCACCGACATCTACGTGGGCGGCATCATGGAACACGTGGAGGAGGCCGGCATCCACTCCGGTGACTCCGCCTGCGTGCTGCCCCCAATCACCCTGGGCACCGAGGTCCAGGCCCGGGTGGCCGAAGCCACGCTGGCCATCGCCCGCGGGGTGGGGGTCCAGGGGCTGATCAACATCCAGTTCGCCCTGGCCTCCGACGTCCTCTACGTCATCGAAGCCAACCCGCGGGCCTCCCGCACGGTGCCGTTCGTCTCCAAGGCCACCGGGGTGCAGTTGGCCAAGGGGGCCGCCCTGATCGGGACGGGGGTCTCGATCAAGCACCTGCGCGAGGTCCACCACCTGCTGCCGGCCAGCGGCGACGGATCGCATCTTCCCGACGACGCCCCGGTCTCGGTGAAGGAGGCCGTACTGCCCTTCGCCCGCTTCCGCACCCCCGAAGGCCGGGTCGTCGACTCGCTGCTGGGCCCGGAAATGCGCTCCACCGGCGAGGTCATGGGCATCGACAAGTACTTCGACACCGCCTTCGCCAAGAGCCAGGCGGCCGCGAATTCGCCGTTGCCCACCCACGGACGGGTCTTCGTCTCGGTGGCCAACCGGGATAAGCGCTCCATCGTGCTGCCGGTGAAGCACCTGGCCGATCTGGGCTTCGAGATCGTCTCCACCGGCGGGACCGCCGAGGTCCTGCGCCGCAACGGCATCACCGCCACCGTGGTCCGCAAGGTCCGCGAAGGCACCGAGGACGGGGAAGCCACGATCGCGGATCTGATCACCGACGGCAAGATCGACATGATCCTGAACACCCCCTCGGGAGGCGATGCCCGCGGAGACGGGTACGAGATCCGGGCGGCCGCGACCTCGGTCGGCACCCCGGTGATCACCACGGTGGCCTCCTTCGGGGCGGCCATCCAAGCGATCCAGGCGATGCGCCAGTTCGAATGGTCGGTCACCTCCCTGCAGGAGCACGCCGAACGGCTCAACGACTCCCGCCAGGGGGCCTGAGCCGTGAGTGCACCGCACGACGCCGGCCGGGAGCCTTTCGGCTCCCGGCTGGCCCGGGCCATGGCCGTGCACGGTCCGCTCTGCGTGGGGATCGACCCGCATCCGGGGTTGCTGGCCGACTGGGCGTTGACCGACGATGCGGCCGGGGTGGAACGATTTGCCCTCTCGGTGGTGGAGGCCCTGGCCGGAGAAGTCGCCATGGTCAAACCCCAGGTCGCCCTGTTCGAACGCCACGGGTCGGCCGGAATGGCCGCCCTGGAACGGACCCTGGCTGCATGTTCGCAGGCCGGGCTGCTGTCCCTGGCCGATGCCAAACGCGGGGATATCGGCTCCACCATGGCCGCCTATGCGGACGCCTGGCTGCGCGATGGGTCCCCCCTGGCCGCTGATGCGGTGACGCTGAGCCCCTATCTGGGGTTCGGGTCGCTGCGTCCGGCCCTGGAGGCCGCCGCCGCCAGCGGCCGCGGGATCTTCGTCCTGGCGCTGACCTCCAACCCCGAGGGGGCCAGCGTCCAGCATGTCGGCGGGGCCGCCTCGGTGGCGCGGGGGATCGTCGAGGCCACGGCCCGGGAGAACCAGGGGGCGCAGCTGGGCTCCACCGGGTTGGTGATCGGGGCGACCGTCGGCCCGGCCCTGGAGGAACTGGGGATCGATCTGGCGGCCAGCCAGGCCCCGATCCTGGCCCCGGGGCTGGGGGCACAAGGAGCCACGCCGGAGGATTTGCGGGCGGTGTTCGGCGCGGTCTGGGACCAACTGGTGCCCACCTCCAGCCGCGACATCCTGCGCCATGGACCCGATATCGCGACGCTGCGCAGGGCCGCCATCGACGTCCAGGACTCCTTGCGCGGTTGAGTCGGCAGGCCTGCGACCATTGCGCCTGGTCCCAGGGTTCGCTAGGTTCGGATCACATCGTCACTAGGCACGTTCGGTTCCCGGTGACGACCGATTCCTAGTCGGCAGGGGATTACGCTATGGTTTTGAAGTCATTATCGGAGGAAGACCGTGCGAAGGCGAGGGCCAAGGCCCTGGTCTCGCGGACCCGCCGAGCCGAGGTGAAGAACAGCTTCGGCCGCGGCGAGTTGCCCATTGCGGAGCTGCTCGAGCTGGCCCGCAGCGATGAGGCGGTCGGACGCCTCCGCGTTGCGGATCTGTTGGAGTCGGTTCCCGGGATCGGTTCGGTCAGGGCCGCGGCGCTGATGGAACGCATCGGCATCTCGGCGAATCGCCGGTTGCGCGGCCTGGGACGTAAACAGCAGGCGGCGCTGCGGTCCCACTTCGACGACACGCCGCCACACGCAAAAAAGTAACAAAGGACACCATGCCGGCTTCCAGCCACCCGCCAGTCACCGTCCTCGCCGGCCCCACAGCAGTGGGCAAGGGGACCGTTTCCACCTACATCCGTGACCACTACCCGGAGGTGTGGCTCTCCGTTTCGGCGACGACACGCGACCCCCGGCCGGGGGAGCAGGATGGAATCCACTATTTCTTCGTGGGCCCGGACGCCTTCGACGAACTGGTCGGGGCCGGGGACATGCTCGAATGGGCGGTGGTCCACGGACGCAACCGCTACGGGACGATCCGCACCAAGGTCGCCGAAGCCGTGGCCGCCGGACGCCGGGTCCTGTTGGAGATAGACCTGCAGGGTGCCCGCCAGGTGAAGGAGTCGTTGCCGGAGGCGAAATTCGTGTTCCTGGCCCCGCCCAGCTGGGAGGAACTGGTCCGCCGGCTCATCGGACGCGGCACCGAATCGGAGGAGGAACAGCAAAGACGGCTCGATACCGCTAAACTGGAACTCGCTGCCGAATCCGAATTCGACGTCACCATCGTGAACGACGATATTCGGCGTGCAGCCGACGAGCTGGTTTCCCAGATGGGCCTGACTCCGCACCAGCGGTAGTCGGGGCCGACCGGCACCGACGAACACCACACAGAATTTGGAGGCTTCGTGTCTACGAACACCGAAGGCATCATCAATCCGCCGATCGACGAGCTGCTGACCACCACGGATTCCAAGTACGCCTTGGTGATCAACTCGGCCAAGCGGGCCCGGCAGATCAACGCCTACTACTCGCAGCTGCATGAGGGCCTCTTCGAGTACGTCGGCCCGCTGGTCGACACCCAGTTGAACGAAAAGCCGCTCTCCATCGCCCTGCGCGAAATCAACGAGGGCCTGCTGCAGGTCAAGCCGCTCGACGCCGACGACGCGCAGTAGCGCCACCCCGTGAAGGCCCAGCAGCGCATCGTCCTCGGAGTAGGCGGCGGGATCGCCGCCTATAAGGTGGCGGGGCTGCTGCGCCTGTTCACGGAATCGGGCCACCGGGTCGACGTCGTCCCCACCGAAGCCTCGCTCCGGTTCGTCGGCAAGGCCACGTGGGAGGCCCTCTCGGGGCGCCCGGTGCGCACCAGTGTGTTCGAGGCCGTGGAGGACGTGAACCATGTCCTCCTCGGCCAGGACGCCGATCTGATCGTCATCGCCCCGGCGACGGCCGATCTGCTGGCCCGCCTGGCCGCCGGGATGGCCAACGACCTGCTGACCAATACGGTGCTGGCCTCCACCGCCCCGATCGTGGTGGCCCCGGCCATGCACACCGGGATGTGGGAGAACCCCGCCACCACCACCAATGTCGCCACCCTGCGTTCGCGCGGGATCACCGTCATCGACCCCGCCGTGGGCCGTTTGACCGGCAAGGACACCGGTGCCGGACGCCTGCCCGAGGCGTCGCAGATCTTCGACGTCGCCCACCGTTTCCTGATCCCCTCCGGGGCCACGGGCCCACGGACCCCCATGGAGGAGCCGACGACGGGGGAGGGACCCCTGGCGGGCCGCACCGTCGTCGTCACCGCCGGGGGCACCCGGGAACCATTGGACCCCGTCCGCTTCCTGGGCAACCGCTCCTCCGGCAGGCAAGGTACGGCCATCGCCCGGGCCGCCCTGGCCGCCGGCGCCACCGTGCGACTGGTCGCCGCCCATCTGGAGACCGAGGTCCCCGCCGGCGTCGAACTGACCACCGCCTCCACCGCGCTGGAACTACGGGACGCCGTCGCCGAGGCCTGCCAGGGGGCCGATGCGGTCATCATGGCCGCCGCCGTCGCCGATTTCCGTCCCGCCGACTACGCCGGCACCAAGATCAAGAAGACCGGCGAGGACGGGGCCCCCGGCCTGACGCTGGTGCGCAACCCCGACATCCTGGCCTCACTGGTCGAACACCGCCGGGACCACCCCGAGGAGGGCCCGGCCCTGATCGTCGGCTTCGCCGCCGAAACCGGCGACACCGAAAACTCCGTGCTGGAATACGGCCACGCCAAACTCGTGCGCAAGGGCTGTGACCTGCTGGTCGTCAATGAGGTCTCCGCCACGCTGGGCTTCGGCACCGAAGACAACACGGTCACCATCCTGGCCTCCGACGGCGCCGAACCCACCCGGATCGACGGGAGCAAGGACGAGGTGGCCCGCGGACTCATCGCGACGGTGGGGACCCTCCTGAACCGGTAGAGTGATCGGGTGACTTCCCAGAACCCCTCCCTGCGCCTGTTCAGTTCCGAATCCGTCACTGAAGGCCACCCAGACAAGATCTGCGACCAGATCAGCGATGCCATCCTCGATGAGATGCTCGCCCAGGACCCGAATTCCCGCGTCGCCGTGGAAACGCTGGTCACCACCGGTCTGGTGCACGTCGCCGGTGAAGTCACCACGGCCGGATACGTCGAGATCCCGCATCTGGTGCGCAAGACCATCCTGGACATCGGCTACGACTCCTCGGCCAACGGATTCGACGGGGCCCGCTGCGGCGTCTCGGTCTCCATCGGCCAGCAATCCCAGGAGATCGCCGACGGCGTGTTCAACTCCTGGGAACAACGCGAAGGCACCGGCCAGGATCCCCGGGACGCCCAGGGCGCCGGGGACCAGGGCATCATGTTCGGCTATGCCTCCGACGAGACCCCCGTGTTGATGCCCACCCCCATCTGGCTGGCCCAACGGCTATCCGAAAAACTCACCGAGGTCCGCAAGACCGGGGCCCAGCCGCTTCTGCGTCCCGACGGCAAGACCCAGGTCACCATCGGCTACGACGGGGACGTCCCGGTCTCGGTGGAGACCATCGTCGTCTCCTCCCAGCATGCCCGCGAACTCGAACTCGAGGCGCTGCGCACCGATCTGCACGAACTGGTGGTGCGCCCGGTGCTGGCCGGAACCGATCTGGACATCTCCAACACCCGGATCATCCTCAACCCCTCCGGCCCATTCATCATCGGTGGCCCGGTCGGCGATGCCGGGCTGACCGGACGCAAGATCATCGTCGATACCTACGGCGGCTTCGCCCGGCACGGCGGCGGGGCCTTCTCCGGCAAGGACCCCTCCAAGGTCGACCGTTCGGCCGCCTACGCGATGCGGTGGATCGCCAAGAACGTGGTGGCCGCCGGGCTGGCCCGCCGCGCGGAAATCCAGGTCGCCTACGCCATCGGCGTGGCCCGGCCCGTGGGGCTGTACGTGGAGACCTTCGGCACCGAAACCGTGGATCCGCTGAAGATCGCCAGCGCCATCGAGGAGGTCTTCGATCTGCGCCCGCTGGGGATCATCGAGGATCTGGATCTGAAGCGTCCCGTCTATCAGCGCACCGCCGCCCACGGCCACTTCGGCCGCGAGGAACCGGGCTTCACCTGGGAGCAGACCAACCGCGTCGAGGCGCTGCGCCACTACTTCAACCTCTAGGAGGGCCTCGTGGACCGGTCAGCCGCAGAGCCCGAGCAGCCCACGCTGCTGCAGGGCTTCGACGTGCGCCGGCCCCTGCCCACCGGGGTCACCCCGGCGGCCTCGCTGCCCGTGGCCCGGGTCCTGCTCGACACCCAGGTCCCGCATCTGGACCGGCTCTACGACTACCTGGTGCCCGCGGAACTGGAGGCCCGGGCCATCCCCGGGGTACGCATCCGGGCCCGTTTCGGCGGGCAGGAACTGACCGGATATCTCGTGGAACGACTGGCCGAAACCGACCCCGGGGTGAGCTTGCAGCCACTGGGGAAGATCGTCTCCGACGAGGTCGTCCTGCGCCCCGAGGTCCTGCGGCTATGCCGGGCCGTCGCGGACCGCTACGCCGGAACCCTTCCCGATGTCGTCCGCTCCGCCATCCCCCCGCGGATGGCCCGCGTCGAAACCGAGACCAGTGCCGCCGACGCCTCCGATGCCCCACGGGCCGCACTCCCGGCGGCCCCCACCGACGAGGGCCCGCGCGTGACGCCGTCGTCGGTGCCGGAGTACGACGGTGGAGCAGGGTTCCTGGAGTCGCTGGCCGGCGGCGGCGCCCCCCGGGCCGTGCTCAGCGTGATGCCCAACCAGCCGGGGGGCTGGCCTGCCCTGCTCGGCGAAGCGGTGGGAGCCTGCCTGGATTCGGGGCGGGGGGCCCTGGTCGTCGTCCCCGATGCCCGCGACCTGGATCGGGCCGCCGAGACCTTGACCGCCCTGCTGGGCCCGGCGGTCGTCGCCCGGCTCAGCGCCGAGGACGGGGCCACCCCGCGCTACCGGGAATTCCTGCGGATCTCCCGCGGCCAGGCATCGGTGGCGGTGGGGACCCGGTCGGCGGCCTACGCCCCGGTCCACGACCTGGGACTGGTGGTGCTGTGGGAGGACCAGGATTCCAGCCACGCCGAACCACGGGCCCCCTACCAGCACGCCCGCGAAACCCTGCTGCTGCGGTGCCAACTGGCCGGCTGCGCCCTGCTGATGGCCGGGACCTCGCGCAGCGCCGAGGCCCAGCGCCTCGTGTTGACCGGGTGGGCCGCCGAACTGACGGCCCCGCGGGCCCTGTTGCGGGCCCAGGCGCCCCGGGTGGTGGCCAGCTCCGATTCCTTCGAGCAGGAACGTGACCCGGTCCTGCATGCCGCCCGGCTGCCGAAGCTGGCCTGGTCGACGGCGTCGAAGGCGCTGGAGCACGGTCCGGTGCTGGTACAGGTGGCCCGGACCGGCTTCCTGCCGGCCGTGCGCTGTGAACGCTGCCGCGAACCGGTGCGGTGCCCCGCCTGTTCCGGCCCTCTGGGTCTGGATCATTCCTCCGCCGTCCCCGGCTGCCGGTGGTGCGGGGAACAGGCCCCGAACTGGACCTGCCCCACCTGTGGGGGGCGGCGTCTGCGGGCCGCGGCCATCGGGGCCGACCGCACGGCGGAGGAACTGGGCCGGGCCTTCCCCAAGGTCCCGGTCGTCAGCGCCACCGGCGGCCTGCCCCGCCGTCGTGTCCCGGGATCCCCGTCGCTGGTGGTCGCCACCCCGGGGGCCGAGCCGGTGGCCGAGGGCGGCTACGCCGCGGTGCTGCTGTTGGACGGGGACCGCATGCTCGCCCGCGATGAACTGCGCACCGGGGAGGAAGTGCTCCACCGCTGGCTCGCGGCCGCCTCCCTGGGCAGGTCATCACGGGATGGTGGCGTGGTGGTCATCGCGGCGGGGGAGTCCGATCCGGTCCGCGCCCTGGTGCGCTGGGATGCCGCCGGCTATGCCGAACGCGAGCTGAACCTGCGGCGTGAACTGGAGCTGCCCCCCGCGGTGCGCACGGCCTCCCTCTCGGGTCCCGCCCTGGCGGCCGACGCCTTTGCCGAAGCACTCGAGCTTCCCGAATCGGTCAGGCTCACCGGACCGGTGATCGAAGAGGACGGGGTCCACCGGTGGCTGCTGTTCTTCTCCTACGGCCAGGGCGGACCGCTCTGCGCTGAACTGCGCCGGGTCAAGGCCAGGTCCTCGGCCAACCGCGATCCGGTGGTCGCGGTACGCGTCGACCCGCAGGGCCTGCTCTAGTTCTTGCCGGTCAGGAAACCGGTGATCATCCTGGCCGCGGTCCGCGGGCGTTCGTAGTGGATCAGGTGCCCCACCCCGGCGATGACCTCGACCCTGGCCTGCGGGAACCTGGCCGCCAAGGAATACTGCCCCTCGATGGAGCCGAGGTCGTCGAGGGCGCCGACGATCAGCAGGGTCGGCTCCTCCACCTCGGCGGCGACGTCACGGACCGTATCGGTGATCGAGGAGGCGAAGGCCTCCTGCAGGCTGGCCCGGGTGGCGAAGCGGCTGAAATAGCGCCGGTGCTGGTCCACCACATAGGCCTGGGTCCGCGGATCCCCGGAGGTGCCCATCGCGGCCGACATGACATCGACGATCAGCCGGTTGCGCAGCACCGCCAGGCCCAGGCGTTCGGGCAACATCCGACCGGCGGCGTAGTAGCCGGCCGCGACCCGGGAGAAGACGGCCTGGCTGCCCTCCAGCGCCGGTTCGCAGATGGGGTTGATCAGCACCAGCGAGGCGAACCTGCCGGGATGTTCGGCCAGGTAGCGGGAGGCGACGATCGTTCCGAAGGAGTGCCCCAGCAGGACGGCCGAGGCCGGGATCCCCAGCTCGGCGCGCACGGTTTCGATGACCCCCGCCTGGGTGGCCGCGTCGTGGCGGGCGTCGGGGTAGGCCGTGGAATCACCGAACCCGGGCAGGTCGGGAACGATGACGGTGTAGCCGGGAAGGTTGCGCACCAGCAGGTCCAGTCCGTGGTGGTCCCCACGGAACCCATGGATCGCCAGGATGATCCCCTGCGAGGGGCCCCGGGAGGGGTAGGTCCTGACCGCCAGGTCCGAGCCCAGGTGTCGGTGGCGGGTGACCCAGGGGGCGCGGTAGTCGGAAGGGATGTCCATGGGATGAGCCTATCGGCCGCCGGTGCTCATTTAAGCAACCGCCAGGCGGTCCCCTCGTCGATCACCAGATCGGTCATCAGTCGGCCCTCCAGTGCGCCGCGGACGGCTTCGAGCTTGCCCCGGCCGGCGACGATCGCCAGCCGTTGCGGAACCCGGCGCAGGGCGTCGAGCGGGGGACCGGTGGAGCGGTCGTTCATCGAGATCGAGTCGTCACTGCCATCGCGACGGTAGAAGACGGTGGCCACGTCCCCGACCACCCCTTGTTCACGCAAGGCGGCGGCTTCCCGGGCGCTGACATAGCCTCCGCGGTAGATCTGGCTGGGGACCGCGGCGTCGATGGAGCCCAGCCCGAAGACCGCCAAACGGCACTCTGACTGGGTGTCCAGCACGCGGCGGACAGATCGTTCCTGCCACATGGCGGCCCGGGTCTCGGCCCGGTCGAAGAAGGCGGGGACCGGGAACTGTTCCACCCGGGCGGTGAAGGCCGCCCCGAACCTGAAGAGGATCTCGCTGGCATAGGAGATGCCCGTGGTCTGCGGGTTGGCGGCGCCGTTGAGTTGGACGAAGACCGTGTCATGGGTGGGTTTATGCACCAGGTGCCGGCTCAACGCGGTCAGCGTGGACCCCCAGGCCAGCCCGACGGTCATTCCCGAAGAGATCAGCGGTTGGACCACATGGGCCCCGTGGGCGGCCACGCGTTCGAGGACCTCGGCCTCACTGAGAGAACCGTCGGTGGGCACCACATGGGCCCTGACCCCGTATCTGGTTTCCAGGGCCCTGACCAACGACGTGGCCCGGCCGCGCGGGGGATTCAACTCGATCTTGACCAGGCCATTGCGCTTGGCCAGTGACAGCAAGCGGGACACGGTGGACCGGGAGACCCCCAGGTCCCGGGCAATGGCCTCCATGGTCAGTTCCTGGACGTAGTACAGCTGGGCCGCCCGCAGCGCATCGCGTTCGCGCCGGTCACCGGACGTGTGTCGTACGCCATGAACGTTCGGGTCACCGGATCCGTTCTCCGGATCCTCCTCCAGCGGGTCGTACGGCATGATTCCTCCGCTTCCTGCACGTTTGTGCATTCCGATTGACGGCAACGTTCTCCACTGGACAGACTACTGGGCGGTTGCCCGTTCAGGGGCCAACAGTTCCATTTCGCAGCAAAGGACAGATCTAAGTGTCATCCACGCAAGCAGCCCGTCCTGCCGTTTCCCGGTTGTCGGAGAGGCCCCGTGCCCAGGTCCTCATCGTCGGAGGAGGAATCAATGGCGTCGCCACCTTCCGCTACCTGGCCCTGCAGGGCATCGACGTCGCGCTGGTGGAGCGCGGGGACTACTGCCAGGGGGCCTCCGGCGCCTCCTCGCATATGATCCACGGCGGAATCCGGTACCTGGAAAACGGCGAGTTCCGCCTCGTCCACGAATCGGTGCAGGAACGCAACACGCTGCTGGCCATCGCCCCGCACTACGTCAAGCCGCTGCGCACCACCATCCCGATCTTCTCCACCTTCTCGGGGATCCTCAGCGCCCCGGCCCGCTTCCTGACCCACCGCAACGGCAAGCCGCAGGAACGCGGGGCCCTGCTGATCAAGGCCGGCCTGATGATGTATGACGCCTTCGCCGGCTCCGGACGGCTGACCGAACGCCACCGGTTCCACGGCCGTCGCCGGGCCCTGCACGATCTGCCGGCACTGCGCCAGGACGTGAAGTACGCGGCCACCTACTTCGACGCCTCCGTGCACAACCCCGAACGCCTCACCCTCGATGTGCTCCAGGACGGCCTGCGCGCCAACCCGGACTCACGGGCCTCCAACTACGTCTCCCTGGTCAACGAGCACGACGGCGTGGCGACGTTGCGCGACGAACTCACCGGCGAGGAATTCGAGTTCACGGCCCCGGTGATCGTCAACGCCACCGGCGCCTGGGTCGATGAGACCAACCACGCCCTGGGTCAGGACAGCCGGTTCATGGGAGGGACCAAGGGCTCGCATATCGTCCTGGACAGCCCCGAACTGCTCGCCGCCTGCGGCGGCCGGGAGATCTTCTTCGAGCACAGCGACGGACGCATCGTGTTGATCTACCCGATGGGGGACCGGGTCCTGGTGGGCACCACCGACATCGACGCGGACCCGGGCGAGCCGGCACGCTGCACCGAAGAGGAAGTGGACTACTTCTTCGATCTGATCAACCATGTTTTCCCCGAGGTCGCCGTCTCGCGGCAGGAGATCGTCTACCGCTTCTCAGGCATCCGCCCGCTGCCCCGCCACGACGACACCCAGCCCGGCTTCGTCTCGCGTGACTACCGCATCGAAAAGCGATCGGGCGGCCAAGGGTCCACGATGCTCAGCCTGGTCGGCGGCAAATGGACCACCTTCCGGGCCCTGGCCGAACACCTGGGAGGCGAAGTGCTCACGGCACTGGGACGCCCCTCCGGGCCGGATACCAGCGCCCTGGCCATCGGCGGCGGCGTGGACTACCCGCGCAACGACGTCGAACGCGAACAGTGGATCTCCGCCAGGACTTCACGGGCAAGCCGCGACCGACTGGCCGTCCTGCTCGAACGCTACGGTACCCGTGCCGACGAGGTCCTGGAGGCCAGCGGCGAGCAGGACGCCCTGCTGCTGAGCTGCGACGAACTCAGCGTCGACGAACTGGCCCACATGGCCCGCCACGAGCAGGTCGGACGGCTGGTCGACGTGTTCATCCGCAGGACCTCGCTGGCCTTCCGCGGCCTGGTCACCACCGCGCTCATCGACGAATGCGCCGAGGTCCTGGCCCCCGTGCTGGGGTGGGACGCCACACGCGTGGCCAGCGAACGCGCAGAGACCCATCGCGTACTCTCCGAAGAGCACGGCGTCACCTTCTCCCCGGCAGCCGCCTAGGGACCCTCGCCCGACCGTGCCACCGGGCACGGTCGGGCCCCCATTTTTCCGCATCGGCGATCGCCGGGAGCCGGATCACCGCGGGACATCAACTGATGCCCCGCCCCATTCCACACAACGTAGGAGTCAACGATGTCTCTACAAGTCTTCAGTGCGGAAGCACTCGGCACCATGGTGCTGATGCTTCTCGGCTGTGGCGTCGTCGCCAATGCCGTCCTGAGGGGCGCCAAGGGCAATAACGGCAATTTCCTCATGGTCAACTTCGGCTGGGGGCTCGGCGTCTTCGCCGGTGTCTGGGTCGCCGCGGTCTCCGGCGCACACATCAACCCCGCCGTCACCGTCGGCCTGCTGGTCAACCCCAACGTCCACGAGTATGCCCCGGGCGTGGCCATCACGCTGGTGAACACGCTGCTCTACTTCGCCGCCCAGATGATCGGCGCCATCATCGGTGCCGTCCTGGCCTACCTTTCCTATAAGCAGCACTTCGACGCCGAAGAGGACCCGGCGGCCAAGCTGGGCGTCTTCGCCACCGGCCCCGTCTACCGGCATAAGGGCTGGAACCTGCTCACGGAGATCATCGCGACCTTCGTCCTGGTCTTCGTCATCGCCGGTTTCGGACTGACCCCCAACGGACTCGGCCCGCTGGCCGTGGCCTTCCTCGTGGTGGGCATCGGTGCCTCCCTCGGTGGACCGACCGGCTACGCGATCAACCCGGCCCGTGACCTCGGACCCCGGATCGCCCACGCCTTCCTTCCGATCAAGGGCAAGGGACCCAGCGACTGGAGCTACTCCTGGATCCCCGTCGTCGGCCCCCTGGTCGGCGGAGCCTTGGGCGGCGTCTCCGGAGGCCTGCTCTTCTAACGCCTCCGTGCGCACCTCGACCCCGCGGCCAGGACCCATGTCCTAGACTGCCAGCACACGATCGTGTGGTGCGCGTCACGGCATCATCTGCCCCATCACCGGTACTTCGAAGGGAAGCAACCCATGACCAAGAACATCATCGCCATCGACCAGGGCACCACGAGTTCGCGTGCCATCATCTTCGACCACGACGGAGCCATCGTCTCCGTTGGACAGAAGGAACACGAGCAGATCTTCCCCAAGGCGGGATGGGTCGAGCACGACGCCGAGGAGATCTGGACCAACGTCCGTGAAGTCGTCGGCAGCGCCCTGTCCAAGGCGAACCTCACCCGGCACGACATCGCCGCGGTGGGCATCACCAACCAGCGCGAGACCACGGTGGTCTGGGACAAGAACACCGGCAAGCCCGTCTACAATGCCATCGTCTGGCAGGACACCCGGACCCAGGACACCGTCGACGAGCTCTCTGCCGACGGCGGCGGGGACCGCTACAAGGACCGGGTGGGCCTGCCGTTGGCCCCCTACTTCTCGGGCACCAAGATCAAGTGGATCCTGGACAACGTCGACGGGGTCCGCGAACGCGCCGAAGCAGGGGACCTGCTGTTCGGCAACACCGATACCTGGGTGACCTGGAACCTGACCGGCGGTACCGACGGCGGCGTCCACATCACCGATGTCACCAACGCCTCCCGCACCTTGTTCATGGACCTGAAGACGCTGGCCTGGGACGAGGGAATCCTGGCCGATTTCGGGGTCCCGGTCTCGATGATGCCGACCATCAAGTCCTCCTCGGAGGTCTACGGCACGGTGCACACCAACCAGCTGTTGCGCGAGGTCCCCGTGGCGGGCATCCTCGGTGACCAGCAGGCCGCCACCTTCGGCCAGACCGCCTTCAAGGCCGGCGAGGCGAAGAACACCTACGGCACCGGTTGCTTCCTGATCTTCAACACGGGCGAGGAGATCGTGAAGTCCTCCAACGGGCTGCTCACCACCGTGGCCTACCAGCTCGAGGGGGAGAAGCCGGTCTATGCACTGGAGGGCTCGATCGCCGTGGCCGGCTCCCTGGTGCAATGGCTGCGTGACAACATCGGCATGATCTCCTCCGCCGCAGAGGTCGAGGACCTGGCCGCGCAGGCCGAGGACAACGGCGGGGTGTACATCGTTCCGGCGTTCTCGGGCCTCTTCGCCCCCTACTGGCGTCCCGACGCCCGCGGCGCCATGGTCGGGCTCACGCGTTTCGCCAACCGCTCCCATATCGCCCGGGCCGCCATGGAAGCCACGGCGTTCCAGACCCGGGAGGTCCTGGACGCGGTCAACGCCGACGCCGAAGTCCCGCTGACCGAACTGCGGGTCGACGGCGGCATGGTCGCCAACGAGACCCTCATGCAGTTCCAGGCCGATATGCTCGGCGTCCCGGTCGTCCGCCCCGAGGTCACCGAGACCACGGCCCTGGGCGCCGCCTACGCCGCCGGACTGGCCGTCGGGTTCTGGACCGACCGTGATGAGCTGCGCGCCAAGTGGGCCGAGGACAAGCGGTGGGAACCCGAAATGGACCCCACCGAACGCGACCGTCAGATGCGTTTGTGGAAGAAGGCCGTCACCAAGACCTTCGACTGGGTCGACGAGGACGTCCTCTAGGCCCGCCAACCCCTCCACGACCTGCAGCGCGGGGCCGTGACACCCCAGGTGTCACGGCCCCGCCGTGCTGTAGACTGGGACCATGTCAGCAGTCCTACGTCCTTCCTAGCCGGGCCCGAACCGTCCGGCTGCCCCTTGGATGCCAAGGGGTATTTTCATGTTCGGTCCTCGTGGGAACCCCGCGGGGACCCCGGCGCGGGCCGGGACTGGATGACCAACCGAATCTGCACTACCAGAAGGCGACCCACCGTGAGCACAGAGGCACCCGGAACCCCGGAGACCGGCACCACCTACAGCTTCAGCGAGCTGGAGGCACGGTGGCAACCCGTGTGGGAGGAACTGGGGGTCTTCACCCCGAAGGACGACGGCAGCGCCGAACGCCGGTATGTCCTGGACATGTTCCCCTACCCCTCGGGCGACCTGCATATGGGCCATGCCGAGGCCTTCGCCATGGGCGACGTGGTGGCCCGCTACTGGCGCCAGCAGGGCTATGACGTCCTGCACCCGATCGGCTGGGACTCCTTCGGCCTGCCCGCGGAGAACGCGGCCATCAAGCGCAACGCCCACCCCGCGGAGTGGACGTATAAGAACATCGAAACCCAGGCGGCGTCCTTCAAGCGCTATGCCATCAGCGCCGACTGGTCCCGACGGATCCACACCTCCGATCCGGAGTACTACCGCTGGACCCAGTGGCTGTTCACCCGCTTCTACGACAAGGGACTGGCCTACCGCAAGGACCACCCGGTGAACTGGTGCCCCAAGGACCAGACGGTGTTGGCCAACGAGCAGGTCGTCAACGGCACCTGCGAACGCTGCGGAACCGCCGTGACGAAGAAGTCGCTGAACCAGTGGTACTTCAAGATCACCGACTATGCCGATCGCCTGCTCGAGGACATGGAAGGGCTCAAGGGCCACTGGCCCGAACGCGTCCTGGCCATGCAGCGCAACTGGATCGGGCGCTCCGAGGGCGCCCATGTCGATTTCGTCATCGAACCCACCGCCGAGGATCCGGCCGACCACCAGGTGACGGTCTTCACCACCCGCCCCGACACCCTCCACGGGGCGACGTTCTTCGTCGTGGCCGCCGACGCCGACCTGGCCGCCGATCTGGTCGCCCCGGAGCGCCGCGCGGAGCTGGCCACCTACCAGGACCAGGTCAAGGCCCTGAGCGAAATCGAACGCCAGTCCACCGAACGCACCAAGACCGGTGTCTTCCTCGGACGCCATGCCATCAACCCGCTCAATGGCGAACGCCTGCCGGTCTGGGCCGCCGACTATGTCCTGGCCGACTACGGAACCGGGGCCATCATGTCGGTGCCCGCCCACGACCAGCGCGACCTGGACTTCGCCCGGACCTTCGACCTGCCCATCCGGGTCGTCCTGGACACCGGAGAAGAGGACCCGGCCTCCAGCGGGGTCGCCACCACCGGCGAGGGCACCCTGGTCAACTCCGGGGAGCTCGACGGGCTGGAGAAGGACGCAGCGATCGCCCGCGCCGTGGAGATCGTCGAAGCCGCGGGAACCGGCCGGCATACGGTGAACTACCGGCTGCGCGACTGGCTGCTCTCACGCCAGCGTTTCTGGGGGACCCCCATCCCGATCATCCATTGCCCGGACTGCGGCGAGGTCCCGGTCCCGGACGACCAACTGCCGGTCCGTCTGCCGGATGACCTGCGCGGGGAACAACTGGCCCCGCAAGGCACCTCCCCGCTGGCTGCTGCCACCGACTGGGTCAACACCACCTGCCCCTCCTGCGGTGGTGCCGCAATGCGCGACACCGACACCATGGACACCTTCGTGGACTCCTCGTGGTATTTCCTGCGCTTCCTGTCCCCGGACTACACCGCCGGACCCTTCGACCCGGACACCGCCAACGCGTGGATGCCGGTGGGGCAGTACGTCGGCGGGGTGGAGCATGCGATCCTGCACCTGCTCTACGCGCGGTTCTTCACCAAGGTCATCCACGATCTGGGACTCATCGAGGCCACCGAGCCCTTCGCCGCCCTGCTGAACCAGGGCCAGGTCCTCAACGGCGGCAAGGCCATGAGCAAATCCTTGGGCAACGGGGTGGACCTGGGCGAACAGCTCGACAAGTACGGGGTCGACGCCGTGCGTCTGACCATGATCTTCGCCTCGCCCCCGGAGGACGACGTCGACTGGGCGGATGTCTCCCCGGCCGCCGCCGGGAAGTTCCTGGCCCGTGCCTGGCGCCTGGCCCAGGATGTCGACAGCGAACCGGGGGCCGATCCGGCCACCGGCGACCAGGGGTTGCGTACCGTCACCCACCGCGCCGTCGCCGAAGCCGCCGAACTGCTGGATTCGGGCAAGTTCAACGTGGTGGTGGCGAAGCTGATGGAAATGGTGAACGCCACCCGCAAGGTCATCGATTCCGGGGTCGGTTCCTCCGATCCGGCAGTGCGCGAGGCCGCCGAAGCCGTCGCAGTGATCCTGAGCTTGTTCTCCCCGTATACCGCCGAGGACATGTGGGAGCAGCTGGGCCATGGCCCCTCGGTCGCCAACGCCGGCTGGCCGACGGTCGATCCGGCCCTGTTGGTCCAGGACACGGTCGTGGCCATCGTGCAGATCAAGGGCAAGGTGCGCGATCGCCTCAGTGTCCCGGCGGATATCAGCGAAGAGGACCTGCGGGCCCTGGCCCTGGCTTCGGAGCCGATCCAACGGGCCCTGGACGGGCGCGAACTGCGGACCGTGATCGTGCGGGCCCCGAAGCTCGTGAACCTCGTTCCGGTCTCCTAGGGTAGGGACATGCCTTCAGCCCCGCGCCGGGGCGACCCCACGGCCCAGCCCCCGGGTCGTTCCCCCGGCTTCCTCGAACGGTTGCTTCCCCGCGATCGGCGCCACCGGGCGCGGGGGAGGAGCGGTCCGCGTACCGCGGTGGTGACCGATACCGCTTCGGCCATCCCCGCCGCCTGGGCCCAGGAGCACGCCGAACATCTGCGCGTCCTGCCCCTTCCCGTGATGATCGACGGACAGATCTACACGGAAGGACTGGACGACGTCGAGACGGCACTGGCAATGGCCTTGGCCACCGGGGCCTCCGTGCAGACCTCCCGTCCCGCCCCCGGCGCCTTCCAACGCACCTATGAATCCCTGGCCGCCGCCGGCTTCGAGAGGATCTACTCGCTCCATCTGTCCCAAGGTCTCTCCGGAACCGTGGACGCGGCCTGTTGGGCGGCGGAGCAGGTCGAGGTCGAGGTCACCGTGATGGACACCAGGACCGTGGGGTTGGCCCAGGGACTGGCCGTCATGGACGCCGTGTTGGCCGCCGAGGCCGGGGCCGGCGCGCAGGAACTGGAAGCCGGGGTCCGGCGGGCGCAGGACCATGGGCTGTACTTCGTGGTCCCCAGCTTGGAACAGCTACGCAAGGGCGGGCGGATCGGCGCCGCGGCAAGCATGTTCGGCACCCTGTTGGCGGTCAAGCCCCTGCTGGCCATCGAGAACGGGCGCATCGGAGTGCACGAGAAGGTGCGCACCATGCCGCGGGCCATGTCCCGTCTGGTGGAGATCTCCCGCGAGGAGGCCGCTGCCGCGCCGGCCGGGGCCCGGATCGCCGTGCACTACTTCGGCAACCCCGATCAGGCCCACGAACTGTGTGCCGAGCTGGAAAGCTCCAGTGTCGGCGATGTCCTGTGCGAGCCGCTCCCCACCGTGCTGGCAGCCCATGCCGGCGCCGGGGTCCTGGCCGTGGTCATTGCCGCCCTTGCCCCGCCGGACAACCCTGACGAACCGGTCGATGCCGCGGCGCCGTCCGAACAGGATCCCCCCGAAGACGACGCCCCAGGATCCACCGTCCCGGCCTGACCCGGTCCTCCACAGCCGTCGGGCCACCGGGGTTCTCCACATCCGGCCACCCCGGGGCGCCGCCGAGGAACGCGGTTCCTAGGCTGGGAACATGGTCCGACACCGTTGGGAACAGCGCACCGCTACGGCAGCGGGCCCTGTTCCCCGGACACGTTTCCGTTTTCGGCTGGGGCGCGGGGCCATCATGTGCCTGCTGTTCACCGCCGTCATCTGGATCGCTGCCAGTCTGCTCTTCCATCCGCCCGAAGGCGCGGGACAACAACTGGACTCCGTGGCCCTGGATCCCAGCGCCGCCACCGGCCCGGCGTCGACCCCGCCCAGCACCCCCGGCCCGGGCACCACCTCGAGCCACCCTCCCTCAGCCGAGGGATCCAGCCCCACCGGGTCGGACCCGGGGCAGGCCTCCGGGGCGGCGGCCACCGGGACCGCGTCGGTCCTGGTCCACGTGGCCGGAGCGGTGAAGAAGCCCGGGGTCTACCATTTCGCCCCCGGGGCCCGGGCCGAGGATGCCGTTCGTTCCGCCGGGGGACTGGCCAGCGGTGCGGCCCCCGCGGCGATCAACCTGGCGGCCCCCCTGGTGGACGGCCAACAACTGTATCTGCCCACCACCAAGGAACTTCCCGGGGCGGGCGGCACGGAAAGACCCCCGAACGGCGCCGGACCCGGGGCAGGGCCCGGCGGCGCAGCCGGTGCCGGCGCGCGGGAGGCGGGCCCGATCAACATCAACAGTGCCGATGCCGCCGGTCTGCAGGAATTGCCGGGCATCGGCCCGGCCCTCTCCGCGAGGATCATCGACTTCCGGGCGGCGAACGGCCCCTTTGCCTCGATGACGGAATTGGATGCCGTGTCCGGAATCGGTCCGGCCATGATGGAACGGCTCGAACCGCTGGTCCGGTTCAACTGATGGCCCCGGCGGCGCTGCCATGTTGAGCCGCGATGGCGCCGGCTTTCTCCAGCGCCTGCTGTCCCGCTGGGCCCGTCCCGACGCCGGTACCGCTTCGGGCCCCGTCGACGACGGTTACCTGGACCTGCGCAGCCTCGCGGCAGCGGCCGGGGCGTGGGCGGCCGCCTGGGAACTGGTCCGACATGACCCTGCCCTGGCGCGGATACTGACCGTGGCCCTGGGGCTCCTCCTGGTCTTTCTCTTCGGGGTGTTGATGCGCAACCGGGGACTGCTGGCCTGGTCCCGTCATTGGTGGACGCCGGTGGCTGCCGCCGCAGTGGGGGTCTTCCTGGTCTCGGCCGCGATCTCGACCCACTCCCTGGCCCAAATGGACCCGACCTTCGCCGCCCTGGCCGCGACGTCGTCCACCCTGCGGGTGGAAGCGGTGGTCACCGGGGATCCCCGCCGGATCGAAACGGGAGGAGCGGCCCATACGGGGGAACCGATCGTCGGACAACACGCCGCCGAGGAACGTCCGGAACCGACGGCGAGGCTCATGGTCGATGTCCGGATCCTCAAATACTCGGCCCATGGAAACTGGCATGCCGGGGCCGCCGAGGCGGTCCTGGTCTTGGACGCGGGCCGGGCGGGCCCCGGGGCGGAACCACTACCGGGTCGGATCGTCTCCGGGCTGGCACGTCTCAGCCCGGCGGAGCCCGGGGAACGCCAGGGCTACTGGCTCAGGGCCGTCGCTTCCATGCAGACCCGGGACACGCCCTCGCCGGAACCGGTCTCCGAGCAATGGCGACGACGCTTCGTACTGGAGTCGGCGGTGCTTCCCGGCACCGGTCCGGCGCTCCTGCCCGGCATGGTGATGGGGGACCGTTCGGCCCAGGGCCCCGAACTGGACAGCGCCATGAAAACCGCTGGGCTGGCTCATTTGACTGCGGTGAGCGGGGCCAACGTGGCGATGATCCTGGGCAGTGTGTTGTGGTTGTGCCGCTTCTGCGGGGTGAATCGATGGTTAGCCCTGGGTGCCTCGCTGGTGACCCTGGTCGGGTTCGTCATCCTGGTCCATCCCGAACCCAGCGTCATCCGCGCCGCGGTGATGGGGGCCGTGGGTGCGGTGGCCGTCTACCTGGGCAGGGGACGCCAGGCACTGACCGCCCTCTGCGTCTGTGTCTGCGGGGTGCTGGCCTGGGATCCCTGGTTCGCCCGGGAACCCGCCTTCCAGCTCTCAGTCCTTGCCACCGCCGGGATAGTACTCATGGGTGCCCGGCTGGGGGCGCTGGCCCGACGCATCATGCCGGGATGGCTGGCCGACGGGGTGGCCATCAGCACCAGTGCCCAGCTCTTCTGCCTCCCGGTGCTGTTGGGCATGAATCCTGCCTTCAGCCTCTATGCGGTTCCGGCGAACGTCCTGGCGGCCCCCTTGGTCCCGCTGGTCACCGTGGCCGGCATGTCGGCACTGCTGCTCTGTGCCGTGCCGGGACCCTGGGCGCAGCCACTGATCTGGCTGGCCGGGATCCCGGCGGACTGGATCGGGATGTTGGGCCGGCTGGTCCATGGCCTGCCCGGCGCATTGCTTCCGTGGCCCGAAGGATCCGGTGGCCGCGGGGCCGCGGTTCTGTTGGCCTTAATGGCCCTGGTCGCGGTGTGGCTTGCCTCAACGCCGGCGGCAGAGGCCGGGCCCCACCCCGGACGCTGGGCCTGGATACCGCGCCCGTTCGCCGGCGGCCGCTGGGCCTCGAGGACCGGGCCCGCCCCCGGAACAGGACGCAGGACCGTCGCCGGGGCCGCCGCGTTGGGGTGCCTGGGCCTATTGGCAGGACTCACGCTTCCGGCAACCGCCTGGTGGCCGGACCCGCCCGGGCAGTGGCAGGTCGCGGGCTGCGACGTCGGGCAGGGGGATTCCTTTGTCCTGCGCTCCGCCCCCGATCATGCCGTCGTGATCGACACGGGGCTGGACCCCGACGTCGTCGATGATTGTCTGGACGAACTCGGGGTCCACACCATTGATGCCTTGTTCATCACCCATCTGCACGCCGATCACGCCGGCGGAGTGGAGGGGGCGGTTCGGGGCAGGACGGTGGAACAGGCCTTCTACTCCACGGGAACGGACAGCACCGAACTACCGGGACTTCCACAGGGGCTGGAGGCCACGGTTCCCGAGGTCGGGCAGACCGGATCCGCCGGCCCGGTCAGTTGGGAGGTCATCGGGCCCATCGGGGATCCGCGGGGGGAAGAGGAAAACGATGCCTCCCTGGTCGTGGTCTTCCGGATGGCAGCCCCTGGTCATCCGCCCTTCACTCTGCTGGCCACCGGGGACCTGGAGGAGCAGGCCATGGACGCGGTGCTCCGGGCCCACCCCGAGCTGCAGGTGGACGTGTTGAAGGTCAGCCATCACGGGGCGAAGAACGGCGGGACGGCCGCCATCGACCAATCCGGGGCCCGGGTGGCCCTGATCGGTGTGGGGGACGGGAACAGCTACGGCCATCCCACCCCGAAGATCCTCAAGGCGTTGCATGAAGCCGGCATGCACACGTTCCGCACCGACCTCAACGGGACCATCCGTTTGCGCGTCACGCCCACGGGGGAGCTGGTGATCACCGGACGACCTGTCCGGCCCTCGGGACGATAGGATGCAATGTCAGACTCCAATGGAAGGTGGATCAGGGTGGCCAATAAGACCTCGGGCCCGTCCCGGGCCTCGGGAACGCGTGCACAGGACCGCACCGGTTGGCGCCAGGCCGCCCCCGCCCCGCTGGTCCTTCTCCAGGGACCCGAGGCCTACCTTGCCGGAAGGGTCATCGAATCGATCCGCCGGCAGGTTCGCCACCGCGACGGGGACGCCGAGGTGACGGCCTTCGATGCGTCGACCTACCAGCGCGGCGAGCTGCTGCTGGCAGCCAGCCCCTCCCTGTTCGGTGAGGCCAAGATCATCGAGGCCACCTCGCTGGCGACCATGAACGAGGACTTCCTCGACGACGCGCTCGCCTACGCGGCCTCCCCGGCCCAGGACGTGGTCATGATCCTGCACCACTCCGGGGGCAACCGCGGCAAGAAGGTCCTTGATGCACTCAAGGCCGCCGGGGCCCGGGTCATCGACTGCCAGCCGTTGAAGAGGGACTCCGAGAAGATCGAGTTCGTCTCCCACGAATTCAAGGAGGCCCGCCGCAGGATCCTTCCCGAGGCCACCCGTGCCCTCGTGGCAGCCGTCGGCGCCGATCTGGGCGAATTGGCGGCGGCCTGCTCGCAATTGATCCAGGACACCACGGGTGAGGTCGATCAGGAGACCGTGGACCGGTACTTCGGCGGGCGGGTGGAAGCCACCGGCTTCAAGGTGGCCGATGCCGCCCTGTCGGGTCGTGGCCCCGCGGCGTTGGGGGCCCTGCGCCATGCCCTGGCCACCGGTACCGACCCGGTCCCCATCGTCGCGGCACTGGCCATGAAACTGCGTCAGGTGGCCAAGGTCTCCGGGCAACGCCGTTCCGCAGGATCCATGGCCCAGGAGTTCGGCATGGCACCGTGGCAGATCCAACAGGCCCAGGAGCAGGCCCGCTTTTTCTCCTCCGATGACCTGGTGCGTTGCCTGCGCCTGGTGGCCGAGGCGGATGCCCAGGTCAAGGGCGCTTCCCGCGATCCGCGCTATGCGGTGGAGCGGGCCGTCACCGGGATCGCCCTGGCTGCCCGGCGCTGAACCCAGGGCCCCGGGGCCGGGGGCATTAAACGAAGAAGCCGCCTCCGGAGAACCGGAAGCGGCTTCTTGCGATGAAACCTTGAACGGGCTTTAGAGCGCGTTGACCTTCTTGGAGATGGCCGACTTGTGGTTGGCTGCATTGTTCTTGTGCAGGACACCCTTGGAGACGGCCTTGTCCAGCTTGCGGCCTGCAACGCGCAGCGCTGCCGTGGCGGCATCCTTATCAGCCTTGGTCACAGCCTGCTTGACTGCGCGGATGGCGGTCTTCACATCCGAACGGACTGCCGCGTTGTTGGCGCGGGCCTTCTCGTTGGTGAGGATGCGCTTCTTCTGGGATTTGATGTTTGCCACTAGTTTAAACTCTCTTGCTTTCGCGGAAAATGGTCGGTGAGGGATCCCTCCCGAGCCATCGACTGAGCGGCGTGGGGATACCTATGGCGACCCGGGAGAAGTGCCCGTCGACCTGCGCGGACACACAGCAAGCAATCCTAGCAGCTAAGGCCGATGCCCGCGATTCGACGCAGCTTCCGGCGGGTCGGCCCGTCGGGACGCTCCAGGCTGGAACGCTGCGCCCTCAGGCTCCGCCCAGGGCCCGGCCGACCCGGTCGAAGGCGCCTCGGTCCAGCACGGCCCCTTCGCGACGAATGCCCTGCGGGTCCACACGGATGACCCGATCGACCTTGACCTCGCTGGGCCTGCCGGCCCGGTCCCAGGCCCCGGTCCCGATGTCGATGTAGTCCCGATCACGGTGCCGGCGGTTGTTATGGTCCTGGGAGGTGAGCATCAGCCCCAGGAGGAACTCCCCGTCACGGCCCACCAGCAGCACCGGACGATCCTTGCCCCGGGAGGGGTCCTCTTCATAGGGGACCCAGGTCCAGACGATTTCCCCCGGATCCGGATGGCCGTCCGGCCGTGGGGCATACCGGGGGGTGAATCGGCCCTCGTAGTCGCCGGGATAGGGGCGTCCACCCTCTGGCCCCGATGAACCGGCCGGGGAAGTTCCGGGGCTCCGTGAGGGGCCGGGCGTCGATCCCTGGCTACGGCGAAAAACCCGGAAGGCCTTGGAACCGAGCCGAACCAATTTCCTGATGTTACCGGCGCTGATCTGCATGCGCCCACGGTAACAGCGCTGCGCCACACCCACTGCGGGGTCAGACTCGGGCCCGAATCGTGGAACAATGAGGTGCTGTGGTGCAACTGCGCCCTCGATCCATCCCAACAAGAACCCCAGAGTGAGGTCACCTACGTGTCACCCATGGCCCGCACCGCACCGGTGCCTGCCGCAACCGATCCGGCGATCCTCAGGAACTTCTGCATCATCGCCCATATCGACCACGGGAAATCCACCCTGGCCGACCGGATGCTGCAATCCACGGGGATCGTCTCCCAGCGTGAGATGAAGGCACAGTACCTGGACCGGATGGATATCGAGCGCGAGCGCGGCATCACCATCAAATCCCAGGCCGTGCGCATGCCGTGGGAAGTCGATGGCGTCTCCTACGCACTGAACATGATCGACACTCCGGGCCACGTCGACTTCACCTATGAGGTCTCCCGCTCCCTGGCAGCCAGCGAGGGGGCGATCCTGCTGGTCGATGCCGCCCAGGGGATAGAGGCCCAGACCCTGGCCAACCTCTACCTGGCCATGGAAAACGATCTGACGATCATCCCGGTGCTCAATAAGATCGACCTGCCGGCCGCCCAACCCGAGAAGTATGCCGCCGAAATCGCCGGCCTCATCGGCGGCGATCCCGAAGACGTGTTGAAGGTATCGGGCAAGACCGGTGAAGGCGTCGATGCACTGCTGGACAAGATCGTCCGCGAACTCCCGCCCCCGGTCGGCGATGCCGATGCCCCGGCCCGGGCGATGATCTTCGACTCCGTCTACGACACCTACCGTGGCGTCGTCACCTACGTCCGCGTCGTCGACGGGAAGCTGAGCCCGCGCGAGAAGGTCCAGATGATGTCCACGCGCACCGCCCACGAGGTGCTCGAGATCGGGGTGTCATCCCCCGAACCGACCCCCTGCAAGGGTCTGGGCGTCGGCGAGGTCGGCTATCTGATCACCGGGGTGAAGGACGTCCGCCTGTCCAAGGTCGGCGATACCATCACCTCCTTCGCCAACCCCGCGCCGGAGTCCCTCGGCGGGTACGAGGACCCCAAGCCCATGGTCTTCTCCGGGCTGTACCCGATCGACGGATCGGATTACCCGGTGCTGCGCGATGCCCTGGACAAGCTGTTGCTCAACGATGCGGCCCTGACCTTCGAACCGGAGACCTCGGTGGCCCTGGGCTTCGGGTTCCGGGTGGGCTTCCTGGGCCTGCTGCACCTGGAGATCACGCGGGAACGTCTGGAGAGCGAGTTCAACCTGGACCTCATTTCCACGGCCCCCAACGTCATCTACGACGTGGTGACCGAGGACAAGTCGGTGGTCACCGTGACCAACCCCAGCGAATTCCCTGCCGGCAAGATCCAGGAAGTGCGCGAACCGATGGTGGCCGGCACGATCCTGACCCCGAACGAATTCGTCGGCTCGGTCATGGAATTGTGCCAATCCCGCCGCGGTCAGATGCTGGGCATGGACTATCTCTCCGAGGACCGGGTGGAATTGCGGTACTTGTTGCCGCTGGCCGAGATCGTGTTCGATTTCTTCGATTTCCTCAAATCCAAGACGCGGGGTTATGCCTCCTTCGACTGGAAGGCCGAAGGCGAACAGGTCGCCGATCTGGTCAAGGTCGACATCCTGCTCCAAGGCGAGGCGGTGGACGCATTCAGCGCGATCACCCATAAGGACAAGGCCTACCCCTACGGGGTGATGATGACCCGCAAGCTGCGCGAACTCATTCCGCGCCAGCAGTTCGAGGTCCCCATCCAGGCGGCCATCGGCTCGCGGATCATCGCCCGTGAATCCGTCCGGGCCATCCGCAAGGACGTCCTGGCCAAATGCTACGGCGGCGATATCTCGCGTAAGCGCAAGCTGCTGGAAAAGCAGAAGGAAGGCAAGAAGCGCATGAAGATGGTCGGCCGCGTCGAGGTGCCGCAGGAAGCCTTCATCGCCGCCTTGTCCTCCGAGGGCTCCGCGGACAAGGCCAAGAAGTAGCCTTCATGCCTTCTGCCTTGCCCCTCGGGGATCCGGCGCCGGCCGATGGCCTGCTGCCCGCCAGCACCATCGACGGCGCCACCGAACGCGACTTCTGTGTCTATGTGCATATCCCGTTCTGTGCCGTGCGCTGCGGATACTGCGACTTCAACACCTATACGGCCCATGAACTAGGCTCCGGATCCAGCCAGGACACCTATGCGGCCGCGGCCTCCGCCGAGCTGGAGTTCGGCGGAGGGGTCCTGCGAGCCAGCGGGTTGCCCGACCGGAAGGTCTCCACCGTCTTCTTCGGCGGGGGAACCCCGACCCTGTTGCCGGCCGAGGATCTGGCCTCGGTCCTGGAGACGATCCGTGGGACATGGGGGTTGGAAGACGGTGCGGAGATCACCACCGAAGCCAACCCGGACTCGGTGACGTTCGAATCGCTCAGCACCCTGGCCGAGGCCGGCTTCACCCGGGTGTCCTTCGGCATGCAATCGGCCGTTCCCCACGTGTTGAAGACCCTGGACCGCACCCACCGCCCCGAAGGGGTCGGCCAGGCGGTCGCGTGGGCCCGCGAAGCCGGACTGGCCGTCAGCGTGGATCTGATCTATGGGGTTCCGGGGGAGTCACTGGAGGATTGGCGGGCCTCGCTGGAGACGGCCCTGTCCTACGACCCCGATCATATTTCCGCCTACGCCCTGATCATCGAGGACGGAACGCGGCTGGCCGCCCAGATTCGTCGCGGCGAAGTCGCCGACATCGATGACGACGACCACGCCGATAAGTATCTGCTGGCCGAGGAACTGCTCACCGCCGCCGGGTTCTCCTGGTATGAGGTCAGCAACTGGAGCCGGAGCGAAGCAACCCGGTGCCGCCACAACATGGCCTACTGGAAGGGTGCCGACTGGTGGGGCGCCGGACCCGGAGCGCATTCTCATGTCGGAGGTCTGCGCTGGTGGAACGTCAAGCATCCTGCGGCCTACCAGCAGCGCATCGACGCCGGGACTTCCCCGGCGGCCGGACGCGAAAGCCCCGATGAGCAGGCGCGTCTGCTCGAGCGGACGATGCTGCTGACCCGGATCGTCGACGGTCTTCCGGTCGCGGAGCTGCCTGCCTCGGGACGCCACGCCGTGGCCGGGCTGATTTCCGACGGACTCATCGAGGGCTCGGCCGCCGTGGGCGGCCGGATCATCCCCACCTTGAATGGCCGTCTGCTGGCCGACGCCATCGTGCGTCGGCTCCTGGACTTCTAGGGGCCCTGCCCCGAACGGAAGCGGGCCCGGGAACCAGGTTCCCGGGCCCGCCCGAACTCCGTACCGGGGCGAGTGCTAATCGATGAGTCTGAGGTTGAAGGGGTAGCGGTAGGGACGACCGCGGTTGACCTCGATCCCGGCGACCACGCCGCTGACGGTGATATAGGTCCACAGCGCGACGGCGATGATGGCGAAGACCCCACCGACCACCGGGATGAACATGAGCAGGTTGGAGATCAGGGCCAGCACCGTCAACGGAAGCGTGAAGTTCAGCGCCTCCTTGGATTCCTGGGCGGTGAAGGCCCCGCGGTCCCGATAGACGAGGTAGATGATCCCCGACGGGATGCATCCCAGGATGCCCCCGAAGTGCGCAATCGTCGCCCACTGGCGATCTTCCGAAGGTGTCAGCGGCAGGGGAGCCGATGACGAACCCTCGAAGCGTCCGGCGTCGGCCGAGCCTTCGCCGGGCTTCTTGCCTGATCCGTTCATCACCAAGTCGTTCCTCCCGTCCAACACGATTTTGCCTAGTTTATCGCCCCCGGGGGCCTCCGGTACCCCTTCGCGGGACGTACGGCGCGCCGAGAGGTCAGTTTCGGCCGGTGGTCAGGAAGTCAATGACCTCTTCGACCCGCCCGAGCAGGCTCGGTTCCAGGTCGGTGAAACTGTTCACCTGGCCCAATAGCCGCCGCCATCCCAGGGCCACATCGGCTTGGCTGGCATGGGCCCACCCCAGACCCTTGAGGATACCTGTCTTCCAATCGGTTCCCCGCGGGATGACCGGCCATGCGGTGATGCCCAGCACCTGCGGGCGGATTGCCTGCCAGACATCGACATAGGGGTGCCCGACGATCAGGACATTGGACCGGGCCCCCGGAACCCGCATGGCCTCGGCGGCGATCTTCTCCTCCTTGGTCCCGGAGACCAGGTGGTCCACCAGGATCCCCAGCTTGCGCTCGGGCCCCGGGGAGAACTCGGCGATCGCCCCCGCCAGGTCATCGACACCATGCAGGGGTTCGACGACGATCCCTTCCACCCGCAGGTCGTGGCCCCAGACCTTCTCGACCAGTTCGGCGTCGTGCTTGCCCTCGACCCAGATCCGGCTGGCCAATGCGGTACGGGCCTTGAGGTTGGAGACCTTCACCGAACCGGAGGCGCTCCGGCCGCCTCCGGCCCCGGGGGCGGCCGCCACGGCCTGTGGTTCGATGACCTCGACCGGCTCGCCTTCGATCAGGAAACCGAAGCCCGTGGGGAAGGACCGGGTCTTGCCCCGACGATCCTCCAGGACGACCAGACGCAGGCCCCCGGAACGTTCGATCCGCACGACTTCACCGACCCAGCCGGATTGCACGTCTTCGAGCAACAGGCCCAGGGCGGCGGGCACCCGGCGCAGCTGGCGGGCTTTCGGTGCCGATAGATTCTGGGCTCCCCACTGGTGGATATCCAATGCTGACACGGCCTTTCACTGGGTCGGGCGGTCGCGAGGAGCGGGCCGCCGGCGCCGATGCGCGCGGCCACCATGCTAACAAGCGGTCATTCGTATTAGACTTAGCACTTAGGCGTGTCGAGTGCTAAGCCACGAGGCCGCAATCCGTCCATCCACCGCGAGACCCACAGGAGGATCGAATGTCAGTACCACGGCGCCTCGAGGTCCTGCGGGCGATCGTCGAGGACTATGTCCATTCCCGGGAACCGGTCGGCTCCAAGGCCCTGGTTGAACGGCACCGGTTGGGCGTGTCGGCGGCCACCATCCGCAACGACATGTCGGCCCTGGAGGAAGAGGGACTGATCATCGCCCCGCACACCTCCTCGGGGCGGATCCCGACCGAACAGGGCTACCGCTACTTCGTGGACCAGATCGACGCCGTCCGCCCCCTCTCCACCGCGGAAAGCCGGGCCATCCACCGCATGCTGGAGGGGACCAACGACCTGGACGAAGTCCTGGAACGCACGGTCCGGCTCCTGTCCCAGCTGACCAACCAGGTCGCCGTGCTCCAGGTGCCGCAGTTTAGCGATGCCACGGTCCGCCACATAGAGTTGGTGGGTCTGGGGTCCGGTCAGGTCCTCACGATCCTGATCACCAACACCGGCAAGGTCGACCAACGGGTGGTCCTGGTCCCTCCGGAGACCAGCGATGAATCATTGGCCGACCTCAAGGCCACGTTCCTGGCAGCCACCTCGGGCCAGCGGATGCAGAGCATCGGTGTTCTGGCCCTGGCCGCCTGTGAGAAAATGGTTCCATCCCTGCGCGATTCCGGACGGATCCTGGCCCAGGCCCTGGCTTCGTTGGGGGACAACTCGGTGATCGAGAGGATCATCATGGCAGGGACCGCCAACCTGGCGCGCTCCACCGGGGACTTCCCGTTGACGATCACCCCGGTGCTCGAAGCCCTCGAGGAACAAGTGGTCCTGTTGCGGTTGTTCTCCGAGTTGGAACAGGACGCCCGGGGCATCGCCGTGCAGATCGGACGGGAGAACCCCTACGGCGGCCTGGCCGAGACCTCGGTCGTGGCCACCGGCTACGGCCCCGGTGCCGCGGCCAAGGTCGGGGTCCTGGGTCCCACCCGCATGGACTACCCCACCAGCATGGCGGCCGTACGAGCGGTCGCCCGTTATCTTTCCCGCATCCTGGCCGGCTGACGGACCAGGGCCCGGGGAATAAGCATGTACAGATTGTCGGAAAGGACACAGCACACACTGTGAGCAGCCACTACGAAACCCTCGGCGTCGCGCGCGACGCCTCCGCCGAGGAAATCAAGAAGTCCTACCGGAAGCTCGCCCGCAAGCTCCACCCGGACGTGAACCCGGGCGAGGATGTCTCGGATAGGTTCAAATCCGTCACCCACGCCTACGAGGTCCTGTCGGACCCGCAGAAGCGTGAGATCTATGATGCGACGGGCAATGAGAACGGCACCGCCGGCGGCGGAGGTGGCGGTGGCGGCTTCGGCGGCTTCGGGGACATCTTCGAACAGTTCTTCGGCGGGGGAGCGGCCCAGGGTCCCGCCTCGCGGACCCAGCGTGGACGGGATGCGCTGGTGACCGCCAGCATCGATCTCAAGGACGCGGTCCAGGGGACCGTCTACACCCTCGACATCGAAACCGCGGTCACCTGTGGCGTCTGCCAAGGCACCTGCTGCCAGCCGGGGACCTCGCCGGAGACCTGCACCATCTGCCAGGGGCAGGGCCAGGTGCAGCGTCCGGTCCGCTCCTTCCTGGGCAACATGATGACCATCGAAACCTGCAGCGCCTGCCGTGGCTTCGGCACCACGCTGCCCAGCCCCTGCAACGAATGCATGGGCCAGGGCCGAGTGCGTGAGCGGGTGTCCAAGCAGCTGAAGATCCCCGCGGGCGTGGCCACCGGCACCCGCATCCACCTGGACAGCCAGGGCGAAGCGGGGCCCGGCGGCGGACCGTCGGGCGACCTGTACGTGGAGATCAACGTCAAACGCCATGCGGTCTTCGAACGCGAAGGCAACGATCTCCATGCCACGTTGCGCATCCCGATGACGGCGGCGGCCCTGGGCACCGACATGAAGTTGGAGACCTTCGACGGCGAGCAGGACATCCTGATCGAGCCGGGCACCCAGTCGGCCGATACGGTCAAGCTCTCCCAGCTGGGCGTCCCCCGGCTGCGCGGGGGCAGCCGCGGCGATCTGGTCGTCCACCTGCAGGTGGAGACCCCCACGAAGATCGACGACGAACAGCGTGAGCTGCTCGAACGTCTGGCCACCCTGCGTGACGAGGAATTCGCCGAGGGCCGGTTGGCCGAACGGGGCGGGGTCTTTTCACGGCTACGCGATAAGTTGGGCCACCGCGCCTGATGAGCAACCAGGCGTTCCTGCTCGATGAGGGGCTGCCCGCCACGGCGGCCCCCGGCGACGCCGTCGACCTCGACGGGCCCGAAGGCCACCACGCGGTGACGGTCAAAAGGGTCCGTCCCGGAGAGCAGATCGATCTGCTCGACGGGACGGGTACCCGCGCCGTCTGCACCGTCCGGCAGGCGGGGAAGGCGTCCCTGAGCGCCGTCATCGACCGGATCGAGCACGAGGAGCAGCCACCGGTCCAGCTGGTCCTGGTCCAGGCCCTCGCCAAGGGGGACCGGGATCTGCAGGCCGTCGAGGCGGCCGTGGAGCTGGGCGTGGACGCCATCCAGCCGTGGCAGTCCGACCGCTCGGTGGTCCGTTGGCCGGCGGCAAAGGCCGAAAAGGGCAGGGCCAAATGGGAGGCGACGGTCCGCTCGGCGGTCAAACAATCCCGGCGGAGTCGTCGCCCCGAGGTCGCCCCGGTCGTGTCGACGGCGCAGCTGGCCGCGAGGTTGGGTCTTACCGGGGCCGGGAAGGGCCCCGAACTGGCGGTCATCCTGCATGAGGGGGCCACCGAACCGCTGTCCGCCGTCGTCCGGGATTTCATGGACGAGTCCGGAACCCCGGATCCTACGGCCGCCCGTCCGCGCATCCTGTTGCTGGTCGGCCCCGAGGGGGGCATCGCCGATTCCGAGGTCTCCCGGCTCGTGGAAGCCGGAGCGAAGACCGCGGTCCTGGGACGCCATGTCCTGCGCGCTTCGACGGCCGGGCCGGCCGCGCTGGTCGTCGCCCGCCAGGTGGCCGGGCTGCTGGACCTCTAGGCCGGGGAGGCCGCCCTACTTCACGGTGATGGTCTTGGAGTCCTCGGCCTGCCGGTCGCTGGAACCGTCCTTGGTGCCCCAGACGGAGAGCGTGTATTCCCCGGGTTCGACGCCGGAGGTCAGGGCGAAGGCGTTATCGGCCAGATCACCCTCACCGAGCTTCACGGTCCCGGAGTCGACGCGCACCTGTTTGTCTTCTTCGCTGCGCGTCAGTTCCCAGTGGGTCCCCCCGGCGAAGGTGGCCGAGGTGCCCTGGATCTTCAGCGCTCCGGCCGGGACCTCGGCCCCTTGCTGGGGGTCGATGATCCAGATGGGGGCCCGGAATCGGCTATTGCGCTGGATCGGCCCGGTCAGTTCCACATGCCCGAAGGCATTGAAGCCCGAATGCCCGTCCACCAGGATGTTGACGCTGGCGGCCGGTTCCTGTCCGATCAGCCCCGACGCGGCGGCCGCGGCCGTCGTGGTGTAGACCAGTTGCTGGATGGCCCGCTGGGCCAGACCGTCGTCGAGCTTGCGGTGGAAGGCGTCGGCCGAGAGGTCGACGGTGATGACGTTGTCGGCGTCGATCGAGGTGCCGATCCGCGAGGGTTTGCTCCAGAGGTTGAAGTAATCCGGATCGTCGGGCTGCTGTTCGGTGAGGTATTTGATCGCCGTGGTGACCGGATCACCCTGATCCTCGGCGGCGACGTACTCCCGATAGAGGTAGACGGTCGAATCGCGTTCACCCAGCCAGTAGATCGGGGACAGATGCGGACCGCTCAGTGATTCCAACGCCGCCGAACTGCTGCGTCCCGCCACGGAGGAGGAGACGTCGGTGGCCGCCGGCATGCTGCTCGGGAAGCCCTCCGGGGATCCCACGCACGCCGAAACCGCCCCCAGGGACAGCACCGCAATCAGCATCACCATGCGACCGCGGGTCCGGCGGTTGGTGTGGGCGGCGATCACGTGGGGGGAATCCTTCGGCTCGGTGGAGGTTCAAAGACGGGGCGGAGACACACGCGTGCCGCGACCGACCATTAATATTGGCACACGAGGCCGGGGTCGGGGCCCCACTTCGGCGCCCCAAGCAGGACCGTTGCAAGACCGATATATACAGTTGCATGAATAACGAGCGCCTCCTGCGGGCTTGTCCCGTAGGATGGAAGGGTGCCGAACGACCGCATTGCAGCGGTCGGAACGGCTGTCAACCAGCACGCGATCGGGAGGGCCAACCCACTAGGATGACCGACGAGGACAACACCACCGCACCGGAAGCGAACCGGGCCACGGTGATCACGTTTTCCAGCAGCGAGCAGATGATCGGTGCGCTCGGCGCGAACGACGAGGTCCTGCGCATCCTCGAGGGGGTCTATCCCTCCGTGGACCTGCATGTCCGCGGCAACGAACTGCGCATCACCGGTGAGTCCGCTCCGGCGGGACGGGCCGAACACGTGGTGAAGGAAGCCCGCTCGCTGGCCGCGCGGGGCACCCGCGTTTCCGCCCAACTGGTCGAACAGCTCGTCCGGATGGTCGAAACCGACGGCGCGGTGCACCGTTCCGGGTCGGAGACCTTCGGATTGAACATCATTTCCGGGCGCGGCAAACGCATCCGCCCCAAAACGGTCAACCAGAAGGCCTACGTCGATGCCATAGACGCCAATACGGTGATCTTCGGGATCGGACCTGCCGGCACCGGCAAGACCTATCTGGCCATGGCCAAGGCCGTCCAGGCCCTCCAGGCCAAGGAGGTCAACCGGATCATCCTCACCCGTCCGGCCGTCGAGGCGGGGGAGAAGCTCGGCTTCCTGCCCGGATCCCTGAACGAGAAGATCGATCCGTATCTCCGCCCGCTCTACGACGCGCTGCACGACATGATCGATCCGGAATCCATTCCGCGCCTGATGGCCGCCGGGACCATCGAGGTGGCCCCCCTGGCCTATATGCGCGGACGGACGCTCAACGACGCGTTCATCATCCTGGACGAGGCCCAGAACACGACGCCGGAACAGATGAAGATGTTCCTGACCCGGCTGGGCTTCGGCTCCAGGATCGTCGTCACCGGCGACATCACCCAGATCGACCTGCCCGGCGGGTCCAGATCGGGGCTGAAGGTCGTCTCGCAGATCCTGGGCTCGGTCGAGGACATCACCTTCTGCCATCTCGACGCCACCGATGTGGTGCGCCACCGGCTGGTCGGGGACATCGTCAGCGCCTATGAGAAATGGGCGGACGACCCGCAGGAGGACACCGGGTCCGAACGCCGTCGCGCCGCCGCACAGGACAACGCCGCGGCCCGCGAACGGATCGCCCACCGTCGGGCGGCGGAAGCCGGCAGCGAAGAACAGCCCCCGACCGTACAAGCCACCGAGCCGGAGTCCTAGAACATGAGCATCGAAGTCAACAACGAATCGGGGGTCGAGGCCGACCTCGAGGCACTCGAGCGCCTCATCCGGCATATCCTGCATTCCCTCCGCGTCCACCCCGAGGCGGAGGTCTCCGTCATCCTGCTCGACGAGGAGGGCATCGAGCGCCTGCACGTGGATTGGATGGATCTGGATGGACCCACCGACGTGATGTCCTTCCCCATGGATGAACTGCGTCCGGGCAGCCCCGGCTCGCTGGCCCCCGCGGGGATGCTCGGGGATCTGGTCATCTGCCCCCAGGTCGCCGCCCGGCAAGCCGAAAGCGGGGGCCACTCCACGGAGGACGAGATCCTGTTGCTGGCCACCCACGGCACCCTCCACCTGCTGGGTTTCGATCATGAGGAACCCCAGGAGAAGGAAGAGATGTTCTCCCTGCAACGCACCCTGCTGGAGGAGTTCCTCGGTCGGAAGGCTCCCCGCGAGACCACCGAATGATTCCTGCCCTGCTGCTGGCCCTGGCGTTGGTCTTCGTCTGTTGCGCGGCGATCCTCACGGCCTCCGAAGCGGCCTTCCTGGCCTTGCCCCGGCAGGAGGCGGAAGACATGCTGGCGGAGCGCCCCCGCCGGCAGTTGCGCCTGATCCTTTCCGATCCGGCAGCCCATACCCATGCCGTGCGGTTCTGGAGGATCTGGTTCGAAACCGCCGGTGCGGTGGCGATCGCCCTGCTCTACCACGACCTGTTGGACAACATCTGGTGGGCAGGCCTGCTGGCCACCGTCACCATGGCAGCGGTCGGGTTCGTCCTGGTCGGGGTCTCCCCACGCCGTTACGGGCGGGTCCGCAGCCGCAGCGTCGTGGTGCTCAGCGCGCCGATGGTCCGTGTGCTGCGCCTGGTCCTGGGACCGATCCCCGGCTGGCTGGTCAGCCTGGGCAGCAGCGTGGCCAAGGGCGCCCCGGCGACCGAGGAGGCGTTCTTCACCGAAGAACAGTTCCGTGACATGGTCGACCGCGCCCACGAGGCCGACATCATCGAGGACGTCGAAGCCGATTTGATCCACTCGGTCTTCGAGCTGGGCGATACCCGGGTCAGGGCCGTGATGGTGCCGCGTACCGATATGGTGACGGTCGACCACGGCTCCAGCCTCGGAGAGGCGATGAGCCTGTTCCTGCGTTCGGGCTGCTCACGCATCCCGGTCATCCGCGACAACCCCGACCAGATCGTGGGCATCATCTACCTCAAGGACGTCGCGGCCCGCCTGCATGCCCGGCCCGATGACCACCACCTGGTCGAACAGGCCTGCCGCGACGTACGCTACGTGCCCGAATCGAAGTCCGTGGCCGAACTGCTCCAGGAACTCCAACGCGAATCCACCCACGTGGCCATCGTCATCGACGAGTACGGTGGTACCGCGGGCCTGGTCACCCTGGAGGACCTGATCGAGGAGATCGTCGGGGAGATCGACGACGAATACGACGATTCCACGAACGAGTCCGAGGAGCTGGAGGACGGCGTCTTCCGGGTCAGCGCCCGGATGAGCATCGATGACTTCGCCGAACTGTTCCAACGCCGGATCACCGACGACGAGGTCGACACCGTCGGCGGCCTGCTGGCCAAGACGTTGGGCCGGGTGCCGATCGTCGGTTCCGAGGTCACCGTCGACGGCATCCGCATCCACGCCGAACGCCTCGCCGGACGGCGCAACCGGATCGGTTTCGTCCTGGCCTGGGTCGACGAATACCCCGAAGCCGCAGACAATGATGAGGGATCGTTGGGCCGTTTGGCCGCCGACGACGTCCCCCGCGAGAACAAGGAATGAAACCGATGGCAGCACAGCAACGCCGCAACCCCGGGCCAGCACGTCGCGGAGCAGGCAAGAACCCCCACCAGGCAGCCAGGGCCCCGCAGTCCCGGCCACCGCATGTCTCCGAGTCCGTGGTCCAGGAACCCGGGGTGGGCCCGCGGCGCGCCGTCAGCGCGCTACCCACCGAATGGCCCGAGGATTTCCGGGCCGGTTTCACCTCCTTCGTGGGGCGGCCCAACGCCGGCAAGTCGACCTTGACCAACGCCCTGGTCGGTCAGAAGATCGCCATCACCTCGGCCAAGCCCCAAACGACACGGCACACCATCCGCGGGATCGTCCACCGCGATGACGCCCAACTGGTCCTCGTGGACACCCCCGGGCTGCACCGGCCGCGCACCCTGCTGGGTCAACGCCTCAACGATCTGGTCGCCGAGACCCTCTCCGAGGTCGACGCCATCGGATTCTGCATCCCGGCCAACGAGAAGATCGGCCCCGGTGACCGGTTCATCGCCACCCAACTCGGCCAGTTGAAGCGCAAGCCCATCGTGGCGATCGTGACCAAGGCGGATCTGGTCGACCGGTCGGCCCTGGCCCGCCAGCTGGTGGCCGTCACCGAATTGGGGGTCGAGACCCTGGGGGAGTCGGGCTGGGCCGCCGTCGTGCCCGTTTCGGCCACCGGGGACTTCCAGGTCGAAGCCGTCTCGGATGTCCTGGCGAAGACCATGCCGTTGTCCCCGCCGCTGTATCCGGACGGGGAACTGACGGACGAGCCGGAGTCCGTGTTGATCGCCGAGCTCATCCGCGAAGCCGCCCTGGAGGGGGTCCGCGACGAGTTGCCGCATTCCCTGGCCGTCGTCGTCGAGGAGGTCATCCCGCGCGAGGACCGGCCGGAGGACAGCCCGATGCTGGACATCCACGTCAACCTGTTCGTCGAACGCTCCTCGCAGAAGGCGATCATCATCGGCCGGGCCGGTTCACGGCTGCGGGAGGTCGGGACCCGGGCCCGGCAGGGGATCGAGGCGCTGATGGGAACCCGGGTCTACCTCGACCTGCATGTGAAGGTCGCCAAGGAATGGCAGCGGGATCCGAAACAGCTCGGCCGCCTCGGATTCTAGGGCCGGCCCCACCGACGAAACATTCGGTGCGGACCTTCGAACCGGCCCGGACCTGATGCTAGGGTGAATTTCATGCATGCGGAACTCCTTCTACTAGGTAGCCGCGACGGGGATCTTCTGGACACCAGTCACTAGGGCCGACCCCTCGTTGCGGAGTTTCGTGCTGCCGGCCTGCATTTTCAACCACCACTGAAAAGGCCCCCTAGATCCATGCAGAACATGCAAAAGCCCTCAGGAATGCCGATCCAGAAGTACATCCCCTTCCAGGATCAGATCACCGTCGAACTGCCCGACCGCACCTGGCCGGACAAGATCATCGACAAGGCACCGCGGTGGTGCGCCGTCGATCTGCGGGACGGCAACCAGGCCCTCATCGATCCGATGAGCCCCGAACGCAAGCACCAGATGTTCGATCTGCTCGTGAAGATGGGCTATAAGGAGATCGAAGTCGGTTTCCCCTCGGCCTCGCAGACGGACTTCGATTTCGTCCGCCAGCTCATCGAACGGGACCGCATCCCCGAGGACGTGTCCATCCAGGTCCTCACCCAGGCCCGCGAACACCTGATCGAGCGGACCTACGAATCCCTCGAAGGGGCCAAGCAGGCGATCGTGCACCTGTACAACTCCACCTCGGTGCTCCAGCGTGAGGTGGTATTCAAGCAGGACCAGGACGGCATCGTGGACATCGCACTGACCGGGGCCCGGCTGTGCAAGAAGTTCGAGGAACAGCTGACCGGCACCAGGATCACCTACGAGTACTCGCCCGAGTCCTACACCGGGACCGAACTGGAGTTCGCCCGCCGCATCTCCGACTCCGTGGCCGAGGTCCTCGAGGCCTCCCCGGAGAACCAGATGATCCTCAACCTGCCCGCCACGGTGGAGATGGCCACCCCCAACGTCTACGCGGATTCGATCGAATGGATGCACCGCAACCTGCGCAACCGCGACTCCATCATCCTCTCCCTGCACCCCCACAACGACCGGGGCACCGGGGTAGCGGCCGCGGAACTGGGCTACATGGCCGGCGCCGACCGCATCGAAGGATGCCTGTTCGGCAATGGGGAGCGCACCGGCAACGTCGACCTGATCACCCTGGGGATGAACCTCTACGGACAGGGCATCGACCCGATGATCGACTTCTCCGACATGGAGTCGATCCGCCGCACCGTCGAATACTGCAACCAGCTGCCCGTCGCGGAACGTTCACCCTATGGTGGCGATCTGGTCTTCACCGCCTTCTCCGGCTCCCACCAGGACGCCATCAAGAAGGGCTTCGAACATATGGAGGCCAAGGCCGCCGCAGCGGGCAAGGACATCAACGACATCCCGTGGGCCGTTCCCTACCTGCCGGTCGATCCGCAGGACATCGGCAGGTCCTACGAGGCGGTCATCCGGGTGAACTCGCAGTCCGGCAAGGGCGGGGTCGCCTACGTGCTCAAGCACGACCATTCACTGGACCTGCCACGTCGGGCACAGATCGAATTCTCCGGGGTCATCCAACGCCTGGCCGAAGGCGACGGCGGGGAGATCAGCCCGGCAAGCATCTGGCAGCAGTTCCAGAACGAGTACCTGCCCTGCGAAACCTTCGAGGGGGAGAGCTGGGGCCACTACCGGTTGGGGAACACGCGCACCCGCACCGACGAGGACGGGTCGTTCACCCTGGACATGGCCCTGGTCTCCAACGGCGTCGAGCAGGAACGTTCGGGAACCGGAAACGGCCCGATCAACGCGCTGGTGAACATCCTCTCCGCCGACGGCGTGGATCTGCGCGTCCTGGACTACACCGAACACGCGTTGAGTGAAGGCGGTTCGGCCCAGGCCGCCGCCTACGTCGAATGCGCGGTCGGCGAACGTGTGCTGTGGGGCGTGGGGATCGATGCGAACACCACCACCGCCTCCTTGAAGGCCGTCATCTCGGCGGTCAACCGGGCAATCTGGGACAACGCACAGCAGGCCTGAGGCGGCAACTACAGCCACCGGCGGCACATGGGGCACGGCTTCTCTGGGATACTGGAGCCGTGCCCCGTTCCAGTTTCGCCGCGAAGTCCTACCGGACCCGGGGTCTGGTCCTGCGCACCTATAAGTTGGGCGAGGCCGACCGGATCATCGTGTTGCTGACCTCCGATCACGGCCAGGTCCGTGCCGTGGCCAAGGGGGTGCGCCGCACCAGCTCCAAAATGGGGGCCACCCTGGAGCCTTTCATGTTCGTAGAGGCCCAGGTCGTCCGTGGTCGGAGCCTGGACATCATCACCCAGGCCCAATTGCGCCATCCCTACGGCCAGTCCCTGTCGCTGGACTATTCGAGATACACCAGTGCCAGCGCCATGGCCGAAACCGCCGAGCGCCTCACCGAAGCCGATACCGAATCCGCGGCCACCCAGTTCAGGTTGCTCCACGGTGCCATCGCGGCGATGGCCCGCGGCGCCCAGGATCCCGGCCTGCTGCTGGATTCCTATCTGCTCCGGGCGCTGGCCACCGCCGGGTGGGCCCCGAGCTTCACCGACTGCGTGCACTGCGGGGCCCCCGGCCCGCATACCGCCCTGAACATCCCCCTGGGCGGGGTCGTCTGCGCCGAATGCCGTCCTGCCGGGTCCAGCTCCCCGGCCCCGGCGACCGTTTCCCTGCTGGCCGCCCTGCTCACCGGGGATTGGCCTGCGACGCTTCACGCCGATGCCTCGGCCCGACGGGAGGCTGCCGGTATGGTGGCGGGGTATCTGCAATGGCATCTGGAACGGGTCGTCAAGTCCCTCAAACACGTGGAAAGAGCCTGATTGATGAAGCGATCCTCCCGCCAGCGGGCGAACCGTCCCGACGTCCTCGCCCCGTGGCCGCACCCCAGTGGTGCCACGGCCCCACGCATCCCCGCCGAGCTGGTGCCCCGGCATGTGGCCATCGTGATGGACGGCAACGGACGCTGGGCCAACCAACGCGGACTGCCACGCACGGAAGGACATAAGGCGGGGGAGGCCGCGCTGCTCGATGTGATGGCCGGGGCGATCGAACTGGGCGTGAAATACGTGTCGGTCTACGCCTTTTCCACCGAAAACTGGAAGCGCAGCCCCGAGGAAGTCAGGTTCCTGATGGGCTTCAACCGGGATGTGCTCCACCGGCAGCGGGACCAGCTCGACGCCTGGGGGGTCCGGGTGCGCTGGGCCGGCCGGCGCCCCAGGCTCTGGCGTTCGGTGGTCAACGAACTGCTCGAGGCCGAGGAACAGACCAAGGACAACGACGTCTGCCATCTGACCATGTGCGTGAACTATGGTGGCCGGGCCGAGATCGCCGACGCGGTGTCGGCGATCGCCGAGGATGTCGCCGCCGGGCGGCTGAAACCCCGCGGGATCTCCGAGAAGACCATCGGACGCTATCTGGACGAACCGGATCTTCCCGATGTCGACCTGTTCCTGCGGTCCTCGGGGGAGCAACGGACCTCCAACTTCATGCTCTGGCAATCCGCCTACGCCGAAATGGTCTTCATGGATGTGCTCTGGCCCGATGTGGACCGGCGCACGCTCTGGGAGGCCGTCGGGATCTACGCCCGCCGCGATCGGCGCTTCGGCGCCGCCATGGACACCCCCACCGAATGAATGCCGGAACCGCTCAGGGCGCGGGGACGTACCCGTCGCAGAACCGGGTCACCGCCTCGTAGGCCTTCGCACGGGTCCGCGCAGCAGAGGTGAACAGGTCATGCATACCCGCTTCAATCCGCACGATCGCCACCTCGTGGCCCAGCTTCAGGGCCCGCTGCCTGACCGTCTCCACCTCGATGACGGTGTCCGAAACCAGCATCTCGGGTTCGAAGGAGGTCCCCAGATGCGTCCGGTCTGAGGTCATCACCAACACCGGTGCCTTGATATCCAGTCCCCGGTTGACCTCCGCGTGTCCGGCCAGGACCGCAGTGATCCATCCGGCGGTGACCGGGAAGGCATGGCGTGGGCGCCAGAGTGGATGGATGTCCCATTCCCCATGCGCCCGGTTGGACAGGGACTGCCAGTAGTGGTCGACCTCGGGGAGCTTGATCCTGGCCTTGGGCCGCACCCTCGCCAACGGATCGAGTAGTCCGGCGGCCGCGTTGCGGACCAACCAGCTGCCCTGCATCTCCAGCCAGGGTGAATTCAGGATCAGCGCCGTGAACACCCCGGGGTGGCGATGGGCGTAGAGGCTCGCCGTGAGACCCCCGGTGGAGTGGGCCACGCAGAGGGTCCGGCCCACCGGACCCACATCCTCCCTGATCGTGGCCAGCGCGGCTTCGATATCGACGTCGTACTCGGTGAGCGAGGTGACGAATCCCGGGGTCTGCCAGGATCTGAGGCTGCGACCGTACCGGCGCAGATCCAACGCGTAGAAACGGTATCCCCGTCCGGCCCAATACCTGGCCAGTTCCGCGTTGTAGAAATAGTCGGTCCAGCCATGCATCCCCAGCACGACGTCGGTGGGCTCCTCGGTGGCGGCGCCGGCCTGCGGCCCGCCGGCCAGGACCCGGTCCAGTCCCTGGCGGAGGTTGAGCATGGCATCGCGCCAATGCTTCTGTTCCCGGGGTGGCTCCGGCGAGGACGCCTCGACGGGCAGGTAGCGCACCAACGTGGCACTGAGGGGACCTTCCTCATCCCGTCCGCGGGCAATCGTGGTGTAGCTGAATCCCGGCCCCAGTTCATCCTCGACCCACTGCCCGGGACGGGTGTCGACCGCGTACTGCGGTTCCTCGCTATGCATGTGTCGAGCATATCCATGGTGGAGTTGGCAGCGGCAGCATGGGCAGGGAAGACTGGTGGCATGCGCTTCTACCCGACGTTCTTCCGTGTGGTCTTCTCCGGCATGGATCCCGAAAAGGCCCACCAGATCGGCTTCCGGCTCATCCGCCTGGCCGAAACCACCGGGGCTTCGGCGGTGCTGCGCCGGATCACCCGGCCGCACCCAAGCCTGAAGCGCCGGGTCATGGGCCTTGATTTTCCCTCACCCTTCGGTCTGGCTGCCGGTTTCGACAAGGAGGGCCACGGGGTTGCGGCCTTGGCGGATCTGGGCTTCGGGCATCTCGAAATCGGGACGATCACCGGCCAGGCCCAACCAGGGAACCCGAAACCACGACTGTTCCGGCTCGTCGAGGATCGTGCGGTGATCAACCGGATGGGATTCAACAACGACGGTGCCGCAGCGGTCGCCCCCCGGATCCGAGCCGCGTTGCCCGTCCTGACCCGACGGTTCGGCCCCGACCGGCCGGTCGTGGGCCTGAACATCGGCAAGACCAAACTAGTCGAGCTGGACGATGCCATCGAGGACTATCTGGCAGGAACCCGGGAACTGGCTGGCGCGGCGGACTACCTGGTGGTCAACGTCAGTTCCCCGAACACTCCTGGGCTGCGCCTGCTCCAGGGCATCGACTCGTTGCGTCCACTGCTGGCCGCCGTCGGGGCCGAAGCGGACCGGACCACGGGAAGGCATGTCCCCCTCCTGGTGAAGATCGCCCCCGATCTGGCGGACTCTGATGTCGATGACGTGGCCGCGCTGGTCACCGAGCTCGGGTTGGAAGGAGTCGTGGCCACCAACACCACCATCGAGCGCACCGGATTGGTCACGGTTCCCGATCGGATCCGCGAATACGGAGCCGGCGGTCTGAGTGGTGCCCCGCTGAAGTCCAGGTCATTGGACGTGCTGCGCCGCCTGCGCTCGACCTTGCCACAGGAGTCCACGGTGATCTCGGTCGGGGGAGTGGAGACGGCGGACGATGTCCTGGAACGCCTGGCGGCCGGGGCGGATCTGGTCCAGGGGTACACCGCCTTCCTGTATGAAGGCCCGTTCTGGGTCGCCCGGATCAACCGCGGATTGCGCAAGGCCTTCTCCGGTCGCTGATCCTGCACACAGGCAACGAGGGCCCCCACCGATGGTGGGGGCCCTCGTTGCATGCTCCGGGAAGCAGTGCGGTCAGTCGACCGGTCCGCCGCGGGCGACCTGCGGCTTCGGCAGGCGCAGCTTGCGGAACTGCAGGCCGCGCATCGCCGCGTACCACAGCACTCCACGGTCCCGGGTGCCGAACTTATCGGTCAAGCGCCGTTTGAGCTGGCGCGTCATGATGAACGAGTCCAGGACCGTGACGCCCAGGACGATCCACAAACCGAAGGTGACGTAGGCGGTGACCTGGATGTTGCTGCTCATCGAGAAGGAGATGATGAGGAAGACCAGGATGATGATCATCAGGAACTCACCGACCATCCAGCGGGAGTCCACGAAGTTGCGGGCGAAACGCTTCTGCGGACCCTTGTCCCGGGTCGAGAGGTAGCGTTCGTCGCCGGTCTCGTTGGCCAGACGCATCCGCTCCTGGGCGGCCGAACGCTGCTGGCGCGCCTGGGCCTTGGCCGCCTTCCGGTCGCTGGGCACCAGGGGACGCTTGTTCTGCGCCTGCTGGCTGTTGCGCCTCGGCGTCGGCGTGCCCTTGCCTAGGGCCGGGCTGTCTGACTCTTCTGGGGTGGCCGGCGGCTGTGCGGCATCGGCTTTTTTGCTTCCAAACACGTGCCAAGTCTAGCCGGGCCTCTCCCGCAGCCGAAACGCCGGGCGGTTGTAGGCTGAAGCCATGACTACTTCCGAACCCGTTTCCGCCGCCGTCGATCACGGCGTCGATCTGGCAGCGATCACCGAGCGCGTGAACCGTGCCATCGACCAGACCCTGACCGAGCTGAAATCCCTTGTCGCCATCCCCGGGATCGCCTGGGAGGCCTTCGATGCCGCCGAACTCGATCGCAGCGCCGAAGCCGTCGCCGCATTGGTCCGTTCCACCGGCATGGAGGACGTGCAGATCCTTTCGGTGGACACCCCCGAGGGCAAGCCGGGCTCCCCGGCCGTCGTGGGCCGGCGCCCGGCCCAGCCCGGCAAGCCAACGATCCTGCTGTACGCCCACCACGATGTCCAGCCCCCGGGGGATCCGGACCTGTGGAACACCGCCCCCTTCGAAGCCACCGAATCCGAGGGCCGGCTGTACGGTCGTGGTGCCGCCGATGACAAGGCGGGCATCATGGTCCACATCGCCTCGCTGCGCGCGGTGCTCGACGTCGTGGAGGACTTCGGCGTCGGAGTGACCTATTTCTTCGAGGGGGAGGAGGAAGCCGGTTCGCCCTCCTTCCGCCCGTTCCTGGAGAAGCACCGCGAACTGTTGGCCTCCGATGTGATCGTCGTGGCCGATTCCAGCAACTGGAAGGTCGGTGTCCCGGCCTTGACCACCAGCTTGCGGGGGATGGTCGGCGCCGAGATCGAAGTCCGCGTCCTGGACCACGCAGTGCATTCGGGCATGTTCGGTGGCCCGGTCCTCGATGCCCCCACCGTGGCCGCGCGACTGATCGCCTCCTTCCATGATGATGAAGGCAACGTCGCCGTCGAGGGTCTGCTGGCCCGCGACACCGATCCGGTGGACTACGCCGAGGCCGACTTCCGGGCCGATTCCTCGGTGGTCGAGGGATACCGCCTGGCCGGTACCGGCGCGCTGGCCGACCGGCTCTGGAACAAACCGGCACTGTCGGTCATCGGCATGGACATGCCTTCCGTGGATCTGTCTTCCAACACCCTGCAGCCGTCGACCCGGCTGAAGATCAGCGTCAGGTTGGCCCCCGGCCAGGATCCGCAGGAAGCAGCCGAGGCGCTGCAACGCCACGTGGAGTCACAGGACCTCTTCGGCGCCCAGGTCGACTTCACCGCCGTCGAACAGGGCAATGCCTTCTCCACCGACACCCAGGCGGCAGCCGCCCGGGCCAGCCTGTGGTCCTTGGAGAAGGCCTGGGGCGTCACCCCCGTGGAAACCGGCATCGGCGGCTCGATTCCGTTCATCGCCGATCTGCTCGATGTCTACCCGCAGGCCCAGATCCTGGTCACCGGGGTCGAGGACCCCGACTCGCGGGCCCATAGCGCCAACGAGTCGCTGCATCTCGAGGATTTCCGCAAGGCCGTCATCGCCGAAGCACTGCTTCTGGCGCGGCTTGATTCAGAAGGACTGAAATAAGGGTGCCTGTCGTACCATGGGACATGAGGGGACGGCACGCTACGGTGCCGCCCTCCGGAACAAGCAATATTGGAGGACCAGATGACCGCCACGACCAATGATTCGACCGCCGGTTCCACCGAGGAGCTCAAGACCCACGAGGTGCTTCTCTCCGATGTGGCCGCGGAAAAGGTCCGCAGCCTGTTGGAGCAGGAAGGGCGAACCGATCTCCGCCTGCGCGTGGCCGTCCAGCCGGGTGGCTGCTCCGGCCTGATCTACCAGCTCTACTTCGACGAGCGCCAGCTCGATGGTGATGCCGTGCGCACCTTCGAGGGGGTCGACGTCATCATCGACAAGATGAGCGTGCCCTACCTCGCCGGTGCCTCCATCGACTTCGAGGACACCATCTCCAAGCAGGGCTTCACCATCGACAACCCCAACGCCGGCGGCTCCTGCGCCTGCGGCGACTCGTTCCACTAGGACGCTGCCGACCTGAATCCCACGTCAACGTAACCATCGGTTGACACGGGGTTTCGGTCGGCATTCCGTCGTTCGAGAGGGTAAGCTCTACGATGAGTAGTAAAACTATTGGTCTCGAAGTGCCGGTGCCGGATGCCTTGCTGCGGCCGGAACCGAATCTGGCAGCTCCGAGACCACGTATCGCACCAACAAAGAGGAAGGGCCGTCTGTGAGTTCGCAAGACCGAACCAGCAGCAGTCGCAGGGGCAAGGCCAAGGTACTGGCCATCGCCGGCGCGGGGGCGCTGCTGCTGACGGGTTGTTCAGAACAAGTCCAGCGTGGCTGGCTCCCGAACGAATCCCGGGATATCACCAACCACACTGCAAGCATCCAGGATCTCTGGGTCCACACATGGGTCACCGTCCTTCTGGTCGGCATCATGACCTGGGGGCTGATGATCTGGTGCATCGTGGCCTACCGCCGCCGTAAGGGCGAAGTCGGTTTCCCACGCCAGCTCAGCTACAACCTCCCCATGGAGATCCTCTACACGGCAGTGCCGTTGATGATGGTCCTGACGTTCTTCACGTTCTCGGATAGCACCCAGACCGCCATCGAAGAACCCGTCGATTCCGAACTGGTCGTTGATGTCCAGGCGAAGCAGTGGGCCTGGGATTACAACTATTCCTACCAGGGCGAAGAAAAGTACGATGCCAGCGTTCAGGCCCACTTGGATGGTTCCAAGGGCAAGAACGATGAAATCGCCACGTTGTACCTGCCGGTCGACACCTCGGTGACGCTCGAGCTGAACAGCCGTGACGTCATCCACTCCTTCTGGGTTCCTGCCTTCCTGCAGAAGCTCGACATGATTCCGGGCAAGACCAATACGATCTACCTCACTCCGCAGGAGGAGGGCACGTACGCCGGCAAATGTGCCGAGCTGTGCGGCGAGTACCACTCCGAGATGCTCTTCAACGTCGAGGTCGTTTCCGAAGCCGAGTTCAAGTCCAAGCTTTCCGAGATGGAAGACGGACACATCGGCAAGGACTACAGCCGCAAGCCGGACGAGGTCAATTCCATCACCATTCCGGGAGAGGAAGGGGAGTAGGCCGCGATGACTACTTATGAATACGCCACGGACGAGGCCAAGCCCCTCGCCCCCCGGGTCGTGCCGGTCTCCAAGGGACGCATCGTCGTCAACTGGATCACCTCCACCGACCACAAGACGATCGGTTACATGTACCTGATCGCCTCCTTCATCTTCTTCTGCATCGGCGGCATCATGGCGCTGTTGATCCGTGCCGAGCTCTTCGAGCCGGGCATGCAGATCCTGCAGACGAAGGAGCAGTACAACCAGCTGTTCACCATGCACGGCACCATCATGCTGCTCATGTTCGCCACCCCGTTGTTCACCGGTTTCGCCAACGTCATCATGCCCCTGCAGCTCGGGGCCCCCGATGTGGCGTTCCCGCGTCTGAACGCACTGGCCTTCTGGTTCTACCTCTTCGGTTCCACCATTGCCATGGCCGGCTACATCACCCCGCAGGGTGCCGCTTCCTTCGGTTGGTTCGCCTATGCGCCGCTGTCGAATACGACGTTCAGTCCGGGGGTCGGCGGTGACCTCTGGGTCTTCGGCCTGGCCCTGTCCGGCTTCGGCACCATCCTGGGTGCGGTCAACTTCATCACCACCATCATCTGCCTGCGTGCACCGGGCATGACCATGTGGCGCATGTCGATCTTCAGCTGGAACACGTTGATCACTTCACTGCTGATCCTCATGGCCTTCCCGCCGCTGGCCGCCGCCCTGTTCGGCCTCGGTGCCGACCGACGCTTCGGCGCCCATATATACGACCCCGACGCCGGGGGACCGGTGTTGTGGCAACACTTGTTCTGGTTCTTCGGCCACCCCGAGGTCTACATCATTGCGCTGCCGTTCTTCGGCATCGTCTCGGAGATCTTCCCGGTCTTTTCCCGCAAGCCGATCTTCGGCTATAAGGGCCTGATCTTCGCAACGATCTCGATCGCCGCACTGTCCGTGTCCGTCTGGGCGCACCACATGTACGCCACCGGCTCGGTCGCCCTGCCGTTCTTCGGGTTCATGACCATGCTGATCGCGGTGCCCACCGGGGTGAAGTTCTTCAACTGGATCGGCACGATGTGGCGAGGATCCATCACCTTCGAGACACCCATGCTCTGGAGCATCGGGTTCCTGGTGACCTTCCTCTTCGGCGGACTGACCGGCATCATCCTCTCGGCACCCACGCTGGACATCCACGTTTCGGATACCTACTTCGTGGTCGCCCACTTCCACTACGTGGTCTTCGGGACCGTCGTGTTCGCCATGTTCGCCGGCTTCTACTTCTGGTGGCCCAAATGGACCGGCCGGATGCTCAACGAACGGCTGGGCAAGATCCACTTCTGGATGTTGTTCTTCGGGTTCCACGGCACGTTCCTGATCCAGCACTGGCTCGGTGTGATCGGCATGCCGCGCCGGTATGCGGACTACCTGCCCGAGGACGGCTTCACCACCATGAACCAGTTCTCCACGGTGTTCGCCTTCATCCTGGGCCTGTCGATGATCCCGTTCTTCTGGAACGTCTGGATCACCGCCCGATCGGCCAAGCGCGTCGAGGTCGATGATCCATGGGGCTTCGGTGCTTCGCTGGAATGGGCGACCTCCTGCCCGCCGCCGCGGCACAACTTCCACTCGATCCCGCGGATCCGCTCCGAACGTCCTGCCCTGGACCTGCACCATCCGGAGCTTTCGGCCCGGGTGACGCCCACGGCCATGGCAGCCTCGGTGTTCGGCCCCGCAGACCAGAAGGACGTGTAGCCATGAAAGTTGAAACCGGACTCTTCCTCGTCCTGTTCCTGTTCTTCGTCCCGGTGATGGTCTTCTACGGCATCATGACCGATTGGAATGAATGGGTCGGCATCCTGGCCCTGGGACTGTGCGCAGGACTCGGCCTGATGGTCGGCTTCTACCTGTACTCGACCGCCAAGCGCGTCGGAGACCGGCCCGAGGATCGCGTCGACGGCGAAATCCACGAGAACGCCGGTGTCATCGGAACCTTTGCTCCGTGGAGCTGGTGGCCGCTCGTCCTGGGCACCGCCGCCGCCACCGGATTCCTCGGCATCGCCGTTGGGTTCTGGGTCACCTACATCGGCGCAGGCCTGTGTGTGATCGCGCTGGTCGGCTGGGTCTACGAATTCAGCCGCGGAGACCACGCCCACTAGGCAACGGTCCAACGTCATCAGGGGCGGTTCCTTCCTCCAGGAGGGAACCGCCCTTTTTGTGCGCCCACGGCCCCGCAGGGTCCTGCGGCGGCAACGGTAGGATGGTCACCAAGAAGCACATTGATGAATGGTGGGTACCGCATGTCGCATAGACCGCCCGTTCCGGTTGCCGGAACCCTGGATGCCTCATCGCCGCTGAAGAAGCATGAGCAGGTGAAACAAATCCTGCGCCACCATGCCACGGCGGTCTGCGACCCGGGCCGGGCCATTCCTTCCGAGCGCGAGCTGACCGAACAGTTCGGGGTCGCCAGGATGACCATCAGGAATGCCATCGATGCACTGGTCGACGACGGCGTGCTCGAACGCATCGTCGGTGTCGGGACGTTCGCCGCCTTCCCGAAGGTCGATCTCCAAGTCAAGCTGACCTCCTACAGCGAGGAGATGGTCCGCCGCGGGATGGTCCCCACGGGGAGGGTCCTCCGTTTCGACGAGGTCCCCGCCACCGGTCAACTGGCCCGCGAAATGGAATTGGATGACGGTACCCCCGTGGTCCGTCTGCGTCGCCTGCTGTTGGCCGACGGCCTGCCCATGAACTTGGACGAGAACTACCTGCCCTCCCACCGGGTTCCGGGGTTCCTTGATGATCCGGCACCCAGACAGCTATACGCCTCATTGAACGAGAGGTACGGGCTGGTCATGCAGTGGGGCGAGGACCAGGTCGAGGCGACGGCGGCGACCCATCACGACGCAAAGCATCTGGGGGTCGATGCGGGTACCCCGCTGTTGAAGATCCAACGCCATGCCTACGTCAAACGCGAGCTCGTGGACTATTCCGTCTCGCTCTACCGCGCGGACCGCTATAAGCTCTTCGTGCCGCTCCAGAGGCCCGGGACACGCCAGCCCCGCTCCCTCTGACGCACTGACCGGCCCCGGGCCCACAGGAGCCCCCTGGGACCGTGCGGGGATACGGTACGGTGACGGCGCCCCTTCGGAACCGGCGGCATCCGATGCACCGGGCCAACGTCACGACCGCACGGGCTCCCGCCCGGCCGGCTTAATCTGAGGACTGCTAGCGGGGGAGTGCCGCCTTCATCCCTCCCCGAGGCGTCCGGAAGCGATCGCGCGGCACCCCAACATCCCCACCGCCATCGGGGCTGACCTCGACCCCGACCGGCTATGCACCCGGTACAGAGCGGAACCCCGTTCTTCGATTCAGTGCCAGGGATCCACGGGGACGAGGCGTTCGGCACGGGAGGTGGATGCAACACAAGGGACCCCGACCTCAAAGGTCGGGGTCCCTCGTGGTGCCGAAGCCGCTAGTGTCTAGCGATCGATCGATGCGTCTTCCGACGACTCCTCGATGGCCGGGGCGTGGTGGCCATGGGCGGCCTCCAGCTCGGACGGGGTCACCGGTGCGACACGATCTTCGAAGAAGAACTTCGAGACCGCACCACGCGCCTTCTCACCGCGGCTGACATGACCCGTGCTGTCGGCTTCCGCCGGCATGACCTCGTGGGATTCGAAGGCAACCAGTTTATAGCGCTTGTAGACGTCCAGCTCGGCGTGCTGCTCCGAGAAGCCGCCCTCGGGCGACATCTGGATGACGCCGGCCTCACGGCCGTGCAGCACGATCTCGCGGTCCTTGCGCTGCAACGCCAGGGCGATGCGGCGGGCCACGATGAACCCGAGGATCGGTCCCAGGAAGAACAGCACCCGCAACCAGTACGTCACGTCGTTCAGTGACACGTGGAAGTGCGTGGCGATGAGGTCCGAGGAGGCCGCGCACCACATCACGCAGTACCAGATGACGCCGGCCACGCCGACACCGGTGCGGAACGGGGCGTTGCGCGGACGGTCCAGCAGGTGGTGTTCGCGGTCGTCCTTGGTGACCCATCGTTCGATCCACGGCCACGCGAACATGGCGCCGATGAGGATTGCTGCAGGAATCATCGGGATCAGCACGTTCAGGATGAGGTTGTTTCCGCCCCACGGGAACGGGATGATCCATTCCAAGCTGAAGTTGCCCAGATAACCAGGCATCAAACGCAGGGCGCCATCAACCCAACCGATGTACCAGTCGGGCTGGGTACCGGCCGAGACGGGGGAGGGGTCGTAGGGTCCGTAGTTCCAGATCGGGTTGATCTGGAAGAAGCCCGAGATCAGCGCAACGATGCCGAAGACGATGAAGAAGAACCCACCGGCCTTCGCGGCGTAGACCGGGCCAACCGGGAAGCCGACGACGTTGTCGTTGGTCCGGCCGGGGCCGCGGTACTGCGTGTGCTTGTGCACGACGACCATGAACAGGTGGATGCCGATCATCAACAGGATCAACGCGGGAACCAACATGATGTGCATCATGTACAGGCGCCCGATGATCGCTGTTCCGGGGAATTCCCCGCCGAACAGGAAGGCCGAGATGAAGGTACCAACGACCGGCAGTGCCTTGATGACACCGTCGATGATGCGCAGGCCGTTGCCCGAGAGCAGGTCGTCCGGCAGCGAGTAGCCGGTGAAACCGGCTGCCATCGCGAGGATCAGCAAGGTGCCTCCGACGACCCAGTTCAGCTCGCGCGGCTTGCGGAAGGCCCCGGTGAAGAACACCCGGAGCATGTGCACCGATACGGCTGCCACGAACAGCAGCGCGGACCAGTGGTGGACCTGGCGCATGAAGAGCCCGCCACGAACGTCGAAGGAGATATCCATCGTCGAGGCCATGGCCACCGACATGTGGACGCCCTTGAGCGGGTTGTAGCTGCCTTCGTAGACGGTGTGGGCCATCGAGGGATCGAAGAAGAACGTCAGGAACGTTCCGGAGATCAGCAGGATGACGAAGGTGTACAACGCCACCTCGCCGAACATGAACGACCAGTGGTCGGGGAAGATCTTGCGACCGAATTCCTTGACCATGGCCGAACCGCCGACACGGGTGTCAACGAAGTTCGCAATCTTGCCGGTCGAGGTCTTGGGACGGTACTCAGTAGTTGAGGACATGATTAGCCACGCTCCCAGTAGCTCGGACCGACGGGCTCATGGAAGTCGCTCTGGGCGACCAGGTAGCCCTCCGAATCGACAGTAATCGGAAGTTGCGGAAGTGCGTGACCGGCCGGACCGAAAATGACCTTGCATTCCTGCGTGAGGTCGAAGGTGGACTGGTGGCACGGGCACAGCAGGTGGTGCGTCTGCTGCTCATACAGGGCAACGGGGCAACCCACGTGGGTGCAGATCTTGGAGTAGGCCACGATGCCGTCGTGGTGCCAGGTCTCGCGCTCCGGGGAGATTTCCATCTCCCGCGGATCAAGACGCATGAGCAGGACAACTGCCTTGGCCTTCTCGTTCAGCGGATCCTCGGTGTCGTCTAGACCTTCGGGGATCACGTGGAATGCCGAACCGATCTGGACATCCGAGGCCTTGATCGGGGTGCCCGAGGGGTCCCGGACGAGCTTGGTGTCCTTGTCCCACATCGTGTAACGCAACCGGTCGACGATCTCATTGGCGGTGGCGCCGGTGCGGTCCAGGTCGCGGAACATGAAGATGGCCGGAATCGGAGCCAATGCCACGGCGGCGATCAGCGAGTTGCGGATCAGCGGACGGCGCTTGATGCCCGTCTCGTCGAGGATGTCGCCGATCATGGCTTCCGCTTCCTGGCGTTCAGCCTCGGGGCGGATCTCATGGCGCATTTCGGTGATTTCGTGGTCCGGCATCAGGGTCTTGGCCCAGTGCACGATCCCCACGCCGATGCCCATCATCGCGAATGCGGTGCCCAGACCCAGCAGGGTGTTCTGCAGCCGGATGCCGCTGAATGTACTCGTGCGTCCCACGACGAAGTAGGCGACGAAAAACAGTGCGGTGCCCAGGATGGACACCACGAACAGCAGGGTTACCTGGCGTTCAGCCCGTTTAGCGGCGCGCGGGTCAACGTCGGCGAGACGCGGCCGATGCGGGGGCAGGCCCGGGTCCTGGAAACTTTCCACGGAGCCCTGACCGGCCTTAGCAACGGTGCCCGGATCGTTCGGACTGCCGTGACTATGGTCGCCCATGTTCTCTCTCATCCTTTTCTCAAAATTCCTTGGTACGAAGTGTGGTGTGCGGGCCGTGGCCCGCAGCGCCGGATCAGGACGGCCGGGAGGTCAGCCAGATCGTGAAGGCGATGACGATGGCCAGGCCGCCGGTCCAGATGAGGAGGCCTTCGGAGACCGGGCCGAGGGAGCCGAGGCTGGCACCGCCGGCGGAGCCCTGTGCATCGATTTCCTGGAGGAACGTGATGACGTCACGCTTTTCCTCGGGGGTGATGTTCGAGTCGTTGAAGACAGGCATGTTCTGCGGGCCGGTCGCCATGGCCTCGTAGATGTGCTTGCTGCTGACATCGGAGATCCCGGGAGCGAACTTGCCACGGGTCAGTGCGCCGCCGGCGGCACCGGCGTTGTGGCACATGGCACAGTTGACGCGGAAGACCGTGCCACCAGCGGCCGAGTTGCCCTCGGTCGTGTCGACTGCCTCGTCGTCCGGCACTGCGGGACCGGCGCCGAGGGATGCGACGTACGCTGCGAGCTTCTGTGTTTCCTCGTCGCCGAACTGCTTCGGCTTGGCCTGGGCCTGGGGCCCCTGCATCTGCATTGGCATGCGTCCGGTGCCAACCTGGAAGTCGACGGCTGCGGCGCCGACACCTACAAGCGAGGGGCCATCGGTCGTGCCTTCGGCATTCATGCCGTGGCAGGTGGCGCAGTTGGCGACGAAGAGCTTATTGCCTTCATCGACGTCACTGGCGCTATAGGTCGTAGCGGCCTTGGCCTCATTGACGCTGCCCGCCGCGGCGTACAGGCCGCCGGTGATGAGCAGGCCCATCAAAAGCAGCGCTACGGCGGCGAGCGGATGGCGGCGCCTTTGCGAAAGAGCCTTCACTTGCTGGTTCCTCACTTGATTTGGTTGGTGATGCTTGGGTGCCTGGGAGGCCGGTGCTACTTCAGGAAGTAGATGATCGCGAACAGAGCAATCCACACAACGTCGACGAAGTGCCAGTAGTACGACACGACGATGGCGGAAGTTGCCTCGAAGTGACCAAACTTCTTGGCCACGTACGCTCGCCCGATGATCAGGACGAAGGCGATCAGTCCGCCGGCCACGTGCAGGCCGTGGAAGCCTGTCGTGATGTAGAAGGCGGAGCCATAGGCGTTGGAGCTCAGTGACACGCCATGGTGGACCAGCTCGGTGTATTCAAACGCCTGCACCGAGACGAAGATCGCCCCGAGGATGAAGGTGAGGATGAACCACTCGACCATTCCCCACTTGCGGAAGTTCAGCAGGCCGCCGAGGCGACGCGGCTGGAGATCCTCGGCGCGGAAGACACCGAGCTGGCAAGAGAAGGAACTGGAAACCAGGATGAGCGTGTTGATAAGTGCGAACGGGACGTTCAGCTTGGAGGTCTCGTTCGCCCACAACTCCGGCGAGGCAGCACGGAGTGTGAAGTACATGGCGAATAGCGCGGCGAAGAACATCAGCTCGCTGGAAAGCCAGACGACGGTTCCGACCGACACCATGTTGGGACGGTTAGGCGCAGGGTGCGCCTGGGCATTGAGGTTATGAGTCGCAGTTGTCACAGAGCCATTATGGCTACAAAAGTGCTCCTGACACCAATGCATTCGAGGCCGAGTCGCTTCTTTTTGGCCGGGTCAGGCCTAAGTTCCGCGGAATATCAAGGGAGAAACAATTCCGCACTTTCTACAAAACGTAGATAACCTAGGTGCGTGTCAACGATTTCTACGCCATCAGAGTTCCCGAATTGGCCAACTATGCTCACCTCCCTCATCCGCGGAGACGATCTTTCGACCGCGGATGCGACGTGGGCGATGGGTGAGATCATGGGCGGAAATGCCTCCGACATCCATATCGCTGGTTTTCTGGTTGCTCTTCGAGCCAAGGGTGAATCGGTGGAGGAGCTGGCAGGACTCGTCGAAGGCATGATCGCCAATGCCCGGCCGCTGGAAATTCCGGGCGAGAAGCTCGATATCGTCGGCACCGGTGGCGATCGTCACAACACCGTGAACATCTCCACGATGGCCGCGTTGGTGTGCGCGGGGGCCGGGGCGCGGTTGGTCAAGCACGGAAACCGAGCCGCTTCCTCTTCCTCCGGTTCCGCCGATGTCCTCGAGGCCCTCGGGGTTCGGTTGAACGCCCCGGCCGAACGGTTGGGCACGATCCTCGATGAAGCCGGCATCACCTTCTGCTTCGCCCAGATGTTCCATCCCTCGATGCGCTTTGCCGCAGCGGCCCGCTCGGGGTTGGGGGTCGCGACGGCGTTCAACTTCATGGGCCCGTTGACGAATCCTTCACGTCCTACCGCGTCTGCGATCGGCTGCGCCGATGAACGCATGGCCCCGCTGATGGCGGGCGTCCTGGCTTCCCGGGGCTCCCGGGCCCTGGTCTTCAGGGGCGATGACGGTCTGGATGAGATGACCACGACCACGGCGAACCACGTCTGGGAGGTCCGTGACGGCTCGGTGGCTGCCTCGGTCCTGGATGCCAGGGATCTCGGCCTGGAACGGGCCACGCTGCACGATCTGCGCGGCGGGGATGCCCGACACAACGCCGCCGTCGTCCACGAAGTCCTCGACGGTGCCAGGGGGCCGGTCCGCGACGCGGTGGTCCTGAATGCGGCGGCCGGCCTGGTCGCCTTCGACCTTTTGGCCACAGGCAGTCTGACAGAGCGTCTGGAGGCCGCTGCCAGGCGCGCGGAGGAGGCCATCGACTCCGGTGCCGCTCATCAGGTTCTCAGCCGCTGGATCGCCTCCACGGCCGTCGGGGGGTAGTCGCGGAAGAACCCGGTGCGACCGACGCCGCACCGGGTCCCGCTTGGGGGATCGACCCCCGTGGTCTATTCGAGCCCGAGCGAGAACGCCGCGTCGAGGTCGTGTTGGGAATATGACCTGAAGGCAATATGCGTGGTGGTTTCGACGACGCCGTCGACCTTGGAGAGCCTGTTGGCGATGACCTCAGCCAGATCCTCGTGGTTGCGGACCCGGGCAATGGCAATCAAATCCGAGTCACCGGCCACGGAATAGACTTCACTGATCCCCTCCAGTTCGGAGATTTCCTGCGCGCATTCCGGGATGCGGTCCGCTGCGGTCTGGATCATGACAAACGCGGTGATCATCTCGTGTCCCTCCACCTTCCGGTACCGGCGGCGTCCGGTACTTGTTTCGTGCTTCGACCCTAGTTCACAGCACCAGCGGAGTGCACCTTGCGACGGACCAAAAGACCCGAAACCAGTCTGCGGCCGAGGAGGAACGCCCCGAGCACGACGGTTGCCACGATGATGAACGGCACCGCGGCGGTTGCCCCGAAGAGTATCCGGAGTATCAGCCCCAATGCGACGGTTCCCACCCAGGTGATCACCCCATGCGGCCAGATCCGATGAGGCTCCCGCCAGAGAGCGGTGATGCCTGAAAAGACCAGCAAGGAAATCAGGAACGGGCCGGCCGTCCCGAGGATTCCGGCGAGGTCCAACCCCTCGGCATGCGAGCGACGGCCCAGCACGGCGAAGATGATCACCAGCAGCAGATCGATGACGAGTAGTGGAATCCATTGTCGAACATTGCGCATGGCTGACAGTCTATCGAGATCAAAAGCCGCCGACTTCTTCAGACAAGCCATCAGTCTTGTATATGTAACTACAAAGCTTTATCCTTGTTGGCATGATCGTCTTGACCATCGACCAACGGGATTCACGACACAACCCCGACCGGGTCGAAGTTCTGGTGGCCCGGTTGAATGCCGACTTCCCGGTGCTCCGAGCCTTCGAGCGTACCGCGGGGGACGAGCTGCAGGGCGTCATGGATGACGGCGTAGCAGCCGTGCGCCTACTCCTGGAGGTGGCCCGGAGCGCTCGGTGGAGCGTGGGCCTGGGGGTGGGGAGCGTGAAATCCCCGCTACCCCAACAGACGCGCGCCGGCTCCGGCGAGGCCTTTGAAGCAGCCCGCGACGCCGTCGAACGCGCCAAGCACGCCCCGGCCTCCGTTGCGGTCTCGGGGCGCGGGGGAGAGGCGGAACGCCTCGAAGCCGAACTCCAGCTGGTCGCCGAGGTCAATGGCCGACGCACCGAAGCCTCCTGGGCTGCGGGCCTGCTCATCGACCAGGGCCTCTCGCAGCATGAAGCCGCCCTGCGCCTGGGGATCACCCAGCAAGCGGTTTCCAGCCGTCTCGCCACCGGACTATGGCTCCCGTGCCGCCAACTGGCCGAGCAGGCCGGGGTGGCCCTGGCCCGGTACAACACACAATTCGGGGAAGGGGAGTAGCGGATGCCTGTTTTGGTCTTGTTGATCCTGGCCGGAGCGTGTGGGCTCCCGCAGTATTTCCGTCGTCTTCGCGGAAGCACGAACCGCTGGCTCTACCTCACGGCGTCGGTCCAGCTGGCCCTGTTGGCCGCGGCGGCCCTCCTGGCCGCGGCAGGCACGGGTGGCATCGCGTGGGGAGCGGCCGCCTCGTTCGCCGTCGTCGCGGCAGCCGTCGGCGGGGGACCGGTGACCATGAGCATCCTGCGCCTGTCGGAACGCTCCGTCGCTGCCGATCTGCGCGCTGAAGGAACCCGGGCTTCGGGGGACCGCTCGTATTTGCCACCTCCGCCTGAGGCCTCCGCCACCGGTCCGGCAGATTTCCACGGCGAAGTCGTGCTGCAGGGAGGCGCGTGGATCGGCGTGCTCGAGCGGACGGCGATCTCCGTGACGCTCTGGTGCGGATGGCCGGAGGGTCTGGCGATCGTGCTCGCGGTCAAGGGGCTTGGACGCTATGCCGAACTCGGCAAGGACGGCGCCGCCGAACGGTTCATCCTGGGCACCTTTGCCAGTGTTCTGTGGGCCTGCGCCTGCACGGGCATCGCCGTGCTCGCCACTAGCTAGGGCTGTTCACCGCATTGGCAGCCCGAACACCGAGCACCGCACCAACGATGACGAAGACGACCATCGCCGCATAAGCGCCCAGGACGGTCCACTCCGGCATGCTTGCGCCCGGGATCAGGATGAGGATTCCGGTAAGGAAGGGGACCAGCCCGGCCAGCATCAGCCATGGGCCGGCGACAACATGGGTTTCTTCCCAGGCGTCGTCGGAGGCCCTCGTGGCCGGCAACCGGATCCCGATCATCGCGCTGGCCGGTAGCCGGCGGGCGCGCCCGAGCCCACCCAGCACGGCGATGAGCATGCCGATCACCGCCATGATGATTCCGGTCGCGATGGCATCTTCCATTATTTCCCCCCGAGGGTCGGTGTGGTCCCGGCCGTGGGGCCGAGGACCGTGAAAGCGTACACCCAGCGGAGAACCGGCTGAGGAAGAAGAGGTAGGCCGACGCCCCTCGACAGGGGCCGGCCTTCGGTGGAGGATCGACGGTAACGATCCACGTGGAGGTTCCCATGCATTCGCTCAAGATCACCCCCAATGTGCCGGTGGAGGACATAGAGGCCGCGAAGGCGTTCTACACCGGATTCCTGGGTCTGGCCGATGAGGAATTCAATCTGGGTTGGGTGGCCCGGTTCACCTCACCGCTGAGTGGAGCCAATGTTCAACTCGTCACCCGGGACGAGACCTCCCCGGTCGATTCAAAGATGTCGATCCACACGGACGACGTCGACGCGGCCTACTCGGAGGCCCTGGAACTGGGGTACGACATCGTGCATCCCTTGAACACCGAGTCCTGGGGAGTCCGCAGATTCCTGGTCCGTGCGCCCGACGGCACCGTCGTCAACATCGTGCAACACCGCCCCTGACGCTCTGCGACAACCTGATGGCGCCGTCGCCAGCAGTGCCCCCGCCGAAGAATCATCCCCCCGTCTTCGACCGGGCTCCGCGTGGAACCGGCCTGAGCCGCTGAACCCCACTGACTTGTTCCCCCGGAACCGGGCGGCGCGCCGGCCCCGGGTCATGGGCGGAAAATACCTAGGGTCGGGACGCCTGCACCAATTGCGTCAGAGGCACTGCTGGATTGGCTAGTTCAGCTGGATCCACCCGGGCTTGGGAACGAATCAACTCCTGGACCGGTTCGATGCCCTCATCCCACGCGTTGACATGCAGACCAGCGACAACCACGTCGTCAACAAGCCAGAAAGCGTGGAACCGATCGGCAGCAAGATCCCCGCGGATCACCGGATCATCGGCCCTCCTGGCATCCACTCGTCCGGCGTACTCCAAGGCAAGGTCGTACTGGTCGGTGAAGAAGAAGGGTGCCGGGTCGAAATCGGAGGACTGTCCGAGCATTGAATGTGCGGCAATTTTTCCCTCCATTAGTGCATTATTCCAGTGCTCGACCCGCATTTGCCGGCCATAGAGGGGGTTGGCCACGCTAGCGATGTCGCCAGCGGCGAAGACATCGGGCGCCTCGGCCTGCATCCGTGAGTCGACACGGATGCCGCCGTCTTCGGCAAGCAACCGCTCCTCGAGAAATCCAGACTCAGGAACGGCCCCGACCCCCACGATCACCACGTCGGCAGGAAATTTTGTGCCGTCGTCGACGACGACGGATTCGACGCTTTCAGCGCCTTCCAGCCCGACCACACGACGCCCCAGTTCGAATTCGACGCCATGGCTTCGATGCACGTCAGCAAAATACCCGCCCAGGAGCGTTCCCATGGATGCCTCGAGCGGGGCTTCGCCCGGACCGATCACGGTGACCCGGCATCCCTTCTGCAGAGCGGCATCGGCAGTTTCCAGTCCGATCCAGCTCGCACCGACGATCACGACGTTCGGCGCGTTGTCCAAGGCGGCACCCAACGCTTCGGAGTCTTCAAGGGTTCTCAGGTAGTGCACACCGGCAAGTTCGGCACCGGGCGCTTTCAATCGTCGGGCACTTGATCCGGTTGCGATCAGGATCTTGTCGTAGTCCAGCGTCGTATCGTCGTCGAGAACCACTTGGTGATCGTCGCTCCGCAGCGCTACAGCTCGAGTCCCGAGACGGACCTCGACCTCTTGTTTGTCGTACCACTGTTGGCCCAGCAATGACTTATGCGAGAGCCATCCTTCATTTTTCAGATAGGACTTCGACAGCGGTGGCCGCTCATAGGGAAGGTGGGATTCGGCGCCGACGAGCACGATCCGCCCGTCAAAGCCTTCTGCACGCAACTTCTGAATAGCAGTCCCGCCGGCTTGCCCGGCACCGACAACGACGAAAGTTTGTCCAGTAGGCATTTCCTGCTCCTTCGAGGGGCGTTTTGGGCCACCATTCGTATGAGCTGACCGGAGAAACGCCCGTCATAGTAGACGAATCTGGAGGTTACCACGCCCCAGAATCCGGGGGTCCGCGGACCAGGACCCTGCACGGACGCTCCGTCATCACGGCCCCTCCGCCCCTCCAGACGGTTTAAGCAACGGCGTTAGCGGGACCCCAGGGCTTCATCGACGATCGCAGTCAGCCCGACGAGCCCCTTGACCTGATTGCTCTCCAACCCATGCCGTTCAGCGAGACGGGCTGGATCGAGGTAGACAACCTCCACCATGCCGGTCGCGTCCTCCCGGACGAGTACTCGGCTGGGCAGGTCCAGGGCCAGGTCCGGCTCTCCGCGCATCAGCGGTGTGCCGACCGCGGGATTGCCGAAGATCACCACGGCGGTCGGGGGGGAGCTCCAAATCAACTTCGGCTGCGTTGGCAGCGTGATCAATGACCGCAAACAACGTGGCCCCGTGATGGGCAATCGCAGCGGTCAACAACCTGAGGGTTTCCCCGTGGCCAAATCGGCTGGGGCGAACCACCAACCCTCGCTCTTCAGCATTGCTCATTTCAGCCTCCACCTGCTCAATTGACCGAACAGCCAACACTTCCAGGCGCGGGGAAGCGCAACCGGGCCGCGGCGCGACGACCGTTCGTGGGAATACCTTCATACCATTGCAGCCCGCCGAAGCGGGTTTCTCCAACCGTCAATCACTCTGATGGTTTCGGTGTGGAATATCCGAGTTGCGGCAAAACCACGAATCAGCCTGGAGACCGGCAGTTGGAAGGTCGAATGGATCTCCCCGCGCCGGCGCCCGACACCCGTAGGGAACGCGGTCTTCATCCAGAGTCGGTGCTGGCGGTGGAGTCTTCCCGTCTCACTTGGGGTGGACCACGAATAGCCAGGAAACTATTCGCGTGACTCAACTGACTTCAAACGGGCTTGCTCCAGGTATCTCTCGGCAGTCGAACCAAACCATCAAATCCAACATGCGATCAGGTCACGGACGGCCCACGTTCATCCTCGGTCAGGGCGGCCTACGGGGATCTCGCCACGTCGTCTCCTCGAGCGCTTTCACGGATATGCATACCCGTTGACGTCAGGGCTAGGGCAAGGACTGCAGCCGAGAAATCAGAAGGTCCGAACAAGTCACCAACACAGAGTAATGCCAGAGAGATGCGTCTCGTGCCGGGAGAATGAGCGCATGGAGGAACACTCGCTCGGCGCCAATGCCCCTAACGTCACCGCTGTGTAAACCCGCTGGGCCGAATCCGCTCTCGCTCATCCGGCGGCCGTAAGTACCTGCCCGGAATCCACCGTTGAGCACTTCGGTGATTCCTCTCGCCTCGCCGACGAACCCCTAGGCAAGGTCCTGCACGGGGCAAAACCGGCAACATCGGAGCTCGTTTCCGAGATCAGGGAACACGGCGATGACTTGCCAGGGGTTGGATCCCTTGAGAGCTGGAATAGCGGGCACCGCAGGTATAGGGAACGTGACTGCGTCGCCCGCGACGATGTTTGGATCCGAGCAAGACAGGATAGTGTTCGAACGCTTACGGGTGACGTGGCCTCGTGAATTGACCGACTAGACCACATCCCTGCCAAATAATGACAGGATGCCCGTAGAACGCCACACAAAAGGGGAAGAAATCGTTGTGCGGGCGACGTTGAAGTCCACGGGTAGCCCTTTTGGGCAACGACGGGGGAGCACGAGTAGGTCATACGGCAATTACCATCGACTTGTGTTTAGTTCATTCGCCCGAATCTTCCCCGCAGACCGTCCCGTGGCGAGCGCCTTCACTCTAATAGGGATCTCGTTCCTGGCGAGTCTGGCGCTCGGTCTGGTCGTCGGGCTGTTTGCCGAAGACTTTCGCTCAGCATTCGGATGGACTGTAGCCATCGGGATGATCGCAACAGCTATCACACTGCCTCTCCTCGTGGCCGCGCGCAGGTAAAAGTTCAGGGGCCTTCTGCCACTTTTCACCCGTGAATAGTTGGTGTCCCGCAAGCAGGCAACAGGACCCTGCTGTGACTTATGCAGCCGACTGTCGGACAAGGAATGAACTCAGCACAGATCTCGATGCCCCGATGGGCAGGGTTGGACCCTCGGATGACGAAGCTGTGTGTGCACATCTGTCGTCGCAGGTTTGTGCCGCGAGTCGTCTGATTTCATGATGGCGCCGGAGTCCTACAGAAATCACGAGACCCGTGCCGTCGCGGTAGTCGGGCCAAATGCTCGGGCACGCGCGAATGCTAGGGAAGTGCTGCAAGGTACCTGACGCGGAATGGCTACGAAGAGATTTCCACGGTTCTTGGTGCGACATCCAAGTTCAACGGGAACGACGTCTTCTCAGGGCGTCGACCAGCATGCAGAGAGGTGGCCATTGATGGGCGCAGGGGAGTGTTGTTCCCTGAACGTCAGGGTGCCCGGAATCGGTTCTCGTTCGGTGCGAACATCGGACGCCGTGAGTGCACGTCCCACGCTTCGACTCTAGGCCGACGAAACCTATTGCAGGCCCACCTTGGGCAAGACAGGCGGACAGTTGCCCTAACTGTAGTGAGACAGGACAGCAGGACTGCCTGTTTCACTCGGGTAGGCAAAGGACAGGAAGAACCCCGAGCAAAGCATTACTTGACATAATGTAGATTATCGGCGCTTTATCAAATCGTGAAGGTCGGACTGTCCTGATCAGGTACTTCGGCGAAATGCATTCGTGCCCACTGGGTTATGTGCTGCTGGACGACGCCTCTTGATGCCAGCGCCATCCCGCCCGCCATAAAGCGTCCGGCCCGCGGTCTGATAAGAGATCAAGTGCATCGGCCTCACTCACGGAGTGTTCTCCGGCACCGTCACAGATTGCGTTCACACGCCATCGTTCGCGTTCCGACTCCGCCGGTCGATCTGGAGCCCCGAGATATCGACACGGCCATTGACTCCACCCGCACCCCGCCATGCCCATCCCGTTCGGCTGATGCGTTCTTCCTGGTTGACGCCGGAGGAGAATCCAAGCCCTTCCGTGGGCCCACAGCTCCGAGACACCCACGACCATTCCTGCTTGGCCTCACCACCTCTCCCCTGCATAACTCTAGTGATTGGGGCTCTCAATGGGGCGTTCGGCTCGAAGGAGCAGCCCTCGTCCCCCAGCAAATATGGTCGTGTGAAACCGTGCCGCCGCGGCAACCTGAACGAATCCCAACGCACGGTGTAGCTCGATCGAGGCAATATTTTCAGCGTTCACCACGCACCATGCCTCGTGGTTACGGGTCCAGATCCAGGCCAGCCGCTCTTGCGTGAGGCGAGCTGCAATCCCCTGCCGCCTCCACCTGGGGTCGACGGTGGCGCCACCTAGATAATGTCCGGCCAACGCAGGGCCGTCGGCATGGTCCCAGACATGGGTTTTTGCCCAGCCGACCACCTGTCCGCCGGCTTCTGCCACCAACACCAGACGATCCGGGTCCTTCATGGCACCCACATAGCCAGGCACGGCACTGCTGCTCGCGCCACCGTCGTGGCTTTTATCGGCTATCGATGGTGAGTCAGTCAGCGTCGCGGCTCTGATGAGCGTATGTTTTGACAATCTTCCAACCGTTTCCAATAGGACGTCATCACGAAGTACACTCCAGTATATGGATGCCTCGATACTCAACTCCATCGTCCTTTGCGCGCTCGGCCTCGGGGTGTTTTTCTATCTCCTTCACACCACTATCCGTTCAGCGGTCAGAAGGGGCATCCGCGATGCCCAGCAGGACAAGGATCAGCAGGCTCGTGTCAATGCGGAAGGGGTCGCAGGCGGCGTGGCCCAGGACGTATGACCCAATGGTGCAGCAACCTTTGTAGAATGCACCCATGAAGACTTCGCAAGCACGGGAGTCGGCCCGATGAGGCCCTCTCCCCTGCCGTTCGGCCCGCGTAATTCAGTGCGGAAGATCATCGCCCGGGTCCAGGCATCCGTTGACGCAGCAGGTGTGGAACTCGATCCCCAGCAGCAGTCCCTGGTCAGAGACCTCTCCACGGCCGCTGCCCGGGCGCTTTCACGACGCTCCAAAACGGCGTCGGTGGAGAACTTCTACATCTACGGCCCTCCCGGGCGCGGCAAGTCATGGCTCATGGGGCTGGTGCATGAGGCACTACAGAGCGAGGCCACCCGCCGGCTGCACTTCCACGATTTCTTCCGCGATCTCCATGCCTCGGCGCATAGTTCCGAACTGGCTGAGTCCGCCGGTGATACCGCCGTCGAGGTGGCACTGGACGAGTTGCTAGGGGACGTACGGGTGCTGTGCTTCGACGAACTCCACGTGCACGACCCCGGCGATGCGATGTTCTTTGCCCGCGCACTCAAGGCAGTTTTTGCCCGGGGAATCCTGCTGATCGCGACCTCGAACTATGCCCCGGACGATCTGCTGCCCAATGACTACTTCCACCACCTCTTCGAACCGACCATCGAACTGATCAAGTCACGTATGAAAGTGGTCATGCTCGACGGCGGAACCGACTACCGGGCCCGGATCACCGAAGCAGACCGCCTCTCCGGCTATGCGGCAGGGCACATCATCGTCCCCGGCACGGCGGAACAACTGGCCCAGGCAGGACTCGCGGTCCCCCACCACAACGAAATCACCGACCTCAAGCCCACGACGCACAGCTTCACGGCCCAGCGTGCCGCCCATGGGCAGGCCTGGTTCGATTTCCGCGACCTGTGCGACCGCCCCTCGGCAGCCTCCGATTACCTGCACCTGGCCCGGAATTTCCACCATGTCATCATCGATGGCATCCCCGCACCGGACCGGGCCACGACCAGCGCCTGGAAGCGCCTGGCCAACCTCATCGACGTCCTGTACGACCGCGATGTGCGCACCGATCTGATTTGCGTGGATCCGCCCGACCCCGATGCGGTGGAAGGTCATCCCGTCGATGCCGCCCGGCTGGGCAGCCGGCTCATGGCGTTGCGACCGCTGGTTCCCGGGACCTCCGATGAAGATTCCCTCCACGATCCCGCCCCCTCCCAACAGGAAAGCCCGCTTCGATGACCCTGGACCGATCTGTAACTGCCGCCTACTCCCCCGGCCGGCTGGCGGATCTGGTGGGGACCATGCTCGAACGCGCCACCCGGGGAAACCACGGCACCTTGCTGCCCGAAACACTGCCGTCCATCGTCCAACTCGGCCATCCCGTGCTGCGGATGGAAGCACAGGAGTACACCGGTCAGCTGGAACCGGAAGTGTTGGAGGCCTTGCTGGAGATCATGCGGGCCACCATGCATGCCGCCCCCGGGGTTGGTTTGGCCGCCCCGCAGATCGGACTTCCCCTGCGACTGGCCGTGTTGGAGGACACCTTCGCCACCGATGCCGAGATCGCCAGGGTGCGTGAACGGGAATCGCTTGAGTACTTCGCGATCATTAATCCCCACTATCAGGCCGTGGGCACGCGGACGGCTTCCTTCTACGAGGGGTGCCTGTCCTTCAGCGGCTTCCAGGCGGTCGTCGAGCGTCCAGCCGATCTGGCAGCCACCTATACGACTCCCACCGGGGAAACCATCCAGCGCAAATTCCATGGATGGCAGGCACGGATCCTCGCCCATGAGACCGACCATCTGGACGGAACGGTCTACATCGATCGGGCGATGACCCGCAGCCTGGTGGGCGCCGAGGAATACGCCAGCCGCTGGGCCGGCGCCGATATTGCTGCCGCCCGGGCGGGCCTGGGCTTCTAGCTCCCCGGGCCCACCAACGATCAGTCGCGGGCCGGGTTCACCGGAAGGTACCGATCCCACCAGTCCAGGATCGCCTCGAAGCGTTGGCGACGGTGCCACGGCGTCCCGGCGCGGGAGAGTTCGTGGTTCTCCCCGGGGAAGAGCAGGAATTCGGTCTCGACCCCCTGCCGCAGCAACTCCACGTAGTAGCGCTGGGCCTGTTCCAAGGGGCACCGGTAATCCTCTTCCGAATGCATCACCAGGGTGGGGGTCCGCACCTGCCCGACCTTCGCCATCGGACTTTGTTCCAGGGTTGCGGCCACATCCCGCCCGGTGTACTCGTCACCGAAGAACCAGCCGATGTCGCTCGAACCGACGAAGGAGATCGGATCCAGGAATCCACGCTCCACGATCGCTGCGGCGAAACGGTGGTCGTGGGCGATGGTCCAGGCGGTGAGGTATCCGCCGTAGGAACCGCCCAACACCCCGACCCGGTTCCCATCCAGCGACGGCTCGGCGGCGACCGCACCATCCAGGAACGCCAATACGTCCTGCAGATCGACGGTGCCCATGGCCTCCTTGATGGCCAGGCCGTGGGCACGGCCGTAGCTGGCGCTGCCCCGTGGGTTGCACTGCAGTACCGCGTATCCGGCCCGTGCATAGACCTGAGCCTCGTCGAAATAACCCCAACCATATTGGGCGTAGGGGCCACCATGGATGTTCAGCAGCACCGGGTGGGGGCCCTCGCCTTCGGGCAGATAGAGCCAGCCATGGACCGGATAGCCGTCGGCCGAAGGCACGGTCAGTTCATGTGGTGCGCTGATGCGAGTCTGCTCGCGCAACGGAGCGGCGAAATCCGTCAAGGCAACCACTCCGCCGTCCTGCACCAGGGCGATCTCCCCGGGGGTGTCCGGGTCGGTATAGGACACGACGACGATGTCCGCGGCCTCCGAAACCCCGGTCACCTCCAGCGGGCCCGAAACCAGGATCCGGGTCGCACCGGAAGCGTCGATGACATGGAGTTCGCTACTGCCCCGCACCCGGGCCAAGGCGGCGACCTCACCGGAGCCCACGGGGAAGAGGCCTCCGCTTTCGCTGTAGTCGAGTATCTGCGGATCGGTCAGGAGGGTGGGTTCCGCCGCCCCGATCTTTTCGGTGGGCAGGACATGGACGGCGGCACTATGAGCCACGAAGTCGGTGCCCGACTCCCCCACCTTGCTCCCCAGCAGAAACAGCTTCTCCCCGTCGCGGCTGAAGGTCGCTGCGTCGTAACCAGTATCGCCCGACGGTGAGCCGGCCACCAATTCGACGTCGGGTTCTCCCGCTGCCGAGGTGTCCACGTCCTCCACCGGGACCCGGTGGATCATCGAGCGCAGATCCGCATCGGCTCCGTGATGCAATGCCGCGGTGAAATACAGGTGCTTGCCATCGGGCCCGAACTCCGGACTGTTGCAATCGGCATCGGCGGGGGTGAGCAGGCGCGTCACCGGGAAGCCCTCGGCCGGTGCCTGGCAGGTGTGGCTGTCCCCCTCTACGTTTTCGCGGGCCGCGGCGGCTTTCTGGACGGTCTTAGCTGCCCGGCCCACGGGCTTGATGAAGGGTTCGGCGTCGGGGGCCGGGACCTCAATGAGGTGGATCCCGTTCCGGCGGTCGTTGCCGAATCCGAGCCCGTTGAACCGGTACTTATATCCGGTGATCCGGCGTGGGGCCTCGGCCCCGACGCCCACCCCCTCCACGGTCCCGTAGCGTCCTTCCTCGGGGGTACGGCTGCCGAAGGCCACCCGGCGGCCATCAGGGGAGAAGACGAACTCCGACACCCCCAGATGGCGGTTGGTGATCACTCGGGGTTCACCGCCGCGGGCGTCGACGATGGCCAACTGCGGGACGCCCTCGCCATTGGGGCGCAGGAAGGCGATCAACCGCCCGTCGGGCGAGAACCTGGGCTGGGCATCCGAGGTCCCGCGGGTGATCCTCCGCGCGGGGCCCGCGGCGCTGCCGTATTCATCAAGCTCGATCAGCCAGAGCTGCCCCACCCCGGAATCGGCGTCGAAGCTGGGCCTGGTCGCCGCGAACACCACCCGGCGACCGGCCGGGTCCAAAGCGGGGGCGGATACAGTGGTCAGGAGCTCTAACTGATCTGGTTTCACCCCGTGAGCGTATCTGAAAGACTTATTGAAGGAAATAGCCATGAGCGATGATCTGGTCCCCCTGCGCTGCCCGCTCTGCGCCGGGACCCTGGCAGCGGCTTCCTCCGGGGAGCGCACGCTCACCTGCCCCACAGGGCATCGCTACGATGCCGCCAAGCAGGGCTACTTCAATCTCCTGACCGGCCGGGGCACCTCCTTTCGGGAAGATACGGCCGCCATGGTCCAGGCCAGGGCCTCCTTCCTGGCTGCCGGACACTACGAACCTTTGGCCGACGCCCTCGCCCAGGAGGCCCTGACGGGATTTCCGGACCGGGTCCCGCGACTTCTCGATGCCGGCGCCGGAACGGGGTACTACCTCGACGCGGTGGCCTCGGCCCTGGCCGGATCCCGCGGCCAGAGGCCGCCCGCCCTTGCGCTGGACATCTCCCGGTACGCCATGCGGCGTGCCGCCAGGCTTCCCCGGACCCGGGCGCTGGTCTGGGATCTCTGGCGTCCGCTTCCGGTTGCCGACGCCGGCGTCGATCTCCTGTTGAACGTCTTTGCCCCTCGCAACGGCAAGGAATTTGCCCGCGTCATCGCCCCGGGCGGGCTGGCCCTGGTGGCCACTCCCCTGCCCGGACATCTGGCAGAAGCCACGGTGCCCCTGGGGCTGCTCGGCATCGCGGCCGGGAAGGACGAGTCCGTGGCCGCGGCGGTGGGCCCGGAATTCGAGGCCGTCCACACCCGGGAAATCCGTTCCTCGCTGGAGCTTTCCACGGACGACGCCGTCCGGTTGGCCACGATGGGCCCGGCGGGCCACCACCACGATGACGCGTCAACCCGCTCCCGGTTGCAGACCCACCCGATGCCGGCCCGGGTCACCGCCGCCTTCCGCCTGCAGGTGTTTCGCCGTCGATAGCGCGCGGACCAGCGGAAGGACTCGAACATACCTCCCAAGGGTGACGATCCCACCGGCACTCATCATGCAAGATGGTAGGACCGAGGGTGGCAAGCGCCCTCCCAACGCATGCGGGTGACGAAATGTTCGAATGGGTCCTCGAGAACAGTTGGGTCTTCTGGCTCGCACTGTTCCTGATCCTGGCGATCATCGAAATGATGTCGCTGGACCTGTACTTCATCATGCTCAGTGCCGGCGCACTCGGTGGGGTCGTCGTGGCCCTCGCCGGCGGAGAATTCTGGCTTCAGGCCCTGGCCTTCTGCCTCGTTTCCCTGGCCATGATCCTCTTCATCAGACCGATCGCCCTCCGGCAATTGCATAAGGGCCCCGCCGACCGGCTGACCAATGTCGATCGCCTGGTCGGCCAGGACGCCCTCGTGCTCGAACCCACCACGAAACTCGGTGGCCGCGCCAAGATCGGCGGAGAGACCTGGAGCGTCAGAAGCCAGGACGACGCCGCGTTGGCTCCCGGGATGTACGGAACCGTCGTGAGCATCGATGGAGCCACGGCGTACATCACGATGCGCGCCGCGGAACCACACGAGAACTAGTACTTCGACACGGCCGGAGAAGGAAACATCCGGATCTGGTCAGTCCAATGCCCTGCGAAGGGCCATAAGGAAAAGAGGAACCATCAATGACAGGCCTAGGCATAGTCCTGGCAGTACTCGCGGTCTTCGTGATCATCGTGCTCCTGCGATCGGTACGCATCGTCCCGCAGGCGCGGGCAGGCATCGTGGAGCGGCTGGGTAAATACCAGCGCACGCTCGGACCGGGCCTGACGCTGCTGATCCCATTCGTGGACCGCCTGCTGCCGCTGTTGGATCTGCGTGAAAACGTCGTCAGCTTCCCGCCGCAGCCGGTGATCACCGAGGACAACCTCGTGGTCTCCATCGACACCGTCGTGTACTTCCAGATCACCGAACCGCGGGCGGCCACCTACGAGATCGCCAACTACATCCAGGCGGTCGAACAGCTGACCACCACCACGCTGCGTAACGTCGTCGGCGGCCTGAACCTCGAAGAGGCGCTGACCAGCCGTGACCAGATCAACGGCCAGTTGCGCGGCGTCCTGGACGAGGCGACCGGCAAGTGGGGCATCCGCGTTTCCCGGGTGGAGCTCAAGGCCATCGACCCGCCGCTGTCCATCCAGGACTCGATGGAGAAGCAGATGCGCGCCGAGCGTGACCGCCGTGCCGCCATTCTGACCGCCGAAGGCACCAAGCAGTCCCAGATCCTCACCGCCGAGGGCCAGCGTCAGGCTGCCATCCTCGCTGCCGAAGGTGACGCCAAGGCCGCCATCCTGCGCGCCGATGGTGAAGCCCAGGCGATCGAGAAGGTCTTCGACGCCATCCACGCCGGAAACCCGGACCAGAAGTTGCTGGCCTACCAGTACCTGCAGACCCTTCCGAAGCTGGCCGAGGGCTCCTCGAACAAACTGTGGATCATCCCCAGCGAGGTCGGCGAAGCCCTCAAGGGCATCGGTGGGGCCTTGGGCAACTTCACGGACGGTGACGATTCGGCCGGCGCCGCCACGGCACCGGGCGCCCCGAAGCAGCCCTAGGTTTCCACGGCTGATAACACCAGATGGTGGGGCACGGAGGGAACACCCTTCGTGCCCCACCTCGTTAAGCGACAACGTGGGCTGGCAACGCGTATACTGGTGTCTTTGTGGCTTCCGCCAAGGGCTCAGGGGAATGATTACCCCACCCCAGGCGTTGTAAACAGTGGATGATGCCGAAGAGCAGCAGAACGTAGTAGGGAGAAAACATGAGCGATCGCAGTCTGCGTGGAATGCGTTTGGGCGCACAGAGCATGGAGACCGAAGCCGGGGTGGAGCCGGCACCGCGTCAGCGCGTGGAGTACCGTTGCGCCGATGGGGAGCAGGTTTTCGTGATGTTCTCCACCGAGGCCGAGATTCCCCTCTCCTGGGTCTCCAAGACCGGCAAGGAAGCACTCCTGGTCGACGGCGAACTGCCGGACACCTCCAAGGACAAGCCGGTCCGTACCCACTGGGACATGCTGCTGGAGCGCCGTTCCATCGACGAGCTCGAACAGACCCTCAAGGATCGGTTGAATAAGCTCCGCGCCGGCCGCGGCGAGAAGATCGAAGCCTAACCGCTCGTCGAGCTCGACCGGACGCACAAAGAATAAAGAGGCCGGTTTCCGCACCTGTGGGGTGCGGGAACCGGCCTCTTCTCATTCCACGGCACGGTGGGACGATCTCACAGCTTTCCGGTCAGCTTCCTCCAGCGGGCACCCAGCCCCCAGCGGGTGACATTGAGCATGGCCTCGACCACGATGTTCCCACTCATCTTCGATACCCCGAGTTCGCGTTCCACGAAGGTGATCGGGACTTCGACGATCTTCTTGCCCATCAGTGCCACCCGGAAGGTCATGTCCACCTGGAAACCATAGCCCACGGATTCTATGTCGTTGAAATCCAGCGCTTCGAGGGTCTCCCGGCGGAAGGCACGAAAGCCCGCGGTGATATCCCGGATGCCCAGCCCCAACATCAGTCGGGAGTAGGTGCTGCCGGCCAGGGAAATGAGCTTGCGGTAGGGCGGCCAGTTCACGACGCTGCCCCCACGGACCCACCGGGACCCGATGACCAGGTCGGCCCCCTGGGTGTTCAGCGCCTCGAGGAGGCGAGGAAGCTGTTCGGGCTGGTGGGATCCGTCCGCATCGAGTTCGACGAGCACGTCATAGCCCTGTTCCAGGCCCCAGGTGAATCCTGCCAGGTAGGCGGCCCCGAGGCCTTCCTTGCCCTTGCGGTGCAGCACATGGACCTGCGGGTCCGTGGTTCCCAGGTTCCGGGCGAACTCACCGGTGCCATCGGGGCTGTTGTCATCGACCACCAGGACATCCGACTCCGGGACGGATTCGCGCAGACGCTTGATCGTGATGGGGAGGGACTCGATCTCGTTATAGGTCGGAATGATGGTGATTACCCGCACGCGGTTTTACCCTTCTGAACTGTCTCGGCGGCCCCCCAGGGGCCTCGATGCGATCCCTCGGGACCTTCGGACACGACTGCGGACCAACGGTCCACTCCCTCGCCGGAGGACCGGGTGGGGAAAAGCCAATGACCAAGTATACCGTTCACCGACCTGAGGGCACGGAAAGACCCCGGGAACTTCGGACCAAAAAGAGTGCATTCAAGCACAAGCAATTTGTTTTCTACTGCTCCCGGGGCCAGACCTTTGTTTATTTGCCGTGATGCCGACTCGACGTTGTAGGACTCCCTACCATCGCCGTTGAGAATCCACCCTATCGGCTCAGATCGCCCTGTCAACTGAAGCCTGACTAGCATTTTCAGGCGTACCACCTAGTCAGGCCCGGCGCGTCGCGACACCCTTTCCGCGCATCGGAAATCGCCGGGGCGGCGCTCACGCACGACGGAAGATGCTCCGTCCCCGACGTACCGTGCCCAGGCAGGTCGGCAGGGAGTCCTCGAGCACGGGAAGCATCGGGGTCCCGGCCCGGGCGTCGGTGCTCCAGGAGGACACCCGGGCGTCGGGGGTCTGGACCGCCAGTTCGGAGGCCGCCCAGATTGCGAAGGTCGCCTCCGAGCCCGGGACGAGCTGACCGGCCAACGGGTCCGGATCCCCGAAGCCCCGGTAGCCGGCCCGCGTATGGGCGACGAAGGCGGCCCGTGCCGAGATCCGGGACGATTCGGTGTGGTGTTCAAGACACGCCTTGACGGTGGCCCAGGGGCTCATCTCCGTGACCGGGCTGTCGGAGCCCAGGCAGACCGGCACCCCTCTGGTCAGCAGACGGCCGACTTCATTCATCCGCGCCGAACGTTCACCCCCCAGGCGTTGTTCGTATTGGCCATGGGGGCCGCCCCAGAGGGCATCGAAAAGCGGTTGCATGGAGACCGTGACCCCGAGTTCTAGCCAGGTGTCGATCGCGGTCTCGTCCAGCATCTCGGCATGTTCGATCCGGTGGCGACCCCGCTGGATGGCCGCGATCCCCAGCCGGTCGGCGGCCAGCCGGAACCCGGCCACCGCCTCATCCATGCCGGCATCGCCAATGACGTGGAACGCGGCCTGGATACCGGCTTCGGTGCAGGCCTGGACATGGGTGGCGATCGTTTCCGCGTCCAGATAGAGACAGCCGCTGGTGGAGGGGGCGTCGGCATAGGGTTCGCGCAGGGAGGCGGTCCGGGAGCCCAGCGAGCCGTCGATGTTCAGGTCCCCGCCGAGCCCGGCCATCCGTGGACTATCGAAGTCATCGAACAGGCTGCGGGCCTGCTGTGCCGTGTCGACGGTTTCGGCCCAATAGATCCGCACCGCCGGCAGGTCCTCGCCCTCGGCGTCGAGCAGGTCGTTCAATGCCGAGACATCCGCGCGGGTCCCGATATGCGGGGCCGCCATTTCGGCGACGGCCGCGTAGCCGTGGGAGGCCAGATGCTGCAGGGCCCGGCGCTGGTGGTCGGCGCGGGATCCGGCGTCAAAGGAGAGAATGTGCTCCCTCACCCGGGTATGGGCTTCACGCACGGCCACGGGGCCGCCGTCCCAACCGTCGAGACCGTGGATTCCGGCAGCAGCAGCCAATGCACTGCTGACCAGGCCCGAATGAACGTCGACACGGGTCAGATACACCTCCCGGCCCGGAGCCGCCGTGTCCAGCTCCTCCACCGTGGGGGTCCGGGCCTCGGGCCAGGTGCTCTCATCCCACCCGGCCCCGATGACCGGGCCGGGCCGGGTGGCGGCCCGTTCGGAGACCGCGGCGAGGAATCCGTCCACCGAGGTACAGCCCGACAGGTCCAGCGAGGCCAGAGCGACGCCGGTCTCGGTCAGGTGGGCGTGGGAGTCGACGAAGGCCGGAGCCACCAGTGCCCCGTCCAGGTCGACGATCTCCATCCTCTCGTCGATCAGCGCGTCCGCGGCCGCCTCCTGGCCGACCCAGGCCACGGAGCCTCCATCGATGAGCATTGCCGTGGCGAATGGATCCGCGGCGCTGTAGATGGCTCCGTTGCGGTACATGACCAGTGCGGGCATGTGTACTTCCTTCCCTGCAGGAGGGCGGCCCGACGGCTCGCCCCCAAAGTGGTTCTTGATGCCCGGTGGTGGTTGGCCTGCCGGAAGCGTGCCTAGTCGGCGACGCTGGAGTAGGCCACCACACCGCGACGCACGGCGTCCACCGCTGCCCGGCACCTCCCGGCCAGCACCGGGGACAGGTCCGGGACCTTGGCCAACTGGTCCAGGGTGTCGATGACCTGTTTGGCCCAGCGCACGAAGTCCCCGGCCGCCAGGTCGGTGCCGCGCAGGCAGTCCTTCAGGTCCTTCCCTCGCGCCCACAGGTACATGGGCCAGACGAGGCCGGAATCCGGCTCGCCCGTCTCCGGGAGCCGGTTGGCTTCCTCCAGGTCGGTCAGTTCGGACCAGTTGCGTACCGCAACCGTCCAGGCTTCCTCGACCTGCCGGCTGGGCATCTTGGGATGCCCGGCGGTGGACTCGCGTTTGGCCTGGTAGACCAGCGTGGTGACGAACCCCGCCAGCTCGGCGGCCCCCAGCTGATCCATGCAACCCGATTCGAGCACCAGGGACGTCAACAGGTCGCGTTCGCCGTAGATGCGTCGCAACCGGTTCCCCGAGGCCGTCGTCACCAGTTCCCCGTCCGGGGAACCTCCCTCGGGAAGGGCCAGGTAGCCGTAGTGTTCCAGGATCGTGCACACGCGGTCGAAGGTCTTGGCAATGGTGTTGGTCCGCCCGGAGATCTGGCCCGAGAGCCTGTCGGTTTCCGCCTTGAGCTTCCACCAGCGTTCGGCCCAACGGGCGTGGTCCTCCCGTTCGGAACAGCCGTGGCAGGGATGCCGACGCATTTGCCGACGCAACTCGGTGATGCGGGCTTCCTGCCGGTCGGTGCCCGGGAAGTCGAAGCCGCTGGCCCCCCGACGAGGTGGCCGCTGTTCCTGCAGCGCATTGCGCAGCGAGGCGGCCAGGTCCTTGCGTTCCTTCGGCGTGCGGCCGGTGAAGGACTTCGGGATGCGGATCCGTGAAATGACCTCGATCGGGCCGTCCAGGTCCTGGACCCCGACCCGGCGGACCTGGCGGTCCTCGGTCAGCACCGTCGGACGGGGATCACGCAGCGAATCGGAGACGGCGATGATCACGCAGCGTCCCAGCCGGCGCGGACCGGCCACGTCGATGACGTCGCCCGGGACGACCTGTTCCAGGGATTCCTCGGCCGCCGACCGACGCATCCGGTGGGCGGTGCGCGACGCATCCTTTTCGGCCTGCCCGAGTTCCTGGCGGATCCGGGCGTATTCCTTGAAGTCGCCCAGGTGGCAGGCCATCGATTCCTCGTAGCCGGCCATTGATTCCTGGCGGCTGCGGACCTGCCGGGCCAGCCCGACGACGGAACGGTCGGCCTGGAACTGGGCGAAGGAGGATTCCAGGATGGTGCGTGCCCGCCCCATCCCGAACTGCGCCGAAAGGTTCAACGACATGTTGTAGGTGGGGCGGAAGCTGGAGTTCAGCGGGTACGTGCGTTTGGAGGCGAGACCTGCCACCGCCGCCGGATCGGTGCCCGGCTGCCAGAGGACCACCGCGTGGCCCTCGATGTCGATCCCCCGCCGGCCCGCACGCCCCGTGAGCTGGGTGTATTCGCCGGCGGTGATCGAGACATGCGATTCCCCGTTGAATTTCTCGAGCTTCTCCAACACGACCGACCGTGCCGGCATGTTCACCCCCAGGGCCAGGGTCTCGGTGGCGAAGACCGCCTTGACCACGCCCCGGGCAAAGAGCTTCTCGACGACTTCCTTGAAAATCGGCAGCAATCCGGCATGGTGGGCCGCGAATCCCCGCAGGAGGCCTTCACGCCAGGACCAGAAACCGATGACTTCCAGGTCCCCTGCCGGGATCTCCCGGGCCACGGCGTCGATCTCTTCTTCGATGATCCGTGATTCGGCCTCGGTGGTGAGGAAGAAACCGGTGCGCACGCATTGGGCGACGGCGGCATCGCAGCCCTTGCGGGAGAAGATGAAGAAGATGGCCGGCAGCAGTCCCGACTGGTCCAGCGAAAGCACCATTTCGGGGCGGGAGACCCGATGTTTCTGGGGTGGTCCGGAGGTGTTGCGGGGCCCGGCATGGCCTCGTCCCCGGCGCTGGGCCCGACCGGCACCGCCACGGAATTGATGCCGTTCATCGCGTTGGGCCAGCCGGGTGAGTTCCGGGTTCACGGCAATGCTGTGTTCGGCGCCCTGGTCCTCCAGGGCCGCCGCCTGGTCGAAGGCGAGGTTTCCGGCGAAGAGGTCCAGAAGCCGGCCACCGACCATGACATGCTGCCAGAGCGGGACGGGACGGTGTTCGGTGACGACGATGGCGGTATCCCCGCGGACCGTATCCAACCAGCCGCCGAATTCCTCGGCATTGGAGACGGTGGCGCTGAGGGAAATGACCTGGACGCTCTGCGGCAGGTGGATGATGACTTCCTCCCAGACCGCGCCACGGAACTTATCGGCAAGGTAGTGGACCTCGTCCATGACGACGTAGGCCAGACCGGTCAAGGTATCAGAATCCGCGTAGAGCATGTTCCGCAGGACCTCGGTGGTCATCACGACCACGTCGGCTTCGCTGTTGATCGAGGTGTCCCCGGTGAGCAGCCCCACCCGATCGTGGCCGTAATAGGCGGCCAGCTCGTTGTATTTCTGGTTGCTCAGCGCCTTGATCGGCGTGGTGTAGAACGCCTTCATGCCCCGCTGCAGTGCACAGTGGATCGCGAATTCGCCCACCACGGTCTTCCCGGCGCCGGTCGGCGCGGCCACCAGGACGCCCCGGCCTTCTTCGACGGCGGTGCAGGACTGGATCTGGAAGTCGTCGAGTTCGAATTCCAGGCTCCGGCGGAACGCGCCGAAATGGGTTTTTTCCTCGGCCGCGCGTTCACGCCACGCGGCGTACTGCTCTGCTGGAGAGCCCATGCCTGACCACCCCTTCATTGGTGTCTCGTCTCAGGGGACAAAACCAGCCTACCCGGGCGTCACCACGGCTCAGTCGATGGATTCGCCGTTGGCGATCAACCTCTCGTTCTCCTCTTGCTGTTCGAGGCGGCGTTTGGCCCGACGCCGGTCGTTGAGCAGGCAGAAAACGGTGGCGGCGGCGAAGAGCACCAGCAGTGGTCCGGCCAGGACGAACATGGTCAGTGCGTCGCCGCCCGGGGCGGCCATCGCCGCCACCAGGCAGATCAGGAAGACGGTGATCCGCCAGTTCTTCACGATCAGTTTGCCGGGCAGGATCCCGACCATGTTCAACCCCACCAACAGCACGGGGATGATCATCGAGATGCCGAAGGCGATCAGCAGGCGCAGCACGAAGGTGAGATAGTCCTGGACGGTGATGAGGTTCACCGCGATATCGGGGGTCAGCCCCAGGAAGAACAGCAGGGCGTGGGGAAGCACCCAGTAGCCCAGGTAGATGCCGCCGAGGAACAGTGGTACCGCGACGCTGATGAAGGACAGCGCGGTGCGCTTTTCCTTCTTCTTCAGCCCCGGGACGATGAACGCCCAGAGCTGGTAGAGCCAGACCGGGGAGGCCATGATCAGGGCCAGGAACAGCGACACCTTGATCATGATGTCGAAAGGCGAGACCGCCGTATTGAAGTTCGCCGTCCCGCCGGCGTCCTTCAACGGTTGGAAGAGCAGACCGAGCACCGGTTGGTAGAGGAAGAATCCCCCGACCGCCGCGACGAAAAGGGCACCGAGGGAAATGAAGAGCCGGTTCCGCAGCTCGATCAGGTGTGCCTTGAGCGCCATCCTCCCTTCGGGGTTGGATTTACGCCCTGTCTTTTCCGCCACCGGGAACTAGCGCTTGGGGCCGCGGTGTTCCGGGTCCACGACCTTGCCCTCGTAGGGCTCGTCGGTGGCCGTCGGATCCTGGGGGTCCTGCGGAGCCTGTGGATCGTCGTCCTTCATCTGGCGGACCTCGGACTTGAAGATGCGCATGGACTGCCCGAGGGAACGTGCCAGCCCCGGGAGTTTGGGGGCACCGAAGAGAATCAGCGCCAACACAACGATGATGACAATATGCCATCCCTGTAGACCAGCCATGGGTGGAACTTCCTTTCGTCTGGCTCTCAGTCTACGTCACGCCGGTACAGGTCGCCTACGCGTTGGGCCTGTCCCCGCCGATGTTTTCCGGCGATCCTGCGCTCGCGGCGGGCGGTGCGGCGGGCCTGTTTCCCGGCGTCATATTCCCGCCGGGCCGCGTCGCGGGACCTGAACAACACCGCGGTACCCGCCGGCGGCCGCGGCCGGCCCCCGAGGTCCTCTTCCAATGCTTCCCCCGGCGGCAGGGACAGGGCGTCCCCGGCCGTGGTCACTTCATCGAACATGACCATGAACTTGCGGTACAGGTGCAGTGCGCACAGGCCCAGGAACACGAGGGTGGCCAGGGCCAGCACGGCCCAGAGCAGGATCCAGAACCACCAGGGCATCATGCGTTCTCCTTGGTCAGGGGGTGGGGGCGACGGTTTTCGTGGGCGGCCAGGGCCGCGTCCAACCAGCGGCGCGTGGTGTCGGCGGCGGTGTCGGGGGCGATGACCCGCAGGCCTCCGCCGTGCCGGGCCACCAGCCCGGGCAGCAATTCCGGCGCCGGGACACCGACCTCGGCGATCAGGGTCCCGTCCTTGGCCTTCGCGCTCTGGTACGGGGCGAATTCCTCGACGAGCCGGTGCAGCCGGGGGGCGAATCCGAGTTCGACGGCGATGTCCTCCGGGGCCGGAGTGTAGAGCGTGCCCTCCGCCACGGTGTGTCGTTCGGCCTCGCGGACGAACCTCTCACCGGTGGCCCGTGCGGAGAGGATCCGATCCAGCCGGAAGTTCCGTCTGGCCCGGGAGCTGCGGCACCACGCCTGGACATAGGTCCGGCCACCGTCCTCCAGGAGGCGGATCGGCTCGATCTCCCGGTCGCTGATCTCGTCGCGGCTGGGTTGGTGGTAGCGCAGCTGGAGCACCTCGTCGGAGGCCACGGCGGCGCTCACCGTCTCGCGGACGGCGGAGGACTCGGTGGCTGCCAACCGCGCGGAGGCGATCCGGTCGATTTCCGCGAATTCCCCCGCGGCCCCGCGCAGCTTCTCCAGCGCCGACCGCGCGGCGCTGCGGTCCGTGGTCCCGGGCAGGTCCAGGAGGGTCTGCAATCCGACCAGCAGCGAGAAGGCCTCCAGGAGGTTCAGCCGGATCGGGGCCGCGAGGCCCTCCGCGTTGACGATGGAGACCCGGTCCCCCTCCAGGTCGACGTCGATCAGTTCATCGGGCAGGCCGTTGGGGACCCCGCAGAGCTGGATCATGGTCAGGTCCTCGATCAGCCGACGCCGGGACAATCCGAACCGCGCGGCGGTGTCCTCGAGCAGCGGGGCGCCTTCGCGCACCACGTAGGCGATGATGTCCAGGGCCCGGGCCACGACGTCGGAGGAGGACGGCCGGCCCCCGGGGCGTGCCTGTCCGAAGGAGTAGGCCGGCACCGGGGCGTTTTGTGCTTCGCAGGCCCCCTGCAAGCGGCGTCCGACGGCGTCGCGCAGGCCCTCGGGGCCCAGGACCGCCGCTGCCGGACCGAGTTCGGCGATTTCGGCGCTGAGCGCCTCGTCGTCCTGGTAGTCCAGGCACACGGTATCGGCGGTGTCCTCGGGGTCCTGCCCGGCAGGTGGCTGCCCCGGGTCCGTGCCGTCGACGGGGTCGACCGCCCGGCTCCGCAGGGCCAGTCCCCGCCCCGGGGCCAGACGCACCCTCGCCCGTTGGCGGGCCGTGTCGGGGTCCAGCCCGTCCAGGACCTCTGCGATGCGGAATCCTTCGGGTCGCTCGACGGTGCCCGGGCGACGGGCGATCTCGGAACAGATCCGCGAGAGCCGGAAGATGCGTTGGCCGTCCCGGTCGCGGTCGCGGCCCACGAGGTACCAGTGGCCGAAGCGGTTGCCGATGCCCCAGGGTTCGATGGTGCGCACGGCGCTCTGCCCGGAGGCCGCACGGTAGCTGAAACGGATCGGGGTTCGATCCCATACGGCGCCGAGCACATCGCGGAAGGCGGCGTCCGCGGCATGGAGCCTCGGTTCGAAGGTCTCGAAGGAGGCGCCCGCGGAGTCGGGGCTTCCGGCGGCGCCCGGGGAGAGCCGGTTGAAGGCCCGGTCCGCGGCGGAGGCGATCGTCGGATCCTTCCAGACCCGGGCCGCCAGTCCCAGGGCCATGGCTTCCTCGGGGGTGAAGGACACCGCGGGAAGCCGGTATTCCTCGGGGCGGACGCGGTAGTGGGTCTCTTGGCGGTCGTTGCCGTAGTAGGTGTCCCCGACCAGGGATTCCAGCGGGACCCCGAGGGAGCGCAGATCGCTCTTATCACGTTCGAATTTGCGCTCGAAGGCCTCGTCGGACAAATCCTGGTAGTCATCCACGATGCCCCGCAGCTCGGCCCGGGTGTAGCCCCGGCGTCGGGACATCAGGGCATAGGTGAGGCTGACGAGCTTTTCCGTGCGCGAAGGCGCACCCGCATTACGTTTGGCAGACACCGGACCCACGTTACTAGAAAGCACGACGGCGCCGCCCCCCCCGGTGGGGGGACGGCGCCGTCGTGGCGGGAGGACTGCTAGCGCACGTCCACCAGGTCGACCACGAAGATCAACGATTCGCCGCCGGCGATGGCGGCCCCTGCCCCGCGTTCGCCATAGGCCAGATGCGAGGGGATTTCCAGGCGCCGGCGTCCGCCGACCTTCATGCCCAGGATGCCTTCGTCCCAGCCCTGGATGACCTGTCCGGTACCGGCCCGGAACTGCAGCGGTTCGCCGCGGTTCCAGGAGGCGTCGAATTCCTCGCCCGTGGACCAGGCGACCCCGACGTAGTGTGCCGAAACCGTGGCGCCGGCGGTCGCCTCGGCGCCGTCACCGACGATGAGGTCCTCCGAACGCAATTCGGTGGGTGCGCCTTCCGTGGGGAAGTCGACTTCGGGTTTGGTGCGGTCGTACTCGCGTTTGCCAAAAGACATATTCGTCCTTCTCCTGTTTCCGTTCCGGGATTTCTACTTCGCGGGCTTGTCGATCGACTTCACGTCGACGACGAAGACGAGGGTACCTTGCGGCATGCCGTCCTGGCCGTCGTAGGCGAGCTTGCTGGGGATCGTCAGCAGGACGGTGGAGCCTTCCTTGACCCCTTCGAGGCCTTCGGTCCACCCCTTGATGACCTGATCCAGGCCGAAGGTCGCCGGGGAGCCCTTCTCGTAGCTGGAATCGAACTGTTCGCCGTCTTCCCAGCGGGCCCCGGCATAGTCCACCGTGATGGTGTCGGACTTCTTGACCTTGTCGCCGTCGCCTTCCTTCAAGGTGGTGACCTTCAGGTCGACGGGCGGTTCGTTGCCGGCGGGGATCTTCACGGTGCCGCTGCCGTCTTCGGCGATGTCGGCGGTGGGTTCGGCGTCCTTCTTCGCGTCGCCGTCCTCCTTCGTGAAGTCGACCTTGATCTTGTCCTTGGCGTCCACGACCTTCAGGATCAGCAGCTGATCGATCTGGGACGGATCCTTCGGGTTGGCGGAGGCGCCGTCGTCATCGGATTCGTCGGCGTTCTTGGGATGGACGTAGGCAACCCAGGAACCGACCTTGGTCCCGACGAGGATCTCGTGGATCTGCTCGTCCTGTTCCTTCAAGTCGTCATTGACGCTGAGGGTCATGGCCGGTTCCTTGAACGTGTTGCCGACCTCGCTGCCGTCCTTCATGTTGTATCCGGCCAACTTATAGGAGACGTCCTGGCCTTCCTCCACCTTGGCCCCGTCACCCTCCTCGAGGACCTTCGCCCCGGGCTCGGTGGCTTCCAAGGGGGTATCGAACTCGACCTTCGGCGCCGAGTCCTCATCCTCCCCGGGCGTGAGTTTGATGGAGGAGAGCGGCTCGGCCGCGCCCACGGTCCTCGGGGTTCCGGCTCCACAGGCGGTCAGCGCTAGCAGCGCGACCCCGAGAACCAGTGCCAGCAGCTTGCGCACAAAATCCACTTTCGTCGTCGTACATCAATGGTCAACAATCGACCCGGGGGCACCACAGCGCCGCCCGGGCCCCGTCCAGCTTAAGGTTCCCGCCTGTGAATGTCCTGAGGCCGCGCCGGAAAATCAGTCTTGGGGCCGGATCAGGGCCGTCAGTTCCTCCACCCGCGGGTCGACCTGGGCGAAGGGGTCCTTGCACAGGACCGTCTGGCCCGCATGGTCGTTGAGCTTGAGATGGACCCAATCGACGGTGAAGTCGCGGCCGGCTTCCTGGGCGGCCCGGACGAAGTCCCCGCGTAGTTTGGCTCGGGTGGTCTGGGGTGGGGTCGTCGTCGCGGCGGCGATCTCGGCTTCGGAGACCACCGCCTGCGCCCGCCCATTCCGGCGCAGCAGCGAAAACAGCCCGCGGTGCGGATCGATGTCGTGATACGTCAGATCCAGTTGGGCGATCCGCGGGGAGGAGAGTTCCAGGGAGTGCTTTTCCTGGTATTGCCGGATCAGCCGCTGTTTGATGGCCCAGTCGATTTCGGTGTCGATCCCCGAGGCGTCCCCGCTGGCCACCGCATCCAGGGCGCGGCGCCACAGGTCCATCACCCGGGGCACGTGCTCGTTATGGGCCCCGTGGCGTTCGATGAACGTGGTCACCTTGGCGTGGAAGATCTCCTGGAGTTCCAGGGCACTCAGCTCGCGGCCGCTGGCCAACCGCACCCGGTGCCGCCCGGTGGGGTCGTGGGAGATATCGCGGATGCTGCGGATCGGGTTCTCCAATCGCAGGTCCTCCATGATCGTGCCGGCCTCGATCATGCGCAGGACCAGATCGGTGGCGCCGATCTTCACGAGCTGGGTCGTTTCGGACATGTTCGAATCCCCCACGATCACGTGCAGGCGCCGATAATATTCGGCATCGGCATGCGGTTCGTCTCGGGTGTTGATGATCGGGCGGGACCGGGTGGTCGCCGAGGAGACGCCTTCCCAGACGTGGTCCGCACGTTGGGAGAAGGCAAAACGGTGTTCGCCGTCCACCGGCAGCACCTTCCCGGCCCCGGCGAAGAGCTGGCGGGTGACCAGGAACGGGATGAGGATCTCGGCCAGTCGGGCGAATTCCAGTTTGCGCGGGATCAGGTAGTTCTCGTGGCAGCCGTAGGAGTTCCCGGCCGAGTCGGTGTTGTTCTTGAACAGGTAGATGGATCCCCGGAGCCCGTCGGCCTTCATGAGTTCCTCGGCGCTGGCCACCAGATCGTTGAGGACCGACTCCCCGGCCCGGTCGTGGGCGATCAGTTGGGCGACGTCGTCGCATTCGGCGGTGGCGTATTCGGGGTGGGATCCGACGTCGAGATAGAGCCGGGAACCGTTGGTCAGGAAGACGTTGGAACTGCGCCCCCAGGCCACCACCGGCTTGAAGAGGTAGCGGGCGACTTCCTCGGGGGTCAGCGGTCGTCCTCCGGGATCGGAGTAGGCGATCCCGTATTCGGTTTCGATTCCAAAGATGCGGCGGTCCATCTCAGGCACCGTCCTTTCCAGCCAGGGCGCGCAGGATCTCGTCCTTGCCCCGTCGTGTGAAGGTCCTGCCGGTCAGCGGCCGGTCGACCGGGCTGCGCTCGAGGACGGCGACCTCCAACAGGTCCACGGCGTCGGGCCCGGAGACCTCGGGCAAGGCGGCGGCCGCGGTCCGGATGACCTCGTCGAATCCGGCGGTGGCCAGTTCGCGGCCGGCCCAGGCGGCATCCATGGCCTCGGCCAACGACCGGGCGTCACCGCCCATGACGACCAGTCCGGGTTCGTCGGAGATCGAACCGTCGAAATTCACCCGGTACAACTCATCCGAGGCGGGCTCCTCCCCTACTTCGGCGATCGCCAGTTCGACTTCGAAGGGTTTGGATTCGGCGGTGAAGACCGCGCCGAGGCTTTGGGCGTACACGCTGGCCAACCCGCGGCCGGTGACATCCTCCCGGTCGTAGGAGTAGCCCCGGGTGTCCGCGTACCTGACCCCTGCCTGGCGCAGGGATTCGAATTCGTTGTATTTGCCGACGGCGGCAAAACCGATCCTGTCGTAGATCTCCCCGATCTTGCGCAACGTCCTGGAGGGGTTCTCGGCGATCAGGGCGATGCCGTCCCGGCAGCTGGCCACGATGACCGAACGGCCCCGGGCGATGCCCTTGCGGGCGAAATCCGCCCGGTCCTTCATGAGTTGTTCGGGTGAAACGTAGAACTGCGCGCTCATCAGGCCTCCCTGGCTGTGGCCGAGCGTTCGGCGACGATTTCCCGGGCGAGACGGACCAGCTCGTCGTCGGGGATCCGTGCCGAGCCGTCGGCGTCGACCCGGTAGAGGATCGGCATGAGTTGGCGGACCAGATCCGGGCCCCCGGTGGCCGAATCATCGTCGGCCGCATCGTACAGGGCCTCCATGGCCACCCGGATGGCGCCCGTGGCGCCCAGTGAGGGGCGCCAGAGCTTCTTCAGGGCCCCGCGGGCGTAGACCGAGCCCGAACCGATGCTGTGGTGTTCGATCTCCTCGAAACGTCCGCCGGTGATGTCGTAGGAGAAGATCCTGCCCAGTTGCTGGCGGGGGTCGTAGCCGGCGAACAACGGGACCACCGACATGCCCTGCATGGCCCGGCCCAGGTTCGAACGGATCATGGCGGCCAACCGGTTGGCCTTGCCGTCGAGGCTGAGCAGGGCCCCTTCGATCTTTTCGTAATGCTCGAGTTCGACCTGGAAGAGCCTCACCAGATCCAGTCCTATGCCGGCCGAACCGGCGATCCCGACCGTTGAGAAGTGGTCGGTGGCGAAGACCTTCTGCATATGCCTGCTGGCAATGACGTTGCCGATGGTCGCCCTCCGGTCACCGGCCATGACCACCCCCTGGTCATAGGTCAGCGCGACGATCGTGGTGGCATGCCGGAGCCCTTCAGTGGCCCCGGCCGTATCGGCCGCCGGCAGCAGGTCAGGGCGTTCGCGCCGCAGATGCTCGACGAAGGAAGGCCCCTCGGGAATCTGCATGGCTACTGTCCGCCCTTTTGCACGAAACCACGCACGAACTCCTCAGCATTTTGTTCCAGTACGCCGTCGATGTCCTCCAGCAGGTCGTCCACACCTTGGGTCTGCTCCTGCGTGGCCGGTGCCGCCGCGGCCGGGGCCGGGGTCTCCTCGACTTCCTGCTCCTGCGTGGACGGCTGCGGCCGCTGCTGTTCCTGTGCCATGGTCTGCTCCTCTCCTCGGGGCGACGAATCGCCGGTCTGTCTATCGTCTCACTTGGTGGTTCCGGCTGCTGGTGGATCGGCGGGACCGCGGTCCTGCCCGGTTCAGGTCCGCCCGCGGGCCAGCTCGTCGACGAACCGGCCCACGTCGAGTCCCGCGTCGAAGAGCCGCCCGACCCGCTCCTTGGTTCCGCGCAGCGGTTCGGGGGTCGCCACCCGGTGGCTGCCGGGGCGGCCGGGGATGCTGAAGATCACCGCATCCCAGCTGGCCCCCAACACATCCTGCGGGTACTGGCTCAGGCAGCGGCCGCGGAAGTAGGCGCGGGTGTCCTCCGGGGGTTCGACGACGGCCCGGGCGATCTGTTCCTCGCTGAAGAGCGTCTCGACCATCCCGCGTCCGGCCAACCGGTGGTAGAGACCGCGTTCGGGGCGCAGATCCGCCCATTGAAGGTCCATCATCGCCAGCCGGTGGTCCTGCCAGGACAGGCCATCCCGGTCACGGTAGCGGTTCATCAGATCCAGTTTGGCAACCCAGTCCACGGTGCGTTTCGCGGCGAAGACGTCCCGGCCCAGGGTGTCGAGGGTGTCCTGCCAGCGGGTCAGCACATCGGTGGTCGCGGCATCCTCGGCCCCGGTGGTCCGGCAGTGGGCGCGTGCCGCGTCGAGGTAGATCCGTTGGATCTCCAGGGCGGTGACCCGTCGGCCGTCGGAGAGTTCGACGACGGTCTGCAAGGTGGGGTCGTGGCTGATCTGCTGCAGGGCGGCCACCGGTTCACGGAGTTGGATCCGCGGCGCGGTACCGGCTTCGATGAGCGAGAGGACCAGGGAGGTGGTCCCGACCCGCAGCAGCGTGGAGACCTGGCCCAGGTTCGCGTCCCCGGCGATCACGTGCAGCCGCCGGTACTTCTCCCAGGTGGCATGAGGCTCGTCGCGGGTGTTCACGATGGGACGCCTGATGGTGGTTTCCAGTCCGACCTCGGCTTCGAAGAAGTCGGCGCGTTGACTGATCTGGTAGCCGGATTCCGCCCCGGTCATCCCCCGGCCCACGCGTCCGGAACCGCACAGGACCTGCCGGGTGGCGAAAAACGGGATCAGTCCTGCGGCGATGTCGTCGAAGGGGGTGGACCGCGGCATCAGGTAGTTCTCGTGGGCCCCGTAGCTCACGCCCTTGTTATCCGTGTTGTTCTTGTACAGCAGGACCTCGGCGAAGCCCGGGGACTCGGCGATCCGTCGTTGGGCGGCCAGGGCGACCCGGTCCCCCGCCTGGTCGTGGAGGACCGCGTCATGGGGTCCGGTGGTCTCGGGTGAGGAGTATTCGGGGTGGGCATGATCCACGTAGAGCCGGGCCCCGTTGCCCAGCACCATGTTCATCAGCACATGACCGTCCGTGTCCTGCTCGGCATACAGGGTCTCCCCCGCCCTGACGTCCCCGCCGGCCAAGGCGATCTCCTCGGCCGTGAGTTCGCGCGGGGTGTCGGTCAGCTGGGAGGCGTCGGCCACGGCCCGGGGCATGTTCCAACCCCGGGCGTCGGCCAACGGCGCCTCATCGGCATAGTCCCAGCGCGTCCCCGCCAGCTGCCCGTAGCCCTGGCGCACGGTGGCGGCATAGGCGTTGATGACCTGCGCGGACAGGATCGTGGAGTTCGCTCCGGGCTGGCTGGGGGCCAGCACCCCGAATTCGGTTTCCAGACCGATGACCCGCCGGACACTCACAGGTACTGCCCCGTATTGGAGTATCCCTGCCCCGGTTCCGTCTCGAGGCTGCGTCCGACGCCGGAGCCGCTCTTATCGGCGACGATGGTGCGGATGTAGGTGATCCGTTCGCCCTTCTTGCCCGAGATCCGCGCCCAGTCGTCGGGGTTGGTGGTGTTGGGCATGTCCTCGTGTTCGTGGAATTCTTCGGCGACACCGCGCAGCAGGTGGTCGATCCGCAATCCACGCTCCCCGGAGGTCAGCAGTTCCTTGATGGCCGATTTCTTGGCCCGATCGACTACGTTGCGGATCACCGCCCCGGAGTTGAAGTCCTTGAAGTAGAGCGTCTCGGTCTCGCCGTTGGCGTAGGTGACCTCCAGGAACTCGTTCTCCGTGCCCGTGGAGTACATGGCCTCCACGGTCTGGCGGATCATCCCCTGCACGGTGGCCTCGGCGTTGCCCCCGTGTTCGGCCAGGTCGTCGGCGTGCAGGGGCAGGTCGGTGGTGAGGTATTTGGCGAAGATCTCGGCGGAGCCCTCGGCGTCGGGGCGCAGCACCTTGATCTTCACGTCCAACCGTCCGGGCCGCAGGATGGCCGGGTCGATCATGTCCTCGCGGTTGGAGGCGCCGATGATGATGACGTTGTCGAGCTTCTCCACGCCATCGATCTCGCTGAGCAGCTGGGGAACGACCGTCGTTTCGACATCGGAGGAGACCCCGGTGCCGCGGGTGCGGAACAGCGAATCCATTTCGTCGAAGAACACGACCACCGGGTTGCCCCCGGCGGCCTTTTCCCGGGCACGGGAGAAGATCAGCCGGATATGTCGTTCGGTTTCGCCGACATATTTATCGAGCAGTTCGGGGCCCTTGATGTTCAGGAAGTAGCTGCGGGCGCTTTCCCCGCCGCGCAGTTCGGCGGTCCGTTCGGCCAGTGAATGGGCCACCGCCTTGGCAATGAGCGTCTTGCCGCAGCCCGGGGGGCCGTAGAGCAGGATGCCCTTGGGGGCCTTCAGCCCGTGTTCGCGGTAGAGATCCTGGTGCAGGAACGGCAGTTCGACGGCGTCGCGGATCTGTTCGATCTGCGGGCCCAGCCCGCCGATATCGGCGTAGGAGATGTTCGGGACCTCTTCCAGGACCAGCGACTGCATCTCCGAGAGCTGCACCCGTTCGGTGGCCAGCCCGGTCCGCGGGTCGATGGCCAGTGAATCGCCCACCCTGACCTTTTCGCGCAGCAGCGGCCCGGCCAGCCGGATGACCTTCTGGTCGTCGGCCCGGCCCACGGCCAGGACCCGCCCGTCCTCCATGACCTCCTTGACGGAGACCAGTTCCCCGGAGGCTTCGAAGCCGAGTCCGGCGACGATGGTCAAGGATTCGTTCAGCAGCACTTCCTGCCCCAGCTGCAGGCTCTCCAGGTCCAGCAGCGGGCTGATCGCCACCCGGAGCTTCCGGCCGCCCTGGACGATGTCCGCCCCCGGGACCCCGGTGGAGGAGATGGCGGTTCCGGCTGCGGGATGGCTGCGGGCGTTGATCCCCACGATGGTGCCGAAACTGAACGGGGTGTCCCCGTCCCGATCCAACGCCGATTTGAGCGTGACGATCTGTTCCCGGGTGCGTTCGAGCATGGCGGTCAGCCGGGCGTTGTTGGCCGTCGTCGTCCCCAGTTGGCGATCCAAGGTCCGTGACTTGTCGCGCAGGACGTTGAGCTGGCGTTCGGCGATCTCGAGTTGGCGTTGCAGCCGCCCGTCCCCCTCGGCCGCCCCGGAGGCTGGGGTCGATGTGTTGTCCGGCATATGAGCACCCTTCGTCGCGCCTTGCCCCGATGGGGTCCGTCCCCTTCATCGTAGCCACCCGCGGCCCGTCAGGGCATCGATGTTAACCGCAAGTGTCGCCGTCCAGGCCGGGGTTCACTCCCCGGGGGTCGGCTTCGGGAAGTCGGCGGGATCCAGGCCGTTGCCGTCGGCATCACGGAAGGCCCCGCGCTGCTTCATCGATTTCGCGTCCTTGGCGGCCCGACGCAGTTTCTTGTCCGAGACCCCGCGTTCGCCCAGTCCCGTGGCATCCCAGGCCCCGTCGTCGTGCTCCTTGGTCCAGGCCTGGACGTCCTCGGCGGCGAATTCGGTGTTCTTCATGCGTTTCTGCCCCGGGATCCCCGCGGCCCCGTCGGCGAGCCGGCGGGCGGTGAGCAGGAACCCGGTATGGGCGACCATTCGGTGGTCGGGGCGCACGGCCAAACCGTCCAGATGCCAGCCGCGGACCATCGATTCCCAGGATTCGGGTTCGGTGAACCGGCCATTGGCCCGGATGGCCTCGGCGGTGCGTGAAAGCTGGGTGACGGTGGCGACGTAGTTCACCCAGACCCCGCCGGGGGCCAGCACGGTGGCCACGGAATCCACGCATTCCCAGGGAGCCAGCATGTCCAATACGACGCGGTCGATGGAACCGGGTTCCTCGGTGGCGGTGGCCTGGTCCTGGAAGTCGCCGAGGCTGATCCTCCAGGCCGGATGTTCACCGCCGAAGATCGTTTCCACGTTGCCACGGGCGATCTCGGCGAATTCGGCACGACGTTCGATGCTGTGCAAGTATCCGCCATCTCCCACCGCCCGCAGCAGGGAGATCGACAGGGCCCCGGAACCGACGCCGGCTTCCAGGACGCGGGCGCCCGGGTAGATGTCGCCCATCGTGACGATCTGCGCGGCGTCCTTGGGGTAGACGACGGCGGCCCCCCGCGGCATGGAGAGCACGAAGTCCTTCAGCAGCGGGCGCAGCGCCTGGTAGCGCCGTCCCTCCGAATTCTCCAGCACGATGCCTTCGGGCTGGCCGATCAACGCATCGTGGTCCAACACCCCGCGGTGGGTGTGGAACTGGCCCCCGGGAGTCAACGTCAGGGTGTTCATCCGCCGTTTCTCATCGGTGAGCTGGACCCGGTCCCCCGGGGCGAAGGGCCCGCGGCGGTGAGCGGCGCCATGCGGGGTGGCGGGCTGGTGGGGGGTTTCGTTCATGCTGGGGCTCGTTCCGTTGGCTGGATGGTTCATGAACCGGACTTCTTGCCGGTGATGGCGGAGACGACGGTCCGCTGGAGCAGCAGGCCCACGATCCTGCCGTTGCCGTCGACGACGGCATATTCGCTGCCGTCCAGGCTGGCCAGGTAGGTCACCAGGTCCCGCCCGGACCGGCTGGCGGCCACGACGGCCCCGGGGGCCAGGGCCCGGGCCACGGTCCCCGCCGCAGTGGTGGAGCGCAAGGTCCCGGGCACGGCAGCCAGCGAGGTGCGGTCCACGACGGCTTCGGGCCGGCCGGTGGCCGAACACAGCAGGACATGCCCCGGGGAGCGGGCCAGCCGGTGGTCGATGTCCGTGACGACGGCGGTGCCGGGCAGGGCGGTGGCCGGCTCCATGAGTTCCCCGGCCCCGATCCGTGGCAGCCGCAACCGCATGCGGGCATCGTTGATGGCCCCGCTGGCCCCCACCCAGAGGAACCCGCAGAGCAGCACCGCGATGATGGTCACTTGCAGGTTGATCGGTTCCCGGTTGAACAGCGGGAGCACCACGAAGTACAGGCCCAGGGCGATGACGATGATCCGTCCCGCCCAGCCGGCGGCCACGGTCCCCTTTTCCTGCGAACCGGTTCCCGCCCAGACGGCGGATTCGACCAGTCGGCCGCCGTCGAGCGGCAACCCGGGCAGGATGTTGAAGATCGCGACCAGGAGGTTCGCCCACACCAGGATGGTCAGCAGCAGCCCGGTGACCCCGATCGGATCCAGGTTCACGATGGCCAGATACCCCAACCCCGCCAGCAGGAAGTTCGCTGCCGGCCCGGCCAATGCCACGAGCAGGGACTTCCCGGGGGTGGCATGGAAGGAACCGAACTGGGTGTGTCCACCCCACAGGGTGAGCACGATATGGGCGTTGGGCCAGCCGAAGGCAGTGGCACAGAGGGCATGGGCCAGCTCGTGGATCAGGATCGACAGGGCCAGCAGGACCGCATAGCCGAAGGACACCGCGTAGGCGCCCAGACCGATTCCCGGCAGGATCCGCATCACATCGGGGGTGAAGACCAACAGGATGAAGCCGGCGATCAGGAACCAGGACCAGGCCAGATAAACGGGGATGCCGCCGATGCGTCCCAACGGGATGCCGGGGCGGCGGGACTTCTCCTGGCCGGGGACCGGGGTGTCGTGGTGGCCCGACTGCTGCGCGGAACCGCTCATCCGGCGGCGCCTTCGGGGGCGACGAAGGAGTCCAGGTCGCCGGCGGTGACACCGGCGAGTGTCGGCCAGACCGTCCAGTTGCCTGTCGCGGGCAGGGTCGAATAATGCGGAACGGCGATGGTGGGGGTTCCACTGGCCGCCGCCGAGCGGACCCCGGGATCGGAGTCCTCGATGGCCACCACCCGGTGGCGCTGCAGCGAGGGGACCTGCCCCGACATCCGGTCCATCGCCAGGTGGTACGGCGCCGGATCCGGTTTGCCGGCGGGGACCTGGTCCCCGGTGATCAGGAATTCGAAGGTCCCGGACGGGAGGGAATCGGCGACCAGCTGGGCCATCGGGCCCTCGGACATGGTGACCAGGGCACACGGCACCCCGTGGGCGCGCAGATCGGCCAGCAGCTCGCGGGCGCCGGGACGGAAGACCATGTGCTCGCGCAAACCACGGACCACACTGGCGGTCATCTCGTCGATGATCTCGCGGATCTCGAGGTCGACGCCGGCCTCACGCAGGACCGCTGCGCTGGTGGGCAGCGCCTGGCCGATCAGTTCCTGGGCTTCTTCATCGCTCCAGGTCCCGCCATGGCGGTGGACCAGTTCCTTCTCGGCGGCGATCCAATACGGCTCGGTGTCCACGATGGTCCCGTCCATGTCCCAGAGTACGGCTTGCAACCCGTCATGGGCATCAAAAACGTTCGTGGTCCGTGGGGCGTGGGTGGGGAAGGCACTCATGCCTCGATTCTACGTGGGCGGGCACGTTGCCACGGCCACCGTTCGCGTTAGGGTGAGAGCGTGGCTGAGAATAATGATTCGCAGGGCTCGCTCACCGAGCTGATTGCGGCCGAGGCGCCTCCGGGAAGCGGCCGACGGCCCACCATCATGGTGGTCGCCTTCGGTGGCTGGAACGACGCCGGCGAGGCCGCCAGTGATTCCCTGCGATTCCTCGCCCGGCACTTCGAGGCCAAGAAGGTCGCCGAACTCTCGGAAGACGATTATTACGATTACCAGTATTCGCGTCCGTCGGTCCGGCGCAATGCCGCAGGCAAGCGCACGATCCGCTGGCCCAGCACCCGGATGTTCCGGGCCGAGATCCCCGATACCGGCGTGGACCTGTTGCTGGTGCGCGGGGCGGAGCCGACCTACCGCTGGCAGGCCTTCACTGCGGAACTGCTCACCCAGGCCGAACTGCAGAACGTGAAGGCCGTGGTCCTGGTGGGGGCCTTGTTGGCCGATGTCCCGCACACCCGCCCGCTGCCGGCCAGCATCACCAGTGAGGACGGGCATCTGCGGGCGCTTCTCGGCGCGGACCGCACCACCTATGAGGGACCCACCGGGATCCTGGGCGTCCTGGCGGAGACCGCCGACTCGGCGGGCCTGCCGACCCTGTCGATCTGGGCCGCGGTCCCCCACTATGTGGGCCATTCACCCTCCCCGAAGGCGACCCTGGCGTTGTTGACCCAGCTGGAGGCGGTCCTGCACACGCCCTTCGATCTGACGCTGCTCACCGAGGAGGCCGAGGCCTGGCAACGCGGGGTCAACGAACTCTCCGAGGAGGATCCCGAGGTCGCCGCCTATGTCCAGCAGCTGGAGGAGACCCAGGACGCCACCAAGCTGCCCGAGGCCAGCGGAGAGTCGATCGCCCGCGAATTCGAGCGCTATCTGAAACGGCGCGACGGCGGAACCGAAGGCTAGCCCCACCGCAGCGTCCGGAACAGGCCGGGGAAAGGCACGGAACCATGGTGGAGGACACCCCGCTCACCGGGCAGCTCGAGGCCGCGGCCCGGGACCGGTTGCGCGTACTCGTGGTGGGGGCCGGGGTCGCCGGCGTCTGCGTGGCAGGACTGCTGCGGCGTCGCGGGCTGCATCCCGTAGTACTGGAACGATCCCCCCGCGGTGCGGACGAGGGCTACATGCTGGGGCTGATGCCGCTGGTCGAAGCACCGTTGCGCCGGCTGGGGGCCAGGGACCGTTACCTCCGGCAGAGCGTGGCGATGCATCGCTACCAATTGCGCTCCAGCCGGGGCCGGGTGATCCGCACCTACTCCTTCGACGGGGTGTTCGCCCGCTACGGCAGGTACGGCGGCATCGGGCGCGGGGAGCTGATCGAGGCGATGGCCGGCCCCGGACTGCCGGCCACCCTGGGGGCGTCGGTGGCTGCGTTGGTCCAGGATGCCGCCGGGGCCACCGCGAGGATCCAGACCCCCGACGGCCCGGTGGTGGCCCGCTTCGATCTCGTCATTGCCGCGGACGGGATGAACTCGACCACCCGGGCGCTGGTGGTGGATCCCGCCGACGTCGAGAGGTTCGATACGGGGTGGGGTGGTTGGGTCGCCTGGTCCGACGCCGGGACGGACACCACCAGCAACGACCTCTATGCCGAAACCTGGGGCCGCGGGTTTTTCATCGGACGTTATCCGGTCCGTCACCGGGTGGGTGTCTTCGTCGGCGGGCCCCGCGGTCGGACCGACGCCGGTCCGGCCGCCTTCGTCGACCATCTCCGGACCCGGATCGCCGAGCTGGACCGTCCGACGGCGGACGCCCTGGTCGCCATCGAATCGGCCGATTCGCCTTTTCTCTGGAAGCTCGCTGATGCGCGCAGCCCCCGCTGGGCGCTGGGGCGGGTCATCCTCTTGGGGGATGCGGCCGCCGGCTTCCTGCCGACCGCAGGGGTCGGCGCCGCGATGGCCATCGAATCGGCGGCGGTGCTCGATACCCATCTGGCCGGGGTCCCGGCCACCGGCGTGGCCCGCGCCTTGCTGGACTATGAGCAGGCCCAACGCCCGCGGGTACTGGCCGCCCACGAGAATTCCCGCCGGCTCGCGAAACTGATGTTCGCCACCGGGCGGGCGTTCTGTAGTCTGCGGGACCTGGCGGCACGTTTCATGACGGTCTCCACGGCGCTGGGCCCGATCATTTCCTTGCACCGGCGCGCCCCGCTGACTTCGTCCCTCCGTCCCCGGAGGTGAGCCCCGGGGCGCGGGGGCGCCGCTACGCCAGTTTCAGCCCCAGCAGGGCATCCAGTGCGGCCAGGACCGTGGTGGCTCCCTGGGCGGTGGGATCATTGCCGGGTGCTTCGGCGGCCCATTCGTCGAGGGCCGCCAGTGCCGAGGGGGAATCCAGGTCGTCGGCCAGATGCGTGCGCAGTTGTGCCACGAGTGCTTCGGCCCGTTCCGGCGTCGTCCCGGCAGCCCGGGAGCGCCAGGCGGCCAAGCGGTCCTTGGCCTGGCTCAGCAGTTCATCGGTCCATTCCCAATCGGTGCGGTAGTGCTGGCCCACCAGGACGGCGCGAACGGCCATGGGGTCCTCCCCCGCGGCCCGCAGCTTCGACACCAACACGAGGTTGCCCAGTGACTTGCTCATCTTTTCGCCGTCCAGGCCCACCATCCCGGTGTGGACGTAATGCTCGGCCAGCGGCTTCCCGTCGCCCGCCGTGGCGTGGCCCGCGGAGAATTCGTGGTGCGGGAAGATCAGGTCGCTTCCTCCCCCCTGGACGGTGAAGGGGGCGGGCAGGAAACGCCGGGCGATCACCGAGCATTCGATATGCCACCCCGGGCGGCCTTCACCCAGGCCCGCTCCGTCCCAGAAGGGTTCGCCGGGTCGGCGCAGCCTCCATAGCAGCGGGTCCAGCGTGTTCTTCTTTCCCGCCCGCTCGGGGTCCCCGCCGCGTTCGGCGAAGAACGTGGCCATGGTCTCCTGGTCGTAACCGCTCACCGAACCCAGGCGCCAGACCTCGGAGGCGGCCGCGTCGGAGTCGAAGTAGACGTCGCCGTCGGGCTCGTCCCCGGGGCCGGGCACCCGGTAGGCCAATCCCGCCTCGAGGAGGTTCTCCACCACCGGGACGATCCAGGACACGGACTCGACGGCGCCGATGTAGTGCTCGGGCGGGATCACGTTCAGCGATTCCATGTCCCCGCGGAACAAATCGGTCTGTCCTTCGGCCAGGTCCTTCCAATCGACGCCGGTTTCGGTGGCCCGTTCGAGCAGCGGGTCATCGACGTCGGTGACGTTCTGCACGTAGGTCACGTCCAGTCCGGCGTCGCGCCAGAAACGGTAGAGCAGGTCGAAGGCGACATAGGTGGCGGCATGGCCCATGTGGGTGGCGTCGTACGGAGTGATCCCGCAGACGTACATGCCCGCCTGCTGCTCCGTGGCCGGGGTGAGGACCTCTCCCCGTGAGGAGTCGAAGATCCGCAACGGCGGAGGGGTTCCAGGGAGGGTGGGAATGCTGGGCGCGGGCCATGCGTGCACGAAGGATCGGCCTTTCGAAAGCGGGGTATGGAAGGGGGAATCAGGCGCTGATGACGTTGAAACCCAGGAGGAGGAACAGCACCAGACCCAAAGCGATCCGGTACCACACGAAGACACTGTAGCTGTGGGTGGAAACGTATCTCAGGAACCACCCGATGATCACGAAACCGACGGCGAAGGCAATGACGGTGGCGAGGATGGTTTCCGCCCCGGAATAGACGCTCGGCTCACCGAAGCTCTTGAATGCCTGGAACAGCCCGGAGGCGAAGACCGCCGGGATGGCCAGCAGGAAGGAGTAGCGGGCGGCCGCCTCGCGGGAGTAGCCCATGAGCAGACCACCGGTGATGGTGCCTCCCGAGCGGGAGACCCCCGGGATCAGGGCCAGCGCCTGGGCCAGGCCGAAGAGGATGCCGTGCTTGACGGTCAATTCCTTCAGCTCGCGCTTCTGTTTGCCGTAATAGTCGGCGATGGCCAGGAAGACGCCGAAGACCACGAGCATCGTGGCCACGAGCCACAAGGATCTGAAGGTCGTCTCGATATCGTCCTGGAAGAGCAGCCCCAGCACGCCGATCGGCAGTGAACCGACGATGATGAGCCAGCCCATCCGTGCGTCGGGGTCGCTATGCGGGATCTTGCCGGTGATGGCCCGGAACCAGGCCCGGATGATCCGCACGATGTCACGCCAGAAGAACATGACGACGGCGGTTTCCGTGCCGAGTTGGGTGATCGCGGTGAACGCGGCCCCCGGATCCGCTGCATTGGGCAGGAACTCCCCCACGATGCGCAGGTGGGCGCTGGAGGAGATGGGGAGGAACTCGGTCAGTCCCTGGATCAGGCCCAAAAAGGCCGCTTCAAACCAATTCACGCGTGAAACACTACTTCACCCGGCAGGGCCCGGGCCCACTTATGTGGGGTGTGCCGCATGGAAGGGGACGGTTCAGCGGCGGTCGTCCGTCTCGGAGGCGTCGTCCTCGTCGTCGGAGTCGTCCAGGTCGGGACCATCGTCGTCATCGTCGTCGAGGTCGTCATCGTCGGAGTCGTCGTAGACGTCCAGCGGGGTGACTTCACCATAGGTGTCGTAGAGGGAGTCCTCGTACTCCTCGAAGGCGTCCATCATCCTGTAGGCGGCGCTCTCCACCGCGGGGTCGTCATCGCCCCGGCGTGAGGACACGGCGGAGAGATGTTCTTCGAACGAGGCAACCAGTGCCTGCAGTGCAACACGCGGATCAGTGCTCATGGTCTAGACGTTACCCGTAGAGCGAGCAGAATGGAGGCAAGATGATGAAAAACTCCCCCACAGCAGCACGGAAGTCCACCGACCACGCGGCGGGCTTCGAATATCTGGTCCTCACGGTCCGTCCCGGCCAGTCGATCGCCGATGCCCGGCGTGAACTGGCCGAGCACGCCGAATACGGAAAATGGGAATTGCGCACCACCCGCATCTACATGGGCGGGATGCGCCGATACTGGATGCGCCGCCGCGTCATGCGGGTGACCAGCACCCTGGACAGCTTCCCCGCCTGAACAACGCCGAAGCGGGGCCGGGCTTCATCCTTCCGGACCCTGCCCAGCCGCCCTTCGGGCCCCGGGGCACCCTAGTAGGTGCGCAGCAGCCGGGACAGGACCCGGGTGCCGAATTTCAGTGCGTCCACCGGGACCCGTTCGTCCACACCATGGAACATGCTGGTGAAGTCCAGCTCGTCGGGTAACTGCAGCGGGGCGAAGCCGTATCCCGTGATTCCCAGCCGGGACAACGATTTGTTGTCGGTGCCGCCGGAGAGCATGTAGGGCAGCACGACGGCCCCGGGATCCTCGGCGGAGATCGACGCGACCATGTTGTCCACCAGCGATCCGGAGAAGGGGACCTCCAGTGAGGTATCCGAGTGCTCGGTGGAGAAATCGACTCCGGCTCCTACCAGTTCGCGCAGGGTCTCGTGCAGCAGTTCGTCGCGTCCGGGCAGGGTCCGGCAATCCAGGAAGGCCTCGGCGGCGCCGGGGATGACGTTGTGCTTATAGCCGGATTTCAGGGCCGTGGGATTCGAGGTGTTCTGCAAGGTGGCCCCGACGAACCGGGACACATTGCCCAACGCATCGAGCAACGGTTCCGGATTCCGTTCGTCGAACTCGATGCCCGTGAGCTCGGAGACACCTTCCATCAGTGCCCGGGTGGTCTTCGTGTATTCGATGGGCCATTCATGGGCGCCGATGCGGCTGATGGCCCCAGCCAGCCGGGTCACCGCGTTCTCGTCGTTGATCTGCGATCCGTGTCCGGCGCGGCCCCCGGCGTGCATGGTGAGCCAGTGCAGTCCCTTTTCCGCGGTTTGCAGGAAGTAGGCCCGTCGCCCGCCGACGGTCGAGGAGAACCCCCCGACTTCGCTGATGGCCTCCCCCGCACCGGCGAAGACCTCGGGATGGTTCTCGACCATCCACCCGGCCCCGTAGGTCCCGCCGGCCTCCTCATCGGCGAAGTAGGCGAAGATGAGGTCGCGTTGGGGTTTCACCCCTTCACGGTGCATTTGCCGCTGCACGGCCAGGATCATGGCGTCCATGTCCTTCATGTCCACCGCGCCCCGCCCCCAGATCAGCCCGTCCTTGACCTCGGCGGCGAACGGGTCGACGCTCCAGTCCTCGGCCTGGGCCGGGACCACGTCCAGATGGCCGTGGACTACCAGGGCCGGCAGCGAGGGATCCGTGCCTTCCATCCGGGCCACGACGCTGGCACGGCCCGGGGAGGATTCATAGATCTTCGGGGCGAGCCCTCCCCCGGTCATCAGCTCGGCGACGTACTCTGCTGCCGGACGTTCGGGGCGGGCGTCGTTGCCGCCGAAATTGCTGGTGTCGAAACGGATCAAGGTACGGCAGATTTCTTCGACTTCGTCGGCTGCCGTGATGCCTGCGGCACCGTGGTTTCCTAGCTCGGTCATGGCCTGGCCTTCCGGGTTGTTCGGGTGGTTCCAGCCTAGTCATCCGTGGAAAGAGGGTGGAATTGGGAACTGCCTCACCGACATGTTAGAGTCTTACTCGCTGCTTTCGCCGGGCAGGAAGTCCCACGAGTACTCCCGACCGGCCGAATCGCACCACCTGCGCGGGTGGCGGAATAGGCAGACGCGCTAGCTTGAGGTGCTAGTCCACGTATAGTGGGTGGGGGTTCAAGTCCCCCTCCGCGCACGAAATGAGCCCCGGTTCTCCGGGGCTTTTTTCATGCCCGGGCGCTGCCCCACCCCGCGGCGCTCACCCCTCCCTCCGATTTCCGGTCGGCACCTCTGGTCCAAACTCCCGGGCACGGGTAGCGTGATCTCCACCACTCCGCGGACGACAATGAGTGTCGCAATGCGGGCATAGGGGCCGACCACTCGGGGGAAACATGGGTGCACGGGTGCCAGAGCACCAGCAAGTGCCTCGCCACGCTCCGTCACGCCCGTCCAGCAAAGGCCCACTGCTCAAATGGTTGGGTCTGGCCACGGCGGGCGCACTGCTCATCGGCACGGCCCCGGCCGCCGGCAGCCTTCCCGCACCCGACCCCGCGGCCGCTGCGACCAGCACCGCCTCCACGGAATCCAGCCCGAGCCGTACGGTCCAACCCGTCTTCGCCATGGTCGCCGGCACCTCCCCGCTCCGTGACCCTTCTGCCGGCTCCGGCCTCGGCGGCGGGGACTGGTCCCCGGGCTACCAACCGGAAATCACCTCCATCGTCAGCCCCGACGGCAGCCCGGCCGATGGAGAGGGCCTGCCCTCCCGACGCGGCGCCGAGCACGTCACCACCGGTCCGGCGGGTTTGTTGCCCGGCGGACTGGCCCTCGCCCCACCGGTGGAAACCACCCGGATCACCAGCGGTTTCGGCTGGCGGTTGAATCCGACGGGCCCCGGCTCCTACATCCATATCGGTCAGGACTACGGGGTCGCGTGCGGGACCCCGGTCCGGGCGGCTGCCGATGGGCGCGTCGTCCAATCGGCCTGGGCCGGACATTCAGGCCAACGCGTCCGCGTGGATCATGGAAGCGGCGTCGAAACCGCGTACAGCCATAATTCGCTGCTCGTGGCCCATCAGGGTGACCGCGTGCACCGGGGCGACCTCTTGGCACTGTCAGGCACCACGGGCAACTCCACCGGGTGCCATGTGCATTTCGAGGTCTACCTGCACGGCAAATGGGTCGACCCGGCGAAGTATCTGCCCCGGGTCCCGGGCCAGAAGCGGCCGGTCTCCGAACAGGAGCTACGCCAGATCGCCAAGAGCCGGACTTCCCCGTCCCCCTCGCCCACCCCCTCGCGTACGACGACGGCGGCCTCCTCCAGCGCTCCGGCCGCATCGCACCGGGCCGCGGCGGCCCCGCAGCCCTCGGCGTCGAAGAGCCCCACCGCTGCCGGCCCTGCCCCGAAGGACCCCACACCGGGTACACGCCCACGGCCCGGGCAAACCAAGGAATCCGCGAAGCAACAGGCCCCCGCACATTCCACGGACGTGGAACGGAAACCGCGCTCGTCCTCGACGAAGCCCACCCCCTCGGCTCCTGCTCCGTCCAGCACCCCGACCACGACTCCGGTGAAATCCCCCTCGCCGACACCGGGCAAACCACCAACCAAGGCACCGGCCAAGACGCCGACGAAGACACCGCCGGCCAAACCCACCCCCTCCGCGGCGCCGACCCCCACGGTCACCCCGACGCCCTCGGTGCCGCCGACCTCCACTCCGACCCCGACACCGTCCCCGACCGCCGGTGAGCCGAGCGCTTCGCCGGATCCGGGCAGGGATGAGCCAGCGACCTTGGACGGGCTCTGCCTCGCCTACGAGGACGAATACCTCAGCGGGGAAGAGGACACGGCAAAGGCCCCGGAGCCCCCGGCATCCCGTGTCCTGGGGACGATCGAGATGACTCTCCTGACCCGGGCTGTCAAGGCCCACCCCTGGGCCGGCGACTCGCCCGATACGGAGGAATTCGCGGCGCCCCTGACCGTTGAGGAGGTGGCCCGCCACTGCGGCGAATGGTTCCCTGACGAAGTTGACGGCCAGACGCCGACGGCTGATGTCCCGGCCCTGGTGAAGGCCTTCATCGCGAAAACCAAGAGCACGAAGGACACCGGGGACACCGGCAAGTAGTACCCGGGCGGCCGTTCGGACTAGTCTTCAGGGGAACGCTTGGCCATCCTCCACCCAGCCCTTCCAGGACCTCCATGACGCACGCCCCTCATCCGGCCACCCACCTGCCGGATCCCGAGAATTCGCCACCGCTGCATGTGGCGATGCTCTGCCTGCATACTTCTCCGTTGGACCAGCCGGGCTCGGGGGATGCCGGGGGAATGAACGTCTACGTCCGTGAGGTCGCCCTGGCCATGGCCTCCTCCGGACTGCTGGTGGACATCTTCACCCGTGGCCCCCGGGGCACCGAGTCGGTGTCCTTGAACGAGCGGGTGAGGGTCCACCATGTCCCGGCCGGCCCCGACGGCCCGCTGGCCAAGGAGGATCTGCCCGACCACCTTCCGGAGATCACCGCAAGGATCGCCGGCGGCGACCATGGACCGTTCGACATCATCCACAGCCACTACTGGATGTCGGGGATCGTCGGTCTGGAACTGGCCAGCCGGTGGGAACTGCCCCTGGTCCACACCATGCACACCCTGGCGAAGGTCAAACGCCGGCTCCAACAGGATGCTGAGGAATCGGATCGCCGGGTCGAGGCCGAGACGCAGTTGGCTCGCCGGGCCACCCGACTGACGGCCAACAGCCAAGCCGAGGCCGATGAGCTGGTCACCGACTACGGCGCCGAGCCCTCCCGCATCGACCTGGTGGTCCCCGGAGTGAATCTGCAGACCTTCCACCCCGAAGGGCCCCGGATGTGGGTCGCCGACGCGGGACACACCCCTGGTCCGGCAGTGGATCCCCTGCGGCTGGTCTTTGCCGGGCGCATCCAGAAGCTCAAGGGACCCCAGGTGCTGTTGCGCGCCCTGGGGCTGCTGGCGCGCACCCGGCCGGACATCGAGGTGGAGCTGGCAATCATCGGCTCCCGCAGCGGCTCGAAGGACCTGGACCTGGCGCGGCTGATCGATGAAGAACAGCTCCAGGAGATCGCCCACCTGCTTCCGCCGTCGCCGGCCGACGAGCTGGCTGCCTGGTTCCGGGCCGCCGATGTGGTGGCCGTGCCTTCCTACAGCGAATCCTTCGGCCTGGTCGCCATGGAGGCACAGGCCTGCGGGACCCCCGTGCTGGCCCATGACGTCGGCGGCCTGCGCCATAGTGTCGCCGATGGCTCCACCGGGGTCCTCGTCCCCGATCTCTCGGCGGAAAGCTGGGCCGAGGCCATCGCCCACGCGGCGACGCACCGGGACGACGTCGCACGGATGGGCCATACGGCCGTCGCGAGATCGCATGGATTCAGTTGGATGCATACGGCCACGGCGACCCGGGCGAGTTATGCCAGGGCCACCATCGATTCGGACGAGGTAGCCCCCTGACCCCGAGGGTGTGCTGGTGCCCTGCCGGTTCCACGAAGGACGCCCCGACTCCCGGCCCGAAGTCTCCCACGGCCCGGCTCCCCCGTTCGGGAGGCACCGGGGTTTCGGTCGAAGAAGTTAAAGTGGCCAATAGTCTGACAGTTGCCCCGTCCAGGCCCGTCGGGAATGCCCTGTGGTGGCGTGGACTGGTGTCGATCGTCTTCGGGATCCACGCGATCGTCGATGGCGTGGCGGCCGGCTCCCAGTGGTTCAGCGCGCGCCGCGATCCGAGGCCGCGGCGGCACTCGGAATGGATCCTGGCCGGTGCCGTCATCTCAGTCCTGGCCGGCCTGGTCGCCCCCGGCTTGACGGCGTTGGCCGTGGCCCTGTTCGTCGGTGCCTGGGCCATGATGCTGGGCATCACGGAAGTGGTCGTCGCCATCGCCGCCCGCTGGACGACGTCCTGCTGGTGGGCGGGGTTGGTCTCCGGGATCCTGGCCATCCTCTTCGGGCTGGCGGGCCTCCAGATCCGTCGATCCATCCGGCGCGCCTAGCCTGGCCGGTGGTGTGTCGCCGGTTTTGCTCCGACCACAAACCACCGGCCGCCTCGCCGGGTCGGCAGTGACCTAGAGCGCGCGCACCGCTCCGTGGAAATGCCGGCGGCCCTTCTTCGCGTTCCAGCCCTCGAAGCCGAGGAGCTTCTCGTTCCTGATCACCCCGAAGCTCACCGTGGACGGCAGCAGGACGGGGGATTCGAAGACGATGTCCCAGTGGTATCCGCCCTCGAGCGGTGCCGTCTGGGCCAGTGCCTTGCCGGCCAGGAACATGCCGTGGGCGATCTGGCGTTTCATGCCCAGGGCCTTGGCCGGCAGGGCCCCGAGGTGGATGGGGTTGTAGTCCCCCAGCACCGCGGCGTATTTACGCCCGGTCCCCGCCCCCAAACGCCAGGCGCCCGTCTGCCGGAGCGGGACGAATTCGGGTCGTTGGCCCCGGCGTTCGGGACGCTCCCCGGCCCAGACGCCCTTGGCCAGGTACGTCGACGTGCCCACCCACACGGTTTCTTCCCCGACACTGACCTCGCACACCACGTCCAGCTGGGTGCCGGCCTGGTGGTCGCGCAGCTTCTCTGTCCACGCCCGCACCTTCAGGACCTCATCGACACCCACCGGGCGCAGATGCTCGACCTGGTTGGACAGGTGGACCATCCCCAGCAGGGGCAACGGGAAGTCGCGTGAGGCCAACACGGACATGGCCACCGGGAAGACGGTCCCGTGGATGAAGACGCTCGGCAGGTTCGGACGCACTGTATCGCCCACCAGTCGCTGGTAGGCCTCCAACCGCGTCTGGTCGGGGACCACGCCATGGACCCGGTGTTCGACCTCGGGCAGCACCAGCTCGCTGCTCGAGCGGCTCAGCTGGTTGCGGACCTGATGGGCCACCGCTTCGGCGTAGAGCTTCGGCAGCGCCGGGACGGCATCCAGGTCGACGAGGCGGCGGCTCATGCGCCCACCAGCGACTGTCCGCAGACCCGCAGGGTCTGTCCGTTGATGCCCCCGGCGGCGTCGGAGGCCAGGAAACCGATGGCTTCGGCAACGTCCAGCGGCTGGCCGCCCTGCATCAGCGAGGGCAGCAGCATCCGCCCCACGGCCCGGGTGGCCACGGGGATCTTGGCGGTCATCTCGGTTTCGATGAAGCCGGGGGCGACGGCGTTGATGCCACCGTCGCGTTCGACCATCGCCGACGCAGTGGAGGCGACCATGCCCATGACCCCGGCCTTGGAGGTGGCGTAGTTGGTCTGACCGCGGTTCCCGGCAATGCCGCTGGTGGAGGCCAGAGACACGATGCGCAGCCCCGGCAGATCTGCGGCCAGGAACGCCTCGTTCATGCGCAGTTGCGACTGGATGTTCACTGCGATGACCGAATCCCAGCGTGCTGCGTCCATGTTGGCCAGCAGCTTGTCCCGGGTGATCCCGGCGTTGTGGATGACGATGTCCAGCTGTCCATGGCGGCCCAAGGCGTGCTCCATGATCACCGCTGCGGCGTCGTCCCGGGTGATGTCGAGCTGTAGTGCGGTACCGCCGATCCCGTTGGCGACCGCGGCCAGTGATTCCCCGGCCTGCGGGACGTCGACGGCCACGATCGTGGCACCGTCGCGGTGCAGGGTCCGGGCGATGGCCGCACCGATGCCCCGGGCTGCGCCGGTCACCACGGCGACCTTGCCGGCCAGCGGCTGGTCCCAGTCCGCCGGCAGGACACCGCGTTCGGACTCGACGTTGATGAACTGTCCATCGACGTAGGCACTGCGTCCGGAGAGCAGGAAGTGCAGGGCGGCTGCCCCCGAGGGGGCTGCGGCGCCGATGCCTTCGGCGAGCAGGATCCCGTTGGCGGTGGCACCACCGCGCATTTCACGGCCCAGGGAGCGCAGCAGACCGGTGACGCCCATCCGGGCGGCCGACCGGGCGGGGGCGTCGTTGACGGTCGCCGGGCGTGAAATGGAGACTACGCGCCCACCGGGTAGCAGGCTGCGCAACGCGGCACCCGCCTCCAGGGCAACGGCCGACAGATCGCCGGGGGCCTCCACGGCGTCCAGGGCCAGGATCAGCGCGCCGAGCTTCTCGGGGCCTCCGGCATGGCGGCGGACGTCGAGTCCCCAACCCAACAGGGTCTCCGTGAGGTCATGGGCGGCGGAGCCGGCGCCGAGGACGACGACGGGTCCCGGGACCAGCGGCTTGCCGGGCTCATAGCGGCGCAGGATCGTGGGACGCGGGAGACCCAGCGTCTTGGCCAGATCCTTGGTGAACCCGGTGTTGACGAGCTTCAGGTAGTTGTCGGCCATGGTTAGCGTGCCTCCAAAATCGCCACGACGCCTTGGCCGCCGGCTGCGCAGACGGAGATCAGGCCACGGCCCGAACCCTTCTCATGCAGCATCTTGGCCAGCGTGGCCACGATGCGTCCGCCGGTGGCGGCGAACGGGTGGCCGGCGGCCAGCGAGGAGCCGTTGACATTCAATCGGCTGCGGTCGATCGACCCCAGCGGGGCTTCGAGCCCCAGGTTGTTGCGGCAGAAATCCTCGTCCTCCCAGGCGGCCAGCGTGCTGAGCACGGTCCCGGCGAAGGCCTCGTGGATCTCGTAGAAGTCGAAGTCCTGCAAGGTCAGTCCGTTGCGGGCCAGCAGGCGCGGCACGGCGTAGGCGGGGGCCATCAGCAGGCCGTCCCCGCCGTTGACGAAATCGGCGGCCCCGGCTTCGAAGTCCACGAAGTTGGCCAGCATCGGCAGATCGTGTGCGCGGGCGTAGTCCTCCGAACCGATCAGCACGGTCGCGGCCCCGTCGGTCAACGGGGTGGAGTTCCCGGCGGTCATCGTGGCCTGATCCCCCAGGTTCTTGCCGAAGGCCGGCTTCAGGGTGCCCAGCTTCTCCAACGTGCTGTCCGGACGCAGGTTCGTATCCCGGCTGACCCCGCGGAAGGGGGTGATGAGGTCATCGAAGAAGTGCCGGTCATAGGCCGCGGCCATGTTCTTGTGGCTGGCCAGCGCGAGTTCGTCCTGGGCCTGGCGGGTGATGCCCCAGGCGGCCGTGGTGACGGCCTGGTGGTCGCCCATCGACAGCCCGGTGCGCGGTTCCCCGGTGCCCGGTGCGGCGGGCGAAAGATCCTTGGGACGGAACTTCGACAGTGCCGAGAGCCGCTGCTGCAGGGTGCGGGCCCGGGTCAGTTCCAGCAGGACGGCGCGCAGGCCCTCGCTGACGGCGATGGGCGCATCGGAGGTGGTGTCCACCCCGCCGCCGATCCCGGATTCGATCTGCCCGAGGCGGATCTTATTGGCCAGCGACCCGATCGCTTCCATGCCGGTGGCACAGGCCATCTGCACGTCATAGGCGGGCGTGGTCGGCGACAGTGCCGTTCCCAGGACTGATTCGCGGACCAGGTTGAAGTCCTTGGAGTGCTTCAGGACGGCTCCGGCGGCGACCGCCCCGATGCGCTGGCCCTGCAGCCCGAAACGAGCCACCAGGCCGTCCAGGGCGGCGGTGAGCATCTCCTGGTTCGAGGCGGTGGAGTATTTGCCGTTGGACCGGGCAAAGGGGATGCGGTTGCCGCCGATCACGACGGCGGGACGCGGACCGGTGGTGCCGGTCGTCGTGGACTGGGCGGGGGAAGCCGGGTCGGCCATGGAATGACTCCTGACGATGTGAAGTTGATTACCGATACCTAGCGTACCTGATACGCTGGGTATCGTGAACACTTCAGAGCCCTCCGCAACCGGCGGGGCGGGCGCCACCGGAGACGGGCGCTCCGCCCGGTGGGACGCCCACCGTCAGTCCCGGCGCACCGAACTGGTCAAAGCCGCCCGTTCGGTCATCCACCGCATGGGCCCTTCGGCCTCGATGGACGACTTCGCCGCAGCCGCCGGAACCTCCAAATCCGTGTTCTACCGGTATTTCCGCGATAAGGACGGATTGCGCCAGGCCATGGGTGAGATGGCGATCGGCCAGATGCGGGCCAAGGTCGTCGACGCCGCCCGCCGGGCCACCACCGAGGAAGCCGGTCTGCGGGCCATGGTCAAGGCCTACCTGCAGATGGCCCAGACGTCACCGAACGTCTACTTCTTCGTCACCGACACCGCCCGTGATCCGTTCCGGCCGACCCCCGCCACGACGGGCGACGCCCCCTTGGACGACTTCTTCGCGGAGATCACCTCCATGATGAAGGAACGCATGCATGCCTACCTGAACGGCCGGCATGGCGCGGCAGGGGCGACCAGCCCGGCGCTGGAACTCTGGCCGACCGCCTCGATCGGCATGGTCCGGGCCGCGGGCGAAGCCTGGCTGCGGACCGCCGCGAGCCCCGGCAAACCCGATGAACTCGAATTGACCCAAACCATCACGACCTGGCTGGTCTCCGGTATCACCGGGCATCCCCCCGGTGGGACCGAACAGCCCCGACATCCCAGCAACGAAGCTACCGAATTGGAAAGGCACACGACGTGACCCAGCAGAACACCGCCGGCTCCGGCCGGACAGACCCCCGCATCGACGTCGCCGCACTCGCCGAACAGCTCTTGGGCCAGTGGGCCGAGGACCGCCGCACCTCACGCCGGCTCGCCGGCCGCGACGACCTCCAGCGCATCGAGGGCCAGTCCATGGACGAGCACCGCGAACGCGTCTTCAACCAGCTGTCCATCCTCGTGGACGAAGGCGCCATCCAGCGCGCCTTCCCCGAGACGATGGGCGGTGCGAACAACCACGGTGGGAACATCGCCGCCTTCGAGGAACTCGTGGTCGCCGATCCGTCCCTGCAGATCAAGGCCGGCGTGCAGTGGGGCCTCTTCGGTTCCGCGGTCCAGCACCTGGGCAGCACCGAACACCACCAGAAGTGGCTTCCCGGGATCATGAACCTGGAGATCCCCGGGGCCTTCGCCATGACGGAGATCGGCCACGGGTCGGACGTCGCCAGCATCGACACCACGGCGACCTATGACCCGGCCACCGAGGAATTCGTCATCCACACCCCCTTCCGGGCCGCGTGGAAGGAGTTCCTGGGCAACGCCGCGAAGCACGGTCGCGCCGCCGTGGTCTTCGCCCAGCTGATCACCAACGGGGTCAAGCATGGGGTCCACGCCTTCTACGTACCCATCCGCGATGACAACGGGTTCCTGCCCGGCGTCGGCGGCGAGGACGACGGCCTGAAGGGCGGGCTCAACGGCATCGACAACGGCCGCCTGCACTTCACCCAGGTCCGCATCCCGCGCACCAACCTGCTCAACCGCTACGGCGATGTCGCCGTCGACGGGACCTACACCTCCCCCATCTCCAGCCCGGGGCGCCGGTTCTTCACGATGCTCGGAACCCTGGTCCAGGGGCGGGTCTCCCTCGACGGTGCCGCGGTGGCCGCCTCCAAGGTGGCCCTGCAGATCGCCACCACCTACGCCCACCAGCGTCGCCAGTTCAACGCGACCTCCACGGTGCAGGAGGAGACCCTGATGGACTACCAGCGCCACCAGCGTCGCCTCATCCCGCGGATCGCGACCACCTATGCGATGTCCTTCGCCCACGAGGAGCTGTTGGAGAAGTTCGACGGCGTGTTCTCCGGAACCGCCGATTCCGATGAGGACCGGCAGGACCTGGAGACCCTGGCTGCCGCGTTGAAGCCCACATCCACGTGGAACGCCCTGGACATCGTCCAGGAGTGCCGCGAGGCCACCGGTGGTTCCGGCTACATGACGAAGAACCGCTTCACCTCCCTCTACGCGGACCTCGACGTGTATGCGACGTTCGAAGGCGACAACACGGTGCTGCTGCAGCTGGTCGCCAAGCGCCTGCTGACCGATTACGCCCAGGAGTTCCGCCACCTCGATGCCGGCGTCCTGGCCCGCTATGTGGTCCGGCAGGCCGGCAACGTGGCGATCAACCGTTCGGGTCTGCGCCAGCTGGCCCAGACCTTCTCCGATACCGGTTCGGAGAAGCGCTCGGCAAACTTCCTCAAGGATGCCGAGACCCAGCGCGGTCTGCTGACCGACCGTGTCGGCACCGCGGTCGGTGAGGTCGCCGACGCGATGCGCGGGGCCGCCAAGCTGCCCCAGGCCGAAGGCGCCAAGGTCTTCAACGAGCACCAGAACGAGATCATCGAGGCGGCCCGCGCCCACGCCGATCTGCTGCTCTGGGAGTCGTTCACCACGGCCCTGGGCAAGATCCAGGACGAGGGCACCCGCCAGGTCATGACCTGGGTCCGGGACCTCTACGGCCTGCAGCTGATCGAGAAGGACCTGTCCTGGTATGTGATGCACGGACGCCTCTCGAACCAGCGGGCCAGGACCCTGGGCCCGTACATCAACCGGTTGCTGGCCCGTCTGCGTCCGCACGCCCAGGACCTGGTCGACGCCTTCGGCTACGGCCCCGAGCACCTGCGGGCCGACATCTCCTCGGGCATCGAGGCGGAGCGTCAGGACGAAGCGGCCGAGTACCTGCGCCGGGAACGGGCCAAACCCGATGCCCCCATCGACGAGAAGATCCTCGTCGCCCGTCGCAAGGCGGCCGAGAAGGCCAAGCGCAAGGCCGCGAAGTCGGCGGCCACCCAGGGCAAGAAGGTCGGCGCCTAGACCGACCCGGCCACGGCACGACGGCGGTGCCTCCGGATTCCGGAGGCACCGCCGTCGTCGTCTGTCGGGGCCGTGACGGCGCCCGGGCCCTCAGGGTCGGTAGGAGTCGATCGCGTCCTGGTAGACCTCCAACGTCCGCTGGGCGATGGCATCCCAACTGAAGTTGCTGGCGGCGCGTTTCCGGCCGGCGGCGCCCATCACCCGGGCCCGTTCGGGGTCCTCCAGCACCCGGGTCAGCGCTGCGGCGAAATCGGCGACGAAACCCTCGACATCCGCCGGCGTGCCCGAGGCGTCGTCGAGCTGTTCCAGGGCCACCAGCAGTCCGGTCTCGCCATCGGCGACCACCTCGGGGATCCCCCCGACCGCGCTGGCCACCACTGCGGTGCCGCAGGCCATGGCTTCGAGGTTCACGATCCCCAGCGGTTCATAGATCGACGGGCAGGCGAAGACGGTCGCCTGGCTCAGGACCTGGATGAGTTCGTTGCGTGGCAGCATGCGTTCGATGACGACCACGGCCTCCCGGGTGGCCCGCAACGTGGCGATCAGCCCGGCGACTTCCGCGGCCAGTTCGGGGGTGTCGGCGGCTCCGGCACAGAGCACCAGTTGGACGTCGGGCGGCAGCAGTGCCGCGGCCCGCAGCAGATAGGGCACCCCCTTCTGTCGGGTGATCCGTCCCACGAAGGCCACCGTGAGTCGGTCCGGGTCGATCCCCAGTCCGGGCAGTGCCTGTAGATCCGGTGCCGGATGCCACGCCTCGACATCGACCCCGTTGTGGACCACGTGGACCCGTTCCGGATCGACGTCGGGGTAGGCGCGCAGGATGTCCCGGCGCATGCCCGCGGATACCGCGATGACGGCGTCGGCCCCGTGGTAGGCGGTGGATTCGGCCCAGGAGCTGACGGCGTATCCCCCGCCGAGTTGTTCGGCCTTCCAGGGGCGCAGGGGCTCCAGCGAGTGGGCGCTGAGCACATGTGGGACCGAATGCATCAGCGAGCCGAGGTGGCCGGCGAAATTCGCGTACCAGGTATGCGAGTGGATGATATCCGTCCCGGCCAGCGCGGGAACGATGCGCAGATCGGTCCCCAGGGTCGCCAGTGCGGGGTTCGCCTCCCCCAGGTCCCCGGGCTCGGCATAGCTGGCCACGGTGGCGCCGTGGTAGTCCGCGGGGCGCTCCGCTCCGAAGGCGTGCACGTGCAGATCCGCCAGCGGTGCCAGCACCCGCGACAGCTCGGCGACGTGGACACCGGCCCCGCCATAGATGGCCGGCGGGAATTCCTTGGTCACAATGTCTACTCTCACAGCACCAACGTAGCCGTTTAAGTGACTTCTGCCATAGTCTGAGGCGTGCAGGTGAAGCCCGGCGTCCACGTCGCCGGGAGGCAACAAGGAGCAGGGAGACGGCATGCCCCGGAGAAAAGTCCTCGTCGTGGTTCTGGCCGGTGGGGAAGGCAAGCGGCTGATGCCCCTGACGGCGGATCGTGCCAAACCGGCCGTACCGTTCGCCGGCAGCTACCGGCTGATCGACTTCGCCTTGTCCAATGTCGTGAATTCGGGATATCTGCGGGTCGTGGTGCTCACCCAATATAAATCCCACAGCCTGGACCGCCACGTGTCCGAAACCTGGCGCATGTCGACCCAACTGGGCAACTATGTCGCCTCGGTTCCTGCCCAGCAGCGGCTGGGCAAGGACTGGTTCCTCGGCTCGGCCAACGCGATCTACCAGTCCCTGAACCTGATCCACGACGCCAAACCAGAATACGTGTTGGTGGTCGGCGCCGATCACGTGTATCGGATGGACTTCTCGGCGATGATCGACGCCCATATCGCCGCCGGGGTCTCGGCCTCCGTCGCCGCGGTCCGCCAGCCCATCGACCAGTCCCATCAATTCGGGGTCATCGAGGTCGACGACGACGACCCAGGGCGTATCGCCGCCTTCCGTGAGAAACCCGCATCGACCCCCGGGCTGCCCGATGACCCGGATTCCTTCCTGGCCTCGATGGGCAACTACGTCTTCAGCACCGATGCCCTGCTCGAGGCCCTGGACGCCGACAACCTCAGCGACGACACCAAACACGACATGGGCGCGGACATCATCCCGGGCTTCGTCGAACGCGGTGACTGCGGGGTCTATGACTTCTCCTCCAACCCCGTCCCGGGCGAGGACGACGGGCTGGTGCGTTATTGGCGCGACGTCGGCACGCTGGATTCCTACTATGACGCCCATATGGATCTGGTCTCCCCCATCCCCAAGTTCAACCTGTACAACAAGGAATGGCCGATCCACACCCGGCACCACAGCTCCCCGCCCTCGAAGCTCGTCCGCGATAAGAACGGCGTCCCCGGCGAAGCACACGATTCGCTGCTGGCTGCGGGTGTGGTGATCACCGGAGGCGTCGTCACCCGCTCGGTGATCTCCACCGACGCCCGCGTCGAGCACGGGGCCTGCGTCACCGATTCGGTCCTGCTGGACGACGTCGTCATCGGAGCCGGTGCCACGATCAACCACGCGATCATCGACAAGAACGTGGTGGTCCCCGCCGGCGCCAGCATCGGCATCGACCACGCGGTGGATCGGGCCCGCGGATTCCTGGTCACCGACTCGGGGCTGACCGTGTTGGCGAAGGGACAGCAGATCGACGGCTGACCCGACTGGGTGGATGTCGCGCCGGGGCGGTATAGTTCTGCCGTCATGACTGAGCATTCCTCCCCCATCGCCGCCGCCGATCTGGCCGCCTGCCTGGGCGTCCTCGAACGCATCCACGAACTCCCCGACGACGACGAACAATTCATCGCCGTGCGCCGGGCCACTGCGAAGATGTTCAAGGAGGTCAAACGCGCCCGCCGGACCGAGGCCCGCCAGGCGGTGGTCGAGGCCGACCGCCAGGTCATGGAACGCACGGCCACCGGCGCCGCGAACCGGCTCGACGACGAGACCGAGGGGCTGGACCTGTCCTCGACCTCCGCGGGCTCCAGCGCCGGGGAATACCAGCAGCCGCGCAAATGCTACGTCTGCAAACAGCCCTTCACGAAGGTCGATGCCTTCCACCACCTGCTGTGCCCCGACTGCGCCACCGCCGGCAGGCATTGGCGCGAGGCCCGCATCGACCTGACCGGACGCCGGGCCCTGCTCACCGGCGGGCGGGCCAAGATCGGCATGCATATCGCGTTGCGGCTGCTGCGCGACGGGGCCCATACGACCATCACCACCCGTTTCCCCGCCGATGCGGCCCGCCGGTTCGCCGCCCTGGATGACAGCGGCGATTGGCTGCACCGGTTGCGCATCGTCGGGATCGACCTGCGCGACCCCTCCCAGGTGGTGTCGTTGACCGAGCAACTCATCGCCGCCGGGCCGCTGGACATCCTGATCAACAATGCGGCCCAGACGGTCCGCCGTTCCGGCCAGGCCTACCGCCACCTCATCGATGCCGAGGCCCGGCCGTTGCCCCCCGAGCTCAGCCAGGCCCGAGGTGGCCCGGAACTCTGGGGCGCCGGCCAGGCACCACAAGCCCACCCCCGGGCCCTGGCCGCGGCCTTCGACCTGGACACCGACGCCCTGGAATCCTCCGCCGCCTGGGATCCGGCACGGCTGGCCGAGCTGGCGATGACCGCCGGATCGGCCTCCCTGGACCGGGTGGAAGCAGGAACCGCGATCGATGCCGGCGGGCTGGTCCCCGATCTGGTCAGCGTGAACAGCTGGACCCACACGCTGGGCCAAGTGGAGGCGCTGGAACTGCTGGAGGTCCAGCTCTGCAACGTCACGGCACCGTTCCTGCTGGCGAGCCTGCTGCGTCCGGCGATGGCCGCCTCCTCGTTCAACCGCAAGTACATCGTGAATGTCTCGGCGATGGAGGGGCAGTTCTCCCGGGTCTACAAGGGCCCCGGTCACCCCCATACCAACATGGCCAAGGCTTCGATCAACATGTTGACCCGCACGTCCGCCGAGGAGCTCTTCGACACCGATGGCATCCTGATGACGGCCGTGGACACCGGGTGGATCACCGACGAACGCCCGCACGAGTCCAAGATCCGACACGCCGCCGGAGGCTGGCATGCACCCCTGGATCTGATCGACGGCGCGGCCCGGGTCTACCATCCGATCGTTGCCGGCGAGGAGGGCACGGATCTGCGGGGCTGCTTCATCAAGGACTACCGTCCCTCCCCCTGGTAATCCACGGATCCACGCCGGACGGTGATCTTCAACACCTGTTTCATGGTTGAATGGCCCCGTGGAGAATCAGCAGCCCAGAAACCAGAACCTGTCCCGCGATGAGGCCGCCGAGCGCGCCCGGATCCTCAGTGTCGACTCCTATGAAGTCGATCTCGATCTGACCGGCGCCCCGGATCCCACGGTCTCCGGCTACCGATCCCGGACGCGGATCGCGCTCACCGCCCAGGTCGCCGGCGAGGAGACCTTCCTGGACTTCATCCATGGTGGCGTCGCCTCGGTGGTCCATAACGGCAAGCCCCTGGATCCCGCGACCGCGGTCCGTGGGTCACGGATCCACTTCACTCCCACGGCGGGCCACAACCTCGTCGAGGTCGATGGCACGGCCCTCTACTCGACCTCCGGGGAAGGCATGCACCGCTTCGTGGACCCGGTGGACGGCCAGACCTACCTCTACACCCAGTACGAGCCGGCCGACGCCCGCCGGGTGTTCGCGAACTTCGAACAGCCCGACCTCAAGGCACCCTTCAGCTTCACCGTCACGGCGCCCGCCCACTGGCATGTCGCCTCCAACCAGTCGGTGGCCGAACGCACCGAGCACGACAACGGCATGGCCACCTCGGTCTTCGCCCCGACGCTGCCGATCTCGACCTACATCACCACGATCCTGGCCGGGCCATACCACTACGTCACCGACAGCTGGTCCCGCCGCCTCGAGGACGGCAGCACGCTGACCGTCCCGCTGGGCCTGAGCTGCCGGGCCTCGCTGGCGGCAAGCTTCGATGCCGATGCCCTGTTCACCACCACCCGGCAGGGGCTGGACTTCTTCCATGACCTCTTCGACTACCCCTACCCCTGGGGCAAATACGACCAGGCCTTCGTCCCCGAATACAACCTCGGCGCCATGGAGAACCCCGGTCTGGTCACCTTCACTGAGAACTACGTCTTCACCTCCCGCGCCACCGAATCCCAGTACGAGGGCCGGGCGAATACGATCATGCACGAGATGGCCCATATGTGGTTCGGCGATCTGGTCACGATGCGCTGGTGGGATGACCTGTGGCTGAAGGAATCCTTCGCCGACTTCATCGGCACCCTGGCCGTGGCCGAAGCCACCGACTTCGATACCGCCTGGGTCACCTTCGCGAACCGCCGCAAGGCCTGGGCCTACGTCCAGGACCAGCTGCCGACCACCCACCCGATCGTCGCCGACATCCCCGATCTGGAAGCGGCCCGGCAGAATTTCGATGGCATCACCTACGCCAAGGGCGCCTCCGTGCTCAAGCAGCTCGATGCCTACGTCGGGCGCGAGGCCTTCGTCTCCGCGGCCCGTACCTATTTCCGTCGCCACGAATACGGCAACACCACCCTGGCGGACTTCCTGGCCGTCCTGGCCGAGGCCTCCGGCCGCGATATGGGGGCCTGGTCCGAATCCTGGCTCCGCACCGCGGGGGTCGGTTCCCTGGAGGTCGAGTTCGAGGAGCACGACGGCGCAGTCACCTCGGCGGTCATCGTCCAGGAGGGCGCGGATCCCACGACGGGATCCGCCGCCATCCGTCCACACACCCTGGGGTTGGGCACCTTCGAATTGCGCGATGGCAAGCTGGAGCGCACCGGAGGATTCAGGCTCGATGCCACCGGGGCCCGGACCGAGATCCCCGAACTCGTCGGCCGGCCCCGCCCCGCCGTCGTCCTGCCCAATGACGGGGACCTGACCTATGCCAAGGTCAGATTCGACGAGTCCTCCCTGCAGGTCCTGCTCGAACACCTCGGCACGTTGACAGAGCCTCTGTCGCGGGCCACCGCCTGGGCAGCCCTCTGGTCCATGGTCCGCGATGGCCTGCTTCCGGCACCGGTCTTCCTGAGCGCGGTCCGCCGACATGTCTCCACGATCACCGATGTCGGAGTCCTGTCGATGATCCTGGGGCAGGCCGAGACCGCCGTCCAACGGTACTGCCCTCCCCATGTCAGGGATGCCGAACACCGGCAGCTGGCCCAGTCGCTGCATGATTTCCTGCTCGCTGCTGATCCCGGATCCGACGCCCAGCTGGCCTTCGCCAGGGCCCTGGCCGAGTTGGCCCGCGCCGGCGAACTCGACCATGTCGTGGCCGGGCTGCTGGACGGCAGCCTCCGGGTCGAAGGACTTACCGTCGACGAGCAGTTGCGCTGGGCCCTGCTGCAGGCCGGTGCGGCCCGGGGACACATCTCCACCTCCACCCTGGAGGCCGAGCGCCAGGCCAACCCGTCGGCGGTCGCCACCGTGGGGCAGGCGCTCGCCTGGGCAGCACGCCCGGAGGCGCAGGTGAAGCAGGCGGCCTTCGACGCCGCCCTGTCCGGAACCGACGCCGACGGCGCGGTCCTCTCCAACGATGTCCTCAGTGCCACGGTCAACGGTTTCCTGATCGGTTCACATGAGCAGATCGACGGCTACTACGAACGCTACTGGCCGGCCCTGGCCGATATCTGGGAGAAGATGAGCATCGGCCTGGCCACCCGGATCGTGCAGGGCCTGTTCCCGTTGGATCAGGATCTGGGCACCGAGGCACCGGAGCAGCATCGCGTCGTGCGCAGCGCCGATGCCTGGCTCGCCGACCACGCAGAGGCTCCACGGGCCCTGCGTCGGATCATCATCGAACAGCGCGACCAGCTGGTGCGCACCCTGCACGGGCAGGCCGCCGTCCTGGCGTCACGGGACTGAGCTCACCGGCAATCGGATGAGGCGGGCGCCGGGCCCAATCCGGCGCCGGCCCGTCCAGGGGCCCGGTCCGGCTAGGGAACCCGGTTCAGCCATCCATCGGTCCGGAACTTCTCGTCGGCGAGACGCTCGGCCCGGGTCAACGTGGCCTCATCGATTTCGGTCCGGGTCGCCCCATAGCGCTCGGCAAAGGTCGAGATCATCGTCTCGATGATCTCGGCCCGCGGGATGCCCGCCTGCCGCTTGAGTGGATCCACCCGTTTCTTGGCGCTGGCGATCCCCTTATCGGAAATCTTCTCCTGCCCGATGCGCAGCACCTCGGTCATCTTCTCGGCGTCGATGTCGTAGCTCATCGTGACGTGATGCAGGATCGCTCCCCCGGCTAAACGCTTCTGCGCGGCACCGCCGATCTTTCCCTGGTCGGTCGCGATGTCGTTCAATGGTTTATAGAACGCCTCCACGCCTAGGCGTTTCAACGACTCCATCACCCAGGCGTCCAGGAACGGGTAGGAGTCGGCAAAGCTCATGCCATCCACCAGCGACGCGGGAAGATAGAGGGAATAGGTCACGCAGTTCCCGGCCTCCATGAACATGGCCCCACCCCCGCTGATGCGCCGCACCACGGTCACCCCATGCTTCCGGGCCCCGTCGGGGTTGATTTCGTTGCGGACCGACTGGAAACTGCCGATGACTACGGCGGGCTCGTTCCAGTCCCAGATCCGCAGGGTGGGTTTCCGGGTCCCTTCCATGACCTCACGGGTCATGATCTCGTCCAGGGCGACGTTGGCGGCGATGGGCAACGAACGGGGTCCGATGACTTCCCAGTCGTGGTCGGCCCACGTCGTCGCCAGGCCCAGGGCCCGGCGCACCGCGGTGGCCACGGCCGCGGGATCGAAACCGAACATGACCGCGTCGTGGCCGACCGCCCTGCCGACGGCTCCGCTGATCACCGCATGCGGTGCCGAGGCCTCCATTCCGACCAGGGCCGAGTTGATGTCATCCAGCGCCTCATCCGGTTCGAGGAAGAAGTCCCCGTTGATGTTGGCGCGCACGATCCGCGCCTCCGCCCCTTCACCGGCGACCTCGAGATCGGCGACCACGAGTTTTCCTCCGTGGACCTTGAATTCTCCGTGGTGGGTGTAGGGCGTGCTGTCCGGCTGGGGAAGATTCTCGACTGGCATGGTTCCATCCTAGTGAACCCGCCGGGCCCACGGGTCCCGGAACGGCCCGGCGGGGCGGCGTCGGCCCCGGGCCGTTAACGACAAAAGGACCCCGAAGGGTCCTTTTGCCACATGAAGGGTCCGCTTACTTCTTGCCGAAGTTCTTGAAGCGGGCGTTGAAGCGCTCGACGCGGCCGGCCGAGTCCATGATGCGCTGCTTACCCGTGTAGAACGGGTGTGATGCTGCCGAGATCTCGACGTCGATGACCGGGTAGGTCTTGCCGTCTTCCCACTCGATCGTCTTGCTCGAGGACCGGGTGGAGCGGGTCAGGATCTTTTCGCCGGAGGCGAGGTCGTTGAACACGACCGCCTCGTACTTCGGGTGGGTATTGGACTTCATGTGGAAAACCTTTGTTCGAGCCACTGGATTTTGCCAGCAGCCATACGGGTACAGCCGTTCCGTTCGTCACGGAACCGACCATTCACTGTATCCCATCGACAGATGCCCGGAAAAATCGCCGCGCCTACTGGGTGCGTAGTCCGGTGCCAACACGAAAAGCCACGCCCCTCCTGCACCCCACCGGCTACCTCCCTGGCTGGTCCCCGGATGGGGGGCATCGACGCTGGGATCCGCAGCCCGATGGTTTCGTGGGACAGCTTCACTGACATCCGCACGTAGCGCTTACCTGCGCGGGCAAAATGTCAGGGCTGCATGACAGCCTGCTTTCACAGTCAAGCGAGCAACACACGAAAGGACAACCATGGATACCGTTTCACAGATGCACGTCCAGATTCCCGAGGAAACACTGGAAATCATCACCTCTGGTCTTGAGTACCACGATAAGCACCATTGGATCCCGTGGGCTTGGGCGGCGATTTCCCGAGAGGGGGACCTCGAGCCGATCGTGGACGAATCCAGTCCTGACTATGCATCCCAACTCATCACGCTCGCTGCCTTGGGCCATCTCTACGACAAATTCCAGGATGCCTATACCGGGCTCCACCCCAGAGACGAGTTCCTGACCGAGCTGCTGGGCGACGCGCGCCCGGCAATCAATCAAATCGAACTGGCGCGCTACTGCGAACGCAACGGTCACTACGACTACTCGGAAATTCCCGAGTCCGCAGCCGCGCTCGAACACGTTGCCGTCAACAACCGAACAAACGAAGTCCAAGTTCGACTGGTCCACCTTGTCGGACAAGCAAGACTGTTCACCTCGCTCGTTGTTGCCGGTACGGCAATAGCGACCGCTGATTTCGGCGCCGAAGACGACGACGCCGAATTTATCCCCCTTGGCGACTCACTGACACTTGACGCATTCGACCCGTATTTAGACGACGTCCTGAACTTCACCCTCACTGCCGAAAAGCATCGTGCATATGAGTGGCTCACGGGCGACCTCGACCTTGGATGATTCGGCGGTCCGCCACTCGCCCCAGTCGTTGGTGAAGACCTGAGTGCCTGGACAGGGACGAGCTGCCACAACAACACCCTCTCGCCAGGTAGAAGAACGATCGGTTCGTCGCCCTGCTGCTGATGGTTTGCACTACCGGGATCCCGCTCAAAGCCGGCACTACTCGGCGTTGGGCGCTCACCAACTGCTCATCGGGTAATATTCAGCGCCGGTTGTTCGAGTACGTCCGAGGCGTCAGCCCAGGATCAACGAGTCCATGGCCTGCAGTCGGATTCAAGCCCTGGCTTTCAGTGCCGAGCGCCAACGTCCACGTCTGGCTCTGATGAACCACGACCATCACGCCTCTCATTGGGCTCGCACTCCCCTGCTGGAGTCATGCCAGCTTTCTAGGGCGCGTTTTGAGAGGGCCGGAGCCACTCCGGCGAACCATCCAGGAGACCCGGCCTGCGCCCACGACATTCGCCGCGCCTACCTCGCCCGCAATTCCCACATGGCCACGGTGGAGGCCGCAGCGACATTCAACGAATCGACGCCCGGGCGCATGGGGATCATCACGGCCTCGTCCACCCGGGCCAGGGTGTCGTCCGAGACACCGGCCCCTTCGGTGCCCAGCACCAGGGCCAACCGATCGATGTTCTCGGCGGCTACTTCATCGATGGGCCGGGCCGAGTCGGTGACCTCCATGGCCGCCAACCGGAATCCGTCCCCGCGCAGCCGGTCCAGCCCCTCATTCCAGTCCTCCAGCCGCGCCCACGGGATCTGGAAGACCCCACCCATGCTCACCCGGATGGAACGCCGGTACAGCGGATCGGCACAGCGGGCGGAGACCAGGACGGCGTCCATTCCCAGGGCGGCCGCCGAACGGAAGATCGCGCCGAGGTTGGTGTGGTCCACGATGTCCTCCAACAACAGCACCCGGCGGGCCCCGGCGACGACGTCGGCCACCGGAACCGGTTGCGGCCGGTTCATGGCAGCCAGCGCACCCCGGTGCAGGTGGAAGCCGGTGATCTCCTCCAACACGCCCGGCGCCCCTACGAAGGCCGGAACCTCGGGGTGGGCTTCGAGGACATCGGAGAGCCCCTCGAGCCATTTATCGGCCAGGAAGAAGGAGCGCGGGACGTGTCCGGCGGCCAGGGCCCGACGCAGGACCTTGGAGCTTTCGGCGATGTAGAGCCCGCGCCCCGGATCGGTTCGTTGCCGCAGGGCCGCATCGGAGAGCCGGACGTAATCGGAGACGCGCGGGTCGGAGGCAGATTCCAGGGTGATGATCGGCATCAGGAGACCAGCTTGCCGATCATGACCGCCAGGGCCACGAGCCCGAGCACCACGATGAACGAACGCAGCAGCAGCGGTGAGAGCTTCCGGCCGACCCGGGCGCCGATGAACCCACCGACCAGGGAACCGCCGGCGATGAGCAGGACGATCAGCCAGTTGATGCGGTCGAAGGCGAAGAGCAGGTAGGACACGGCGGCGACCAGGTTGACCACCAGCGAGAGGATGACCTTGATCGCATTGGACTGCTGCAGCGAACCATGGAAGAAGATGCCCAGCACGGCCATGAGCAGGATGCCCTGGGCCGCGGTGAAGTAGCCTCCGTAGACCCCGATGAGGAAGACCAGGACGTAGACCAGCGGCGATAGTTTCTGTTCGTCCGCATGGGAAGGCCGCAGGGCCCCGCCGCTTTGCCTCTCACGCACCCACCGGGCCAACCGCGGCTGGAAGATGACCAGCAGGATTGCGATCGCGATGAGGACCGGGGCCACATACCCGAAGACCGTTTCGGGAAGGTGGAGCAGCAGGAAGGCGCCCAGGATGCCGCCCAGCAGCGAGGCCGGAACCAGTTTGAGCATCGTCTTGGGGACGGTGCGGGCTTCCTGCCGGTATCCCCAGGCGCCGGAGAACCCGCCGGCGACCAGGCCCATGGCGTTGGAGATGATGGAGTTGACCGGCGCGAAGCCCAGGGCCACAAGGACCGGGAACGTCACCAGCGAGCCGGAGCCGACGATCGTGTTGATCGTGCCCGCCCAGAGCCCGGCAAAGAGGACGAGCAGTTCCCTCCATAAATCCATGCGCTGCGCTGGCCCTAGGCGCCGAGTCGGGCGACGGCCGAGTAGCGGCCGTCGTCGACGCGCAGGCGCAGATCCATCTCGAAGGTCTCCGAGAGGTTGGCTTCGGTCAGTGTCGTGGCGATGGGGCCGGCGGAGACGATGTTGCCCTCGTTCAGCAGCATGGCATGGGTGAAGCCCGGGGGGATCTCCTCGAGGTGGTGGGTCACCAGGACCATGGCCGGTGCCTCGTCGGCGGCGGCGAGCTCGGAGAGGCGGGCGACGAGGTCCTCGCGCCCCGCCAGGTCCAGTCCTGCCCCGGGTTCGTCCAGGAGGAGCAGTTCGGGGTCGGTCATCAGGGCCCGGGCGATCTGCACCCGCTTGCGTTCGCCGTCGCTCAGTGACCCGAATTTCCGGTTGATCAGGGTGGACATCCCCCAGTCGTGCAGCAGTGAGAAGGCCCGGCGTTCGTCCATGGCCTCATATTGTTCACGCCAGCGGCCGGTGGTGCCCCAGGAGGCGGTGACCACGACGTTCAACACCTTCTCGTGGGCGGGGATGTGGGTGGCCAGGGCCCCGGAGGACAACCCGATCCGCGGACGCAGTTCAAAGACGTCGACCCGTCCCAGGGTCTCGTCGAGGATCTCGGCGGTGCCCCGGGTGGGGTGCATGCGGGCCGCGGCGATCTGCAACAGGGTGGTCTTCCCGGCCCCGTTGGGACCCAGAACAACCCATCGTTCGTCCTCCTTCACCTGCCAGTCGATGCTCGTCAAGAGGTTCTTTTGACCCCGGACCACGTCGATACCGGTAAAGGAGAGCACATCATTCATGGTCAAAACACTAAGGCAATACCTAGGTGATCGGCCAAATGCTACCGGGTGTGCCGCCCCGCGACGTCGCGAAGTAGCGCCTAGCAGGCACCGCACGGGAGAATCGTTCCATGAAGATCAGCAGTTACCTCGTCTCCCATCACGGCACCGCGTCCTCCCCCGACGACGGTGCCGCGACTCCGACGGCCGCCGACGGCCCGGAGGCGACCCGGTTCGAACCGGCACGGATCGAGGCGCTCCTGGGGGACCACGGGTTCTCCACGGCCTCCTCCACGGCGTTCTCGGGGCTGGGGTACGCCGGAACACGCAGGGCGTTGACCCGCACGACGCCGGAAGGCCCCGACGCAGACCGCTCCGCCGCCTTGCTGGACCGGCTCGCCGCCGACTCCGCGCAGCATGCCCTGGTCCCGGCCAGCCTGATCGAGGCGCCCCGCAAGCTGCTGGTCATGGACGTCGATTCCACGTTGATCCGGCAGGAGGTCATCGAGTTGCTGGCCGCCCATGCCGGGCGTGAGGCCGAAGTCGCCGCCGTCACCGAGGCGGCGATGCGCGGCGAACTGGACTTCTCCGAAAGTCTCCACGCCCGGGTGGCCACCCTGGCCGGGCTGGAGGCCGGGGTCATCGATCGGGTGTGCGACGCCGTCGTTCTCTCGGCCGGGGCCAGGGAACTGATCGCGGCCTGCCACGAGGGCGGGCATCTGGTGGGCGTTGTCTCGGGCGGGTTCCTCCAGATCCTCCGGCCGCTGGCCGACGGGTTGGGGCTGGACTTCGCCCGGGCCAACGATCTGGGCGTCAGCGAAGGCCGGCTGACCGGAACCGTGAACGGGGAGATCGTCGATGCCGCCGCCAAGGAGTCGTCCCTGCGGCAGTGGGCCGTCGAGGCGGGCCTCCCCGTGGAACACACCATCGCCGCCGGCGACGGAGCCAACGACCTGTTGATGGTCCGGGCTGCCGGACTCGGGATCGCTTATTGCGCCAAACCCGCGTTGCGTACCGCCGCCGACGCGGTGATCGATCTGCCACGGCTGGACATCATTCGTCATCTGGCAGGTATTTGATCATGACGATTGCATAACTACCGGGCCCCGCGGACATCAACGGCGCATCTGCGCGAGCCCGCGGCGCTAGGATCTTTTGTGGTGCGCGTTCCGACGGGCGCACGGCGTCGATGAACATGGAGCATTCGCGGGCAATCATGCGGGACAAAAAAGACACGAGCAAGAAGAAAAAGGGCTGGCTGATCGGCGGTGGCGCCATCATCCTGTTGGCGGGCGCCTACGCAGGCGGGGCGTCGCTGCTCGGCGACCAGATCCCCAACGGGACCACGGTCCACGGGGTCGAGATCGGCGGTCTGAGCAGTTCCGACGCCGCCGCCCGACTGCACCGGGACCTGGACCCGCTGGCTTCCGAACCGGTCACGATCGCCGCCGGGGAACAGTCCGCGCCGCTGACCCCCGACGAATCCGGCCTGGGCCTGGACATCGAGGCCACCCTGCAGGGCCGGACCGGGTACACCCTGAACCCCATGGTCCTCTTTCAACGCCTGACCGGCGGTTCGGCCATCAAGCCGGTCCTGACCCAGGACGACGACGCCTTGCACGCCGCCATCGAGGATCTGCGTCCCAAGCTGGACACCAAGGCCACCGAAGGCAAGATTGCCTTCAAGGACTCCAAGGTCCAGTACGACGCCCCGTCCGAAGGCGAGAAGGTCGACGCGGACCAGGCCGGCGACGCCATCGGCAATTCCTGGTTCGGCGCGAGCGAACCCATCGAGGTGGCCACCACCACGGTGGAGCCCAAGACCCCCGCCTCGGCGTTCGAGAAGGTCCGCGATGAGCAGGCCAAGCCCCTGGTCGCCGGGAACGTGACCGTGGCCGCCGATGACCTGAAGGCCACCTTGAAGCCGGCCGAGCTGGCCCAGGCGGCGTCCTTCAAGGTCTCTGACGGCGCGGTGAAGATGTCGTTGGACAACCAGCAGCTCGCCGACCGTCTGCTCAAGGCCAATCCCAAGATGGCGTCGACGGCCAAGGACGCCCGCATCGTCCTGAAGGACGGGAAGCCGAAGATCATCCCCGCGGTCAAGGGCCATGGCGTCGAGACGAAGAACCTCACCGAGAAGATCCTCACCGCCGCGACCACCGATTCACGGACCGCGAAGATCGACGTCGCCGTCACCAAGCCGGAACTGACGACCGCGAAGGCGAAGAAGCTGGGTGTGAAGGAGGTGATCGTCGAGTTCTCCACGCCGTACCCCACCTTTGACACGGTCCGGACCAAGAACCTGCGCGCCGGGGCCTCGAAGCTCAACGGCATGCTGGTCATGCCCGGCGACACCTTCTCGCTGACCAAGGCGCTGGCCCCCATCACGGAGGCGAACGGCTACTTCAAGTCCGGCGTGGTGGAAGACGGCTTCACCACCGAAGCCATCGGCGGTGGTCTGTCGCAGATCTCCACCCAGTTGTTCAACGTGGGATGGCTCGGGGGCATGGACGATGTCACCCACCGGCCGCATAGCCGCTGGTTCGACCGCTACCCCGCCGGGCGTGAATCCACCCTGTGGGAAGGCCAGATCGACATGGCCTGGAAGAACAACACCGGCCACGCCGTGATGATCCAGGCCTGGGTGACCGACAGCCATGTGAAGACCCGTCTCTGGGGGACCAAGAAGTACAAGGTCACCTCCAAGACCTCGGGGCACTACAACAAGACCAACCCCAAGACCACCTACAACGACGCCGAGAAGTGTGTCGCGGAGTCCGGTGGCCAGAAGGGGTTCTCGGTCGATGTGCACCGCACCCGGACGGCGGGCTCGGAGACGCTCAAGGACAGCCTGCACTGGACGTATCAGCCCTGGAACAAGGTCGTCTGCGGGAAGAAGCCCTAACCCCCGCACCGACGCCAAAGGCGGCGGCTCCACCCGTGGGAGGGTGGAGCCGCCGCCTTTGATGCTCCGTGTACTGCCGGTGTGTTCTAGTCCAGGAAGTGTCCTGCTCCCCCAGCGTATTCGGTATGTCCGGTGGGGACGTCGGCCGTGGCCATCGCGGCGACCTCGACCCCGAACTCCTGGACGGTGAGCAGTTTGCCGGCAGCCTGCCGGCGCTCCTCGATGGCCCCTGGCTGGGCCCGGTCCAGCAGCGTGGCGGTGACGGTCCCTTCGATCATGTCCCCGGAGACCACCACCAACGAGATGCCCTTGGCCTCCAGCGCCGGGATCTCCTCACGCAGGGCCAGCTCCCCGGCGCGCTTGGAACGGGCCACGGGCTCGTAGGCATCCAGCGTCGCCGTCTGGTCGATGAAGTGGGCCTGGTGGCTGGTGACGAACACCACACGCGAACCGGCGGGCATGACGGCGGCCGCGGTGCGCAGCATGTCGACCTGGGCGTCGCGGTTCAGTCGCAGGGCATAGTCCTCGCCGAGATCGGCTTCCATGCCGCCGGAGGCGTTGAGCACCAGCACATCGAGGGACCCGAAGTTCTCTTGCGCCGCATCCACCAGTGACTGGGCGCCCCCCTCGGCGGTCAGGTCCGCACCGACGGCCACGGCCCGGCCCCCGGCATCGGTGATGCCCTGGACGATCTTATGGGCACGGGGAGCCTTCTGCCGGTAGTTCACCACGACGGAGGCACCCCCCGCTGCGAGGTTCTTCGCCACTTCTGCGCCGATGCCCCGGGAGGACCCGGTGACAATGGCTGTTTTTCCGTTGAGTTCTGACATGGATTCTCCTAGTTGGGGTTCACGCGGCCATGGCGCGGATGCGGCAAGGGAGCCCGCTGTCGCGGGCACTTTCCTCCATCTTGCCAGCCCATCCGGCGTCGTGCCGTTGTGGGAATGCTCCAAAGACGAACGGCAGGTGGGCCTAGTGCCCCATGCCCAGACCGCCGTCGACCGGAATGACGGCGCCGGAAATGTAGGCGGCCTCGTCACTGGCCAGCCAGCGGACGACTCCTGCCACCTCGGTGGGCTCGGCGAACCGTCCCGCGGGGATGCCCGAGAGGTACTCCTTCTGCGTGTCTTCGGGCAGTGCGGCGGTCATGTCGGTGTTGACGAACCCCGGGGCCACCACGTTGGCGGTGATGCCCCGGGACCCCAGCTCACGGGTCAACGACCGGGCCATGCCCACCAGCCCCGCCTTCGACGCCGCGTAGTTGATCTGACCGGGAGAGCCCAGCAGGCCCACCACGGAGGAGATCAGCACGACACGGCCCCTGCGCAGCTTGATCATTCCCTTCGAGGCCCGTTTGATGACCCGGAAGGCGCCGGTGAGGTTGGTGTCGACCACCGAGCTGAAGTCGTCCTCGTTCATGCGCAACAACAGCATGTCCTTGGTCATCCCGGCGTTGGCCACCAGGACCTCGACGGGACCGTGGGCCTGTTCGACCTCGGTGAACGCCGCGTCGATGGACGCATAGTCGGTCACATCCGCCTTCACCCCCAGCAGACCTTCGGGGACCTCGCCGCTGCGATAGGTGATGGCCACCTGATCGCCGTTCGCTTCGAATGCCCGGGCAATGGCCAGGCCGATACCCCGGTTGCCACCGGTGATCAATACGCTGCGCGGGGCGGGCTGGGCGGTTTCGGTCATGGGTCCTCCAAGTCGGTACGTCAACGGTTCCGCACCATTCTAGCCGTGGAGGGTTCGGCGGATCGTCGCGACGGTGACACAATGGAGGGGAACACCATGGAAGAGACATGAGCCAGCATTCGTATCCTTTGAACCAGCCTGTCCCCGCCGGCCACCCGCAGCGGATCACCGACGCCGATGAGTCACGTTCGGCGGACATGCATTCGCGCACCGTCAAATACACGATTTCGATGTCCGTGCGCATGGCCTGCTTCATCGCTGCCTTTTTCGTCCATGGGTGGATCCAGGTGGTCATGCTCATCCTGGCGGTGATCCTGCCCTACTTCGCGGTGGTCGTGGCCAACGCCAGCGGTGCCGATCTGGCCAAACGTACGGAGACCAACTACTACGACGGCGGTCCGACGGAGCCCGCCATGCTCGCCGGCGCCGCAGCCGACGGCACGAAGGACGAGGCCCCGCAGGACCCCACGGCGAAGGACGAGTCGAACACTGATGACCCGACGGAAGGCAGCGAAGGGACCACCACCGGACCCTTCGACCCGGCTTCCGGCTCGACCAGCCCGCAGGACGACGCCGAACCCGACCTGCTCTCGGGGCACTGGTACGTCCCCGACGAGGCGGAGGAACCACAGCAGGAAGAACGGGTCCATCACCATCACGGCCACCGCCACCGGCCAGGAAGCGAAAGGGAGCACGGATGAGCATTTTCGACCAACTCTCAGGCGTTGAGGGCCCCGCGGTGCCGAAGTGCTCGCGCAAGGGATGCCGGCAGTCCGCCCAGTGGCAACTGCTCTGGAACAACCCCAGGATCCATACCCCGGAGCGCCGGAAGATCTGGTTGGCCTGTGACGACCACCGCGGATGGCTGACCACCTACCTCACGGAACGCGGTCTCTTCAAGGAATCACAGCCGCTCCCCGCCGACGCCCAGGAGGGGTGAATCCGTGTACCGATTCCTGGCCAGCACCCGCTGGCTTGGCTGGCTGCTGCTGGTCTGCGTCTTTGCGGCGGCCTGCGTGGGGCTGGGCAAATGGCAGATGAACCGGCTCGATGAAGCCCGGGCCGCCAACGACCTGGTCAAGGCCAATTACGACGCCGCTCCCCTGGATTTCCGGCAGGCGCTCCCCTACTTCGACACGCTTCCGGCGGACCGGGCCTGGACCCCGGTCACGATGAAGGGCAGCTACCTCCCCGGGGATACGCGCATCGTGCGCAACCGCACCACCAACGGACAACCCGGCTATGAGGTCCTGGTTCCCTTCGAAACCGATGAAGGAACCCGGGTCGTCATCGATCGCGGCTGGCTGCCCATCGGGGACGACTCCGCCGGCAGGCCCGACAGCGTCCCTGCCCCGCCGGAGGGCCAGGTTCAGATCACGGCCCGCATGAAGGTCGGTGAGCCGGCGGTCCGCCGCTCGGCCCCCGAAGGGCAGGTGGCCTCGGTCGAGCTTCCCGCCCTGGAAGAGGATCTGGGCTATCCCATCGCGACGGGCGCCTACGGGGTGATCGCCCGGGAGCAACCGGCCCCGGCGACGACCCCCACCGCCTTGGAACGGCCCTCGATCGATGAGGGCAACCACCTGTCCTATTCGCTGCAGTGGTTCGCCTTCGGGGTCCTGTCCTTCATCGGCTTGGGATACGCGGCCCGGCAGCAGGCCCGGCTCAATCGCGAGGATGCACAGGAGGCGGCAGAGGCCGCCGCGGCGGGCACCGAAGTCATCCATTCCGCCTACCGCGCACCCCGTCAACGCCCCACCCGCAGGAAGGGCAACGTGCCCACCGACGAAGAGCTCGAGGACGCCTACCTCGACCGCTTCGAGGACCAGGCCCGACGCTAGTGAGCCGGGCGCGCCGGTCTTAAAAGGAAGCAGCCCCGCCGGATTCACCGGCGGGGCTTGCAGGCCTTGAGGCCAAGGTGACTCAGGCCAGGGTGACCAGGTCCAGATAGCCTTCGTTCCACAGGTCCTCGTCGCCATCGGGCAAGAGGACCACCCGTTCCGGGTTCAGGGCGGCCACGGCACCCTCATCGTGGCTGACCATGACGACGGCGCCGCTGTAGTTGCTCAACGCATTGAGGATCTCGGCGCGGCTGGCCGGGTCCAGGTTGTTGGTCGGTTCGTCGAGGAGCAGCACGTTGGCGCTGGAAGCAACGATCGTGGCCAGTGCCAGACGCGTCTTCTCGCCGCCGGAGAGGACCCCTGCCGGCTTGTTGACGTCGTCTCCGCTGAACATGAAGGAGCCGAGGATACCGCGTACTTCAGCGTCGCCGAGCTTATCCGGCGCGGAGGAGCGCATGTTTTCCAGCACCGTGCGTTCCACGTCGAGGGTGTCGTGCTCCTGGGCGTAGTACCCCACCTTGAGTCCGTGGCCGGGAATGACTTCGCCGGTATCGGGCTCGGCAACCCCGGCCAGCATGCGCAGCAGGGTCGTCTTGCCGGCACCGTTCAAGCCCAGGATGACCACCTTGGAGCCGCGGTCGATGGCAAGATCCACGTCCATGAAGATCTCCAGGGAGCCGTAGGACTTGCTCAGGTTCTTGGCCATCATGGGGGTCTTGCCGCAGGGATCCGGTTCCGGGAACCGCAACGCGGCCACCTTTTCCTGGGCCCGGGCTTCCTCCAGGCCGCCCATGAGGCGATCCACGCGCTTGAGCATGCTTTGCGCCGCGGAGGCGCCGGAGGCCCTGGCCTTCATCTTATTGGCCTGGGCCAGCAGGGCGCCGGCCTTCTTCTCGGTGCTGGCACGCTCGCGCTTGCGGGAACGCTCATCCGTTTCCCGCTGCTCGAGGTACCGCTTCCACCCGAGGTTGTAGAGGTCCATCGTCGCGCGGTTGGCATCGAGATGGATGACCTTGTTGACGGTCGATTCAAGCAGGTCGGTGTCGTGGGAGATGACCATCAGCCCGCCCTGGTGGTTGCGCAGGAACTCGCGCAGCCAGGCCACCGAGTCGGCGTCAAGGTGGTTGGTGGGTTCGTCGAGCAGGAGCGTCTGGGCGTCGGCGTAGAGGATCCGTGCCAGTTCGACGCGTCGGCGCTGACCGCCGGAGAGCGTGTCCAGCGTCTGGTCGAGGAGCCGTTCGGGCAAGGCGAGGTTGTTGCAGATCGCCGAGGCTTCCGCTTCGGCGGCGTAGCCACCGCGCGAAATGAACTCTGCGTCCAACCGGTCGTACCGGTTCATCGCCTTGGTGCGGATGGATTCGTCCTCGCTGCCCATCTCGTCCGTGCACTTGCGCAGCTTGGTCACGATCTCATCCATGCCGCGGGCCGAAAGGATCCGGTCGCGGGCCAGTTGTCCCATGTTCGGCGTCCGGGGATCCTGCGGAAGGTATCCGATGGATCCGTTCCGCGTCACCGTTCCTCCGGTGGGCTCCGCTTCGCCCGCCAGGACGCGGGTCATCGTCGTCTTGCCGGCGCCGTTGCGTCCGACCAAGCCGATCTTGTCTCCCTGATCGATGCGGAAGTTGACACCCTCCATCAGGAGTCGAGCGCCGGCACGGAGCTCAAGGTCGGCAACGGAAATCAATGGGAACCTCTCAAATGGAATGTGATGCGCTGTCACGCAACCTTTCCAGTGTACGCGTGCGAGCGATGACCGCCTAAGGCCGATCCACCCCACGAGTGCCATCTCACCCCAAAATACCGGCTTGAACAGTGATCAAGTATTATGTGCAGCATGACGAATTCGTATCTCGACGCCCCTCGGCTGTCCGCCCGCCGCAGCAGATGGGGCGCCCGTGACCTGGGTTTGATCTCGGTCTTCGCCGCCTTGATGGCCGCCCTGACCCTCGTCCCGGCCATCCCGGTCGGCCCCTTGGGCGTTCCGATCACCTTGCAGACCCTGGCGGTGTCGCTGGTGGCCCTCTGCCTCGGCGGCCTCCGCGGTTCGGTCAGTGTCCTGCTTTATGTGGTGGTCGGCCTGGCCGGTGTTCCCGTATTCGCGAAATTCACCGGCGGACTCGGCGTCCTGGCCGGCCCGACGGCCGGCTACCTGCTTGCCTTCCCCCTGGCGGCGCTGGTGGCCGGCTCCCTGGCCACGTTCATCCTGCGCCGCAAGCGGACGGCCGGCATGCCCTGGCTCTTCGCCGCCGCGATGGCGGGGTCCATCCTGATGACCCACCCGTTGGGCATCCTCGGAATGAGCATCAACGGGCAGATCCCCTGGGCGCAGGCAGTCGTCGTCGACCTGGCGTACTGGCCGGGAGACATCATCAAGAACATCATCGCGGCCCTGGTGGCCGTCATGGTCTTCAAGGCGTTCCCCCGCATGGCCCGGCGCGAATTCGATGCCTAGGCTATTGAAGTGATCAGTTTCCACGCCGCAGGCCTCAGCGTCCCGAACCCCGATGGCAGCGATGACGACACCGTCATCCTCGCCCCGGTGAGCTTGGACCTACGCGAGTCCCGAGTGGCGGTGATCGGCGCCAACGGATCCGGCAAATCGACTCTCCTCCGGCTCATCAACGGGCTGGCCCGCCCGTCGACGGGCCGTGTCGTGGTCGACGGGAAGGATGTGGCCCGGGACGTCGCGGCGGTGCGCCGACGCGTTGCCTTCCTGTTCAGCGACCCGCTCTCCCAGCTGGTCATGCCGCTGGTTCGCGAGGACGTGGAACTGTCCCTGAAGCCCACCCTCAAGAACAAGGTACGACGTCGTCAGGTCGCCATGGATCATCTGGATTCCATGGACCTGGCCCACCTGGCCGACCGTAGCGTCCATGACCTCTCGGGCGGCGAACGCCAGCTCGTCGCCTTGACCAGCGTGCTGGCTGCGGGACAGGACATCCTGGTCGCCGACGAGCCGACGACCCTGCTGGATCTACGCAACAACATCCTGCTGCAGGACACCCTGTTCGCCCTCGATCAGCAGATCATCTACGCCACCCATGACCTGGACTTCGCCGCCCGTGCCGATCGGGTCCTGGTCGTCGAGGGCGGCCACATCGTGCACGATGGAACACCCTGCGAGGCCATCGAGCACTACCGACAGCTGGCGCTTTCCGCGTCGAGGGAAGGTTCCTGATGCGCGGCCAGGCCCTCTTGCTGGGCCTGCGAATCCCCGGAACCTCGATGGTCCACCGGGCCCCGCTGTGGTTGAAGTACCTGGTGCTGGTCGCGGCAGGAACCGCCGTCGTCTTCCTCCGCTCCCCCACCACGGCGGCCGCCCTGCTGGTGGTGGGCCTGCTGCTGTATGCGGTCGCCGGAGCACGGGTCCTCGCCGCCTGGGCGTCCCCACTGCGGCTGCTGTGGTGGATCTTCGCCCTGCTCGCGGCCTACCAATGGTGGATGAACGGCCCGTGGACCGCGTTCATGGTCGTCGGAGGCATGTTCGCGGCGCTGCAACTGGCTCGCCTCCTGTTGCTGACCACCGACCAATCCGATCTGATCGATGGTATGGCCTGGGCGTGTTCCCCGCTGCGCAAGGTGGGGGTCAACCCGGAGCTGGTGGCCCTGGCGGTAGGCCTCATGCTGCGCAGCATCCCCGCCGTACTGGGGTGCATCGCCGATGTGTCCGACGCGGCGCGAGCCCGGGGCCTGGGCCGGAATCCTATTGCGCTGGCGGGCCCGGTCGTGGTTTCGGCCGTCGCCTTCGCCCATCAGACCGGGGACGCACTGGCTGCCCGCGGGATCCTTGAACAAGGCCTCCGCGACGAAGCTGCCGACGTGACCCCCACAAAAGGCGTCCACCACCGCTTGTAGCTCCCTTTCGGACCAGGGCGCGAAAAAAGAAGGTGCTGACTATGTCCTCCCAGCACTAAATGTACGTACTTTTATGTGTATCTTGGGAACCACAGCTACGCCGATATCCACGAACCAGCGAGGGACCCAGATGAATCACGCGGACTACTTCGATGGTCTGACGGAGACCAAACTACGAGGCGCTGGAAGCAGGAAGTGGACTACGTACCCGGACGCGATCGGCGCCTTCATCGCAGAGATGGATTTCGGTACGGCCCCGGAGGTCCAGGCAGCGCTTCAGGAGCCGGTGGGATCCGCCGCCCTCGGATACGCCCCGGTGACCGCCGTGGACGACATGACACGTGCCTGCTCGGCCTGGCTCGAGAGCGTCTACGGCTGGACTGTTCCCGCCACTGATATTCGTCCCATCCCGGATGTGCTGGCCGGCATCGTCCTCGCCATCACCCACTACTCGGCACCCGGGTCGGCGATTGTCCTTCCGACTCCGGCCCACATGCCGTTCCTGAAGATCCCAGCGAGCCTGAATCGCCGCATCATCCAGGTCCCCATGACTTTCGGTGCCGACGAGTGGAAGCTCGACTTGGAGGGAATCGATGCCGCGTTCGCCGCGGGCGGGGGCCTCCTGATCTTCTGCAACCCCCACAACCCGATCGGGAAGGTCTACTCACGGGCCGAGATGCTCGAGTTATCCGAGATCGTGGAAAAACACGGTGCACGAGTCTGTTCCGATGAAATCCATGCACCGCTGGTCTTCTCGAGTAGCCGCCACGTCCCCTACGCCTCGGTCTCACCAGCAGCCGCCAAACACACGGTGACAGTGGCTTCCGCCACCAAAGCCTGGAACATGTCGGGTCTCAAATGCGCACAGATCATCTTCAGCAACAGTACTGATCAGCACACCTGGTCATCGGCGAGCTTCATGGCCGAACACGGCGTCGGATATCTGGGTGTCCTGGCGACGACTGCCGCCTACAGCGAGGGTAAACCCTGGCTGGACGAGGTGATCACTTATCTGGATCACAACCGACAACAGTTGGCTGTCCTGCTTGCCGAGCACCTTCCCGAGGTCCGGTATCACGCCCCTGAAGGTACCTACCTCGCGTGGCTCGACTGTCGGAGTCTCGACCTCGGCAACCACCCGGCTGAGTTCTTTCTCGAAAATGCTGAAGTCGCTTGTTCAGACGGTGCCGGGTTCGGGGACAACGGTGCGGGTTATCTTCGCTTCAACCTGGCCATGCCGACGCCCATCCTCAAACGCGCCGTACGACAAATGGGCGAGGCATTCCGCAAAAACACCGCCGCAAAGTAAAGAGGATCGCGGTGCCCACCGAGCGGCATCGACACCTTGGCCGAGTCACTAGGTGAGTACACCGTTCGGCTCTTTGTCCGGCTCTCTTTCCCCTCACCGGCCCGCTTCCGGGTCGTGTTCTGCACACCCCGGTGGCTGC
>NZ_JBQSWX010000008.1:0-142438 GCF_052377615.1 Arthrobacter sp. AOP36-A1-22
GCTAGCCGAAACTCCGAAGGAGACCAACTGATGACAGGAAGCACCACACCAGCTTCGGCCGGACGGACTCCGGCCACAGTGCTCGGTCGTGCCGGGGCCAGCGGGGCTGCCGTCGGGCTCTGGTACGCACTGCCCGATTATGTGGATCGGCGCCGGTCGCGGGTCCTGGCCAAGCTGGCGATCCTTGCAGGGGCGGGCGTCGTGTTCGCCCGTCGACAGGATCCGGATTCATCGCCGACTGCGCCGTCGGCAGTGGGAACGACGCCGGGGCGCGGCCCCGGGCCTCTGGATACCGCCGGCCAGGGGCAGCTCGCAGACGAAACGGCGGGAACCAGGGCCCGCCTCAAGAACCTGAACCCCGGGCTAGTGATCGGACTGGGTGCCACGATCCTGATAGTGGGCATCGGTGCGAACATCGCCACCGAACGCTGGATCCATCGGTTCGGCGAACGCCTCAAGGCCAACGGATCCAGCCGCCCCCATACGGCCATCGGTTTGATAGCCGGGAGTCTGACCGCCCTGGCGAGCCTGGATGATCTCCCGTCTCCACGGGAATGAGGAAAGTGACGATCTCACTCGTCTAAGATCATCACTTTCCATAACGGGGCCTAGTGCCAGCTTGCGGTGTCGGGGTCGATGCCGTGGTTGCGGGCGTTGGCATCGATGCTTTGACGGAACCATGCCGCAAGGCCGGTACGGACGCCGTCGTAGTGAGCAGCGAACGCCGGATCAGACTCATACATACGACCGAGACAGACCTGCATCTGTCGGGTGAGGGAAAAGTATGAGGCCGAGAACACTGCGCGGTGACGTTCCACGAGTAGCTGCGCTTCCGGGCTGCCAGGTGTGAAACCGGCCTGCATGGACTCCCCGAGGGAACGGTCGAGGTCGGCCATGGTATCGGCGATGGATTGCCATTCCGCCGGACTACGGGTGGCTGATTGCTCGGCATACTGCTGCCATTGGGGCGTGCCTTCGTAGCGTTGGCGGGCTTGGGCCGACCAGTCAGGGTTCCACCGCGGGCCGAAGATGGCCGTCTGTTCCTGGACGGTCAGCAGCAGGCCGTGCTCATGGGCGTCGATCATTCGATCCAGTCCGGCACCGAGCTGCTGGAGATGCTCGATCCTGTCGGCGACGTGCTGGCGTTGGGTGCGCAGGGCGGCCGGTACGTCCGTCGCTGAGTCGTCGAGGATGGCACGGATTCTTTCCAATCCGAGGCCGAGCTCGCGGTAGACGACGATTCTGTGGAGGCGTTCCAAATCAGCGGCGGTGTAGAGCCGGTATCCGGTAGGCGTGCTCAGCGAGGAGCGCGCCAGGCCAATCTCATCCCAGTGGTGTAGCGCGCGGATGGTTACGCCCAGTCGCGTCGCGGCCTGACCGACGGTCAGGCCATCGGCAGAAGTTGCCTCAGGCATGCTCCTGATTCTCCCCTGGACGGCCCTCCGAAGGGGTGATCCCGATATCTTCAAGATTCCGCGCCTCCTGGCTGGCCGGGTCAAAGGGCTTGGCCGCGGTGAAGACGACCCGGGCGTTCTCTGGGGTGATCACCTCGACATCACGAGTGTTCCACGGGGTATCTCGGGGTCCCGCGACCGAGCCAGGGCGCAAGGCGCGGCAGGCTTCAACCAAGGCATTGATCTGGCCCAGGACGCCCGCGAAACTGAAGCCGATGGCCGGGGGCTGGTCTGGAATGCTCCGCGCCTGGACGAGAAGCACGTCCTGGAAGGCCCACCGGCGCAGATGTACCAGCGTGCCGGGGATGCTGAAGAGTTCGAAGAACCCGAGTCCACGAATCCAGAAGTCCACGGATTCCTCCAAATCGCACGACGGAATCGTGACGAATGCGGGCATCCCATAGATGCCGCGGAAGGGTTCCGGCGGCACCGCTTCCGGTGTGGGTACGGGTACGGGGCTGATGTCGAATGCGTTGTAGTAGTCGCTCATGTACCCCAGCCTCCGGCCTCACGCTACGTGAGGGTCAAGCCGTCGCGCGAAAACACCCGTGGCCCGGCGGAAGACCGCCGGGCCACGGGTGTCAATGAGCTAACCGATCAGAAGTACTTCGGCAGCGTGCCCTCGTGGGCGGTGCGCAGTTCCTCCAGGGTGGCGCTGAACTGGCCCTGGATGTCCAGGGAATCCGAGGCAGCATCGACGATGCCCAGCCGGACCACCGGGAAATCCCGGGCGGTGGTCATGTCCTTGAAACGGACCTCCTCGGAGCGAGGCACGGCCACGACGGCGCGGGCCTGGGACTCGGAGAACAGGGCGGTGAACACATCGACGCCGTCCCGGTCGCAGAGATCCTGCAGGGCCACCCGGGCGCCGACGCCGTAGCGCAGCGACATCTCCACCAGGGCTGCCGCGAGGCCACCCTCGGAGAGGTCGTGGGCCGCGTCGATCATGCCGTCGCGTGAGGCGTTGACCAGCAGGTCGCCGAGCAGCTTCTCAGCAGCCAGGTCCACCGTCGGCGGCAGACCGCCCAGGTGTCCGCGCAGGTTCGCGAACTCCGAACCATCCAGCTCATCCGCCGTCGTCCCCATCAGGTAGATGGCCTGCCCGTCGGCGCTGGAGTGCCATCCCGAGGGGGTGCGGCGGGCGACGTCGTCGAACCTGCCCAGCACCGCGACCACCGGGGAGGGATGGATCGGGGTGGTGCCGGTCTGGTTGTAGAGCGAGACGTTGCCGCCGGTGACCGGGATGCCCAGTTCCATGCAGGCATCGGAGAGCCCGCGGATGGCCTCGGCCAATTGCCACATCACGTCAGGGTCCTCGGGGGAGCCGAAGTTCAGGCAGTCGGAGACGGCCAGCGGGACGGCCCCGGTGGTGGCCACGTTGCGGAACGCCTCGGCCAGGGCCAGCTGGGAGCCGTGGTACGGGTCCAGGTAGGCGTACCGGCCGTTGGCATCGGTGGCCAGGGCAACGCCCATCCCGGTTTCCTCATCCACGCGGACCACGCCGGCGTCATCGGGGGACGCCAGGGCCGTGTTGCCGCCGACGTAGCGGTCGAACTGGTTGGTGATCCAGGACTTGTCGCACATGTTCGGTGAGGCGACCAGCTCCAGGACGGCATCCTTGAGCTCCTCGCCCAGGCTCGGCAGGGTGAGCCCCGCCGGGGAGGCCCTGAACGTATCGGCCTGCAGGGCGTCCTGCCAGTCGGGGCGGGCATAGGGGCGGTCGTAGACCGGTCCGTCGTGGGCGACGGTGCGCGGATCCACGTCGACGATGACCTCGTCGTCCCAGGTGATGACCAGCCGTTCGGTGTCGGTGACCTCGCCGAGCCAGGAGTACTCCACGGCCCATTTGTCCATGACCGCTTCGAAGGCCTCGAGGTTTTCCGGGGAGACCACGGCCATCATGCGTTCCTGCGACTCGGACATCAGGATCTCGCCCGGGGTCAGCGTCGGATCGCGCAGCAGCACGTTGGTCAGTTCGACCCGCATGCCGCCGTCGCCGTTGGAGGCCAGTTCACTGGTGGCGCAGGAGATGCCCGCGGCGCCCAGGTCCTGGATGCCCTCGACGAGGGAGGCCTTGAACAGTTCCAGGCAGCACTCGATGAGCACCTTCTCGGCGAAGGGGTCACCGACCTGGACCGCGGGGCGCTTGGAGGGTTTGGTCGCATCGAAGGACTCGGAGGCCAGCACCGAGGCGCCACCGATCCCATCGCCGCCGGTACGGGCACCGAACAGGACGACCTTATTGCCCTTCCCGGAGGCGTTGGCCAGGCGGATGTCCTCATGGCGCATGACGCCCACGGCCAGCGCGTTCACCAGCGGGTTGCCCTGGTATACCGGGTCGAAGACCATTTCCCCGCCGATGTTCGGCAGGCCCAGCGAGTTGCCGTAGCCGCCGATCCCGGCGACGGCCCCGTGCATGACCCGGGCGGTGTCGGGGTGGTCGATGGCCCCGAAACGCAGCGGATCCATCACGGCCACCGGGCGGGCGCCCATGGAGATGATGTCGCGCACGATCCCGCCGATGCCCGTGGCCGCGCCCTGGTAGGGCTCCACGAAGGAGGGGGAGTTATGCGATTCGATCTTGAAGGTGACGGCCCAGCCATCGCCCAGGTTCGTGACCCCGGCGTTCTCGCCGATGCCCACGAGCAGGTCCTTCTTCATCTCATCGGTCACCTTGTCGCCGAATTGGCGCAGGTGGTTCTTGGAGGACTTATACGAGCAATGCTCGGACCACATGACCGAGTACATGGCCAGTTCCGCGCCGGTGGGGCGGCGGCCCAAAACATTCACGACGTCGTCGTACTCGTTCTGCTTCAGCCCCAATTCGGCCCACGGCAGCTCGGTGTCGGGGGTTGCCGCGGCGTTCTCCACGGTGTCGATGTTGAATTGCTGGCTCATTTGGTGCCTCCCACCAGGGTGCTCAGGACGGAGGAGAAGAAGCCCAGGCCGTCGGTTCCGGTGTGTGCGCCGGCGGCCGTCGTGGGGCCGAATCCTGCCTCGACCGCGTGTTCGGGGTGCGGCATGAGTCCGACGACGTTGCCGGCGGCATTGGTGATGCCGGCGATGTCGCGGCGCGAGCCGTTGGGGTTCCAGCCCACGTAGCGCAGGGCGACGCGGCCTTCGGCCTCCAGGGCGTCCAGGGTCTTCTCGTCGGCGACGTACTGCCCGTCCTGGTTCTTCAGCACCACGGTGATCTCCTCACCGGCGTCGTACTGGTTGGTCCACGCCGTGGTGTTGTTCTCCACCCGCAGGACCTGGTCCCGGCAGAGGAACTTCAGGTGGTCGTTCTTGATCATCGATCCGGGCAGCAGATGCGATTCGGTGAGGATCTGGAATCCGTTGCAGATGCCCAGCACGGGGAGCTTGGCCTCCGAATTCGCGGCGTCGATGATGCGGGACATCATCGGGGCGAATCGGGCGATGGCCCCGGCGCGCAGGTAGTCGCCATAGGAGAAGCCACCGGGGATGATGACGGCGTCGACGTCCGCGAGGGAGTCGTCTCCGTGCCAGAGGGCCACGGCTTCGGCGCCGGCCAGCCGCACGGCACGGGCGGCGTCGCGGTCATCGAGGGTGCCGGGGAAGGAGACGACGCCGATGCGGGCGCCGTTCAGGGTCGTGTCCGGCGCGCTGTAGTCGCCGATCAGGGGCAGTGAATCGTTGCTCATGCTTCGGTGACGACCTCGACGTTGACCACGTCTTCAATCACCGGGTTGGAGAGCAGGGTCTCGGCCGCGGTGCGGGCCTGGGCCAGGATCTGATCGGTCACCTCGCCGTCGACGGTCAGTTCGAAGCGTTTGCCCTGACGGACTGACGAAAAGGCGTCGAAGCCCAAACGGGGCAGTGCGCCCACGATGGCCTTGCCCTGGGGGTCGAGGATCTCTGGTTTGGGCATGACGTCAACAACGATGCGGGGCATCCGGGGTCTCCTGTGCGCGAGGTGGTTTGAGTACGCCTGCGGAGGTGCCGTCTCACGCCGGGCTGGAGGCGCTCCGCGAGCTTGCCCGATCAGTCTACCGGGTTCGGCGGGGCCCGCGGCCCGGGGTGACCCACCCCACGTATCCGCGTGAGGGTCCACGGTTTGCCCCTAGGCTGGGGCCATGGATGAGCAGCAGGATGCCGGTGCCGATTTCCCCGTGCTGGACGCCGATGCGCGCTGCCCCTGCCTGTCGGGCGAGGTCTTCGGCGCCTGCTGTGGGCCGGTGCACGCCGACCGTGCGGCAGGAGGTCCGGGGGCGGCGACGGCCGAGGCCCTGATGCGTTCGCGTTATAGCGCCTTCGTCACCGGGGACGCCGCCTACCTGCTGGCCAGTTGGCATCCCTCGACCCGGCCGGCGGAGCTGGACTTGGACCCGTCGATGAGCTGGCGGCGGCTGGACATCGTGGACACGGTCGCCGGAGGCCCCTTCGAGGGCACCGGGATCGTCGAGTTCGCCGCGCATTACCGCCAGGACGGCCGGCGCGGCGTCCAACGCGAACGCAGTACCTTCCTGCGCGAGGACGGACGCTGGTTCTACCTCGAGGCAGTGGCCGGCTAGGAGTCCTGTCCGGTCTTCCCGGCCGCCTTGGCCGTGGCCTTCGCGCGCCAATCGTCTTCGATCTCCTCCAGGGAGCGTCCCGCGGTTTCGGGGATGCGGGTGAGCACATACCAGAGCCCGAGCGCCGAGAGCAGGGCGAAGAGCAGGAAGACCACCCCGCCGAACTTCTCCAGGGCGACGGGGAAGGCGGCAGCGAAGATCGCGTTGAACAGGTATTGGGTGAACGTGATGACCCCGACGCCGATGGCGCGCATGCGCAGTGGCAGGATCTCCGGCACATAGAGCCAGAACACCGGGCCCAGGCCGAACCCGAAGGAGAAGGTGTAGACGAAGACCGCGGCGATGGAGAGGTATCCGGCGTCGGGGAGCAGCCACAGCCCGACCATGGCCACGGCCTGTCCGGCCATGCTCAGGGCCAGCATCTTGATCCGGCCCAGCTTGTCGATCAGCGGCAGGGACACCCCGGTGGAGATGACCAGGGCGATGCCGACACCGTAGTTGGCGACGGCCCCGGCATTGGAACCCATTGAGGTGATGTCGGCGAAGATGATCGGCGCGTAGTAGACGACGGCGTTGATCCCGGTGAAGACCTGGAAGAACGTCAGGACGAACAGGACCACCATGGCCGGGCGGGCGGAACGGAACAGCGTCCCGATCCCCGCGTCCTGCTGTTGGAGGCTGGCTTGGATGTCGTCCACTTCGGCCTGGGCGATCTCGTCGGTACCGCGCAGCTTCTTCAGGACCTTCAGCGCTTCCTGGCCCCGGCCCCGGGTGAGCAGCCAGCGCGGGCTGGCCGGGCTGAGCAGCATGCCGAAGAAGAAGATGATGGCGGGGAAGACCCCTGCCGCGAGGATCCACTGCCAGGACCCCGAATCGTGGAGCAGGTCCCCGACGATGTAGGCGCCGAGGATGCCGACGTTGACCGCCAGCTGGTACAGGCCGGTCAGCAGACCGCGAATCCGTGTGGGGGCCAGCTCGGAAAGGTAGATCAGGCCGAACATGTTGGCGATGCCCACGGCCAGGCCGAGGAAGAAACGGGCGAACATCAAAAACCCGATGTTCGGGGCCAGCCCGCAGGCGATGGACCCGACGATGAAGATCCCCGCCCCCACCAGCAGGATGTGCCGGCGGTCGAAGCGCCGTGAGGCGATGGTGCTGACCACGATGGCCGGCAAGGCGCCCCAGAGGAGCAGGGAGGTGACCAGCCCCTGGGTTTGGGCGTCGATGCCGAAGTCCTGGGTCAGCAGGGGCAGGGCCCCGGAGATCGCGCCCGAGTCGTAGCCGTAGAGCAGGCCGGAGAACCCGGCCAGGATGGCAATGAGGATGACCACCTTGGGGATCGCCTCGGTGGAATGATCTCTGGACGATGGCGCCTTGTTCTCAGCCATGGAGGTGCTCCTTTGCGGGCTACGTGTCGGCGGATTCGTTGGCCGGGGGGAGACTGCCTCCACATCGGCCGGAAGGCTCGGCCCGAAAGTAACGAACGACACAACACTAGAGGTCCTATGTCTGGATCGTCAAAACTGGCAATTCAGCACGGATTTACGAATTCATGCACAAATCACCGGAGTTACATAGGATGTTTTGCCGTCGGGTTAGCGGTCCAGGGTGACCGTACGCAGGTCCAACCGGCGTAGCACCCGATCCACCGCCTCGGGATCCGCCTCGGGTTCCCGGCGCATCGACAGCACCTCGCGCCGGGCTGCGTCGAGGGCCTCGCGTTGGACCTGGTCCATGGCCGCGAGGGTCTTTTTGACGATGCGCGCCTTCTCCGGGTCGTCGCCGAAATCGTGTTCGAGGATCCGGTGCAGCGAGGACATGCGACGGGCGAGCTTCTCGCGCCGTTCGGGGGAGAGCTTCTGCGCCGCCTCGGATTGCCTGACGGTGTCCATGGCCACCTCCTCGGCGCGGACGGCGATGGCCCGTTCGGCCCGTTCGGCCTTGGCCCGGTCGTCGGGCAGCTTCAGATGCCGCATCAGGGTCGGCAGGGTCAGCCCCGGGCCCACCAGGGTGACCAGCAGGACGGCGCAGGCGCAGGTGATGATGAAGTTGCGCCCCGGGAACGGGTCCCCGTTGTCCATCTCCAACGGGAGCGCCAAGGCCAGCGCCAGGGTGGCCAGACCCCGCATGCCGCACCAGCTGACCACGAGCACTTCCTTGAGCGAGCCCGGCACGCTGTTGCGCTTTTCGGTGCCCCCGACCTTGTACATCAACATCATCCAGCCGAAACGCACCAGCAGCACCGCGGCGCAGACGACCAGGATCCCGGGGATGAAGGCCATGATGCCCGCTCCTTCGTCCTCGAAGACGTAGCGCATCTCGATGCCCAGCAGGCCGAAGGCGACCCCGGTGGTCAGCATCTCCACCACGTCCCAGAAGGAGTTGCGGGTCAGGCGTTCGGCGGAATCCTGGGGGCGGGCCCGCCGGCCCAGTTCCAGGGCGGTGACCACGACGGCGACGACGCCCGAGCAATGGATCTCCTCGGCCAGGATGTAGACGGCGAAGGGGGCCACCAGGGTCGCGGCGGAGCGGGCCACCAGATCGGGGACGAAGCGGTTCAGTGTTCCCACGAGCCAGGCCATGGCCAGGCCCAGGACGACGGCTCCGGCGGCGCCGAGGAGGAAACGCGGGATCACATCCCAGCCGACGTCCCGGCCGCTGGCGGCCGCGGCCACGGCGGTCTGGAAGATGACGATGGCGGTGGCGTCGTTGAACAGCCCCTCGGTTTGTAGCACGGTGGTCAGCCTGCGGGGCATGCTGACCTTGGCGGCGACCGCCTCGACGGCCACGGGGTCCGGCGGGGCGACGATGGCGCCGAGCGCGATGGCCGCCGGCAGTCCCATGGAGGGGATCAGCAACCAGGTGGCCCCGGCGACGATGGCCACGGTCACGGCGATGAGCAGGACCGCCAGCAGCACCAAGGAACGCCAACGCAGCCGGAAGACCGCCCAGGAACTACGCTGGGCCACCGCATACAACAGCGGAGGCAGGAACAACGGAAGGATCATTTCCGCGTCGATGTGGATCTCGGGGATGAACGGCAGATAGGCCACCAGCGCCGAGAAGACGAGCATCAGCACCGGATAGGGCAATCTGATCCGCTCCCCGAGCCCGGCGACGAGCACCGTTCCGAACAGCAGGCCAACGAGCAGGATCAAGAATTCCATGGGTGTGTTCCTCCGGGCGCCAGTCTTTCACGCCGCGGGCCCGCCCGGGCCCTGAAATCGACCTGGGCGGTAATGAATCGGTGACTACCCGGGGGAGGGGGCAGTGCCTACTGGTCGCCGCTGGCCGTTCCGCGTCCCAGCAATGCCTCGGCGGACTTCCAGGCCGAGATCTTGCACCCGTTGCCCAGGGCGAAGGCACGTTGGACCGTCGTCTCGTTCAAGGTGCCCTCCACGATGGCCGTCTGTGGACCGGCCGACTCCTGGGTGCAGTCGGCATCCTTCTTCGCCTTCCCGGTCAGCACGGTCTTGCCGGGGCCGTCGAGGAAGGTGCAGGCCTCCTCGGCCTGAGGATGGTCGGTCCCCTTGCCGGGGACCCCTCCGGAACAGACGAGCCGGTACCGGTGGACTACATCCTCGCCATTGGAGGTGATGGTGATGGACAGATCGGCGTCCGTCCCCTCCTCCGGGCCCGCCGGTTGCTCGGTGGGCTCCGGGGCCGAGGACTCCGTGGCGGCAGTGGTCTGCGTTGGTTCGGAGTCGGGACTTTCGCCTGCGCAGCCGCTGAGCAGCAGCAATCCCAGTGCGGCGGCGGCCATCGTCGATAAGGTTCGTGCGGTCCAGCGGTTGGCTTGGTTCGTTTCCATCGTGCACCCCCGGTAGCGGTTGGTCGGACAAAGACCCTTAGGGGTGAATCTGCCACTCCCGGCGTCCGGTGTCCACTGTTCGGCGTCGGGGATTCATCGGCCGGGGGTCGGGACCGGCTCCGTTTCCGCGGCCGCGATCAGGTCGTCGGCGACGGCCAGCAGGCGAAGGCGCAGCCCGGTGGCCTGCTCGGCAAAACCCTGTTGCAGCCTCACGTATTCGGCCTTCCCGGCGGCGGTTTCGATACGGATCGGCGTATAGCCCCAGTCGCCCAGTTCGTAGGGGGAGGCCCGCATGTCCATGGTCCTGATGTCCCAGGCCAGTTCGAAGGTCGCCAGCAGCAGTTCCCCCGGAACCGCGGCCGAGAGCTTATAGGCCCATTTATAGAGGTCCATGTTCGCGTGCAGACAACCGGGCTGGTCCAGCGACGCCTGGTTCTCCCGGGTGGGCCGTTCCTCGTTCAGGCCCACGGCCTGCGGGGTGTAGAAGCGGAAGGCGTCAATATGGGTGCAGCGGATCCGGTGGCCTTCGACGACCTCGTCGGTGCCGGCGGCGCCCAGCCGCAGCGGTAGGTAGTCATGGCGTACCCCGTTCTCCTCCGATTTATACGCCATCGCCCATTCATGCAGACCGAAGCAGGAGAAGCGGGCGGGGTTCGAAGCCGCCCCGGCCAGGATCGACCGGGCGTGGGTGACGGTGCGGTGCCGTTCGGCCATGAAGGCCGCCGCGTCGAAGGTGACCCCCTCGCCGTGGGGCCGGTGGTGCCTCCACGTCAGCCGCTCGGCGGCCTGGTCGCCCAGCAGGACGACGCCGGTGCCCGGGTTCCAGCGCTGCAGCCGGCCGGGCTTCTCGGTGTAGTAGGTGAACAGGAAGTCCTCCACCGGATGTTTGCGCTGGGTGGAGCGACGCTGGAGGAATGGTGCGGCGAAGTGTTGGACCCGGTCACGGTGGGCCCGGGCGCGGGGGAGCCAGAGGTCCTCGGTCAGATGGGGCAGATCGGCTGGCATGGTCCCATTATCGCGTTCTCCCGCCCCCGGGACCGCATCGGCGGCGGGAGAGGGGAAAAACAACCGTGGAGTAGGATGGTGGGTCGGGGGGTTCCCGTGCCCCGGGTGCTTCCGTACCCGGCTCGAGGCCGGAATCCCGAGCCTGAAAGGGACACATGGACCATAAGCGGTTGCCCATAGTGAAGGACACCACCGGTTTGGGGATCGGATACAAGATCGGGTGGTGGTTGCAGTTCATGGGGTATTTCTTCTTCGGGCCCGCGGATCAGCTGCCCCACCTCGATCCACGCGAACGCCTGAAGCGTGAAAGGGCACGGCGGGTCCTGCGGGCCCACCGCAAGCGCGGGACCGACGCTCCGGATGAGGTACTGCTGGTCGCCGGCTCCGACTGAACCATCGAGGAGGCGGAGGGCTGGAAAGGACCGCCGGGCAAGGTTGTAGGATTGTTTGCATCCGACAAAACCGACCCCAGTGAGGAACCCCCATGCCCGCCTCGAGCCTCGAGCCGTTGCACCAGGAGTCCACTCCCTCGATCATCGCGCGCAAGATCCGCACCGCCATCGGCAACGGGGAGTTCGAGCCCGGAACACAACTGGGGGAAGCCGACCTGGCCGGGCGGCTGGGGGTCAGCCGGGGCCCGCTCCGCGAGGCGATGCAACGGTTGACCCAGGAGGGCCTGCTGATCAGCATCCGCAACCGGGGGCTCTTCGTCGTGGAACCGACCCCGGCGGATATCTCCGATATCTATCTCACCCGTACCGCCGTCGAACGCGGGGCCGCGCTGAAGATCATCGAACTGGACCGGACCGGAAGCGAGGCGGGGGCGGAGCTGTTGGCCATCGTGGAGAAGATGGCGGCCCTGGGGCCGGGAAGCGATCCTGCCGAACTGAGCCTGATCGACCTCTCCTTCCACGAGGCGATGGTCCGCTGGGCGTCCAGCAAACGGCTGACGCGGATCCACCGGACCCTGGTCACCGAAACCCGGATGTGCCTGGTCGCGCTCGAACAGGCCGAATACTCACTCCAGCACCGGGTGGATGAACACCGGCATATCGCCGAGGCCATCCTCGCCGGGGATGTCCCGGCGTTGCACCGGGCGCTGGCCGAACACATGGACAGCGCCATCGCCCAGCTGCTCGAGCCCCTGGCCGATGGGGCCGGCACCGACTGAGCCCCCTGCCCCGAAGACACCACGAACCGAAAAAAGGGAGGGTGTGCGCCGCGGCGCACACCCTCCATTTCCGAGCTGTCTTCCTACTGCGCCATGGCCTTGCCCGCGTCGGCCTTGGTCCGGTTGACCTGGACCCACTTCCTGGACGGCCAGCCGACCGATCCGGGATCGCCGGGCAGATCCTCGCCACGCAGTGACGCCTGGGACGTCTCCCGCATGCACAGGATAGCGATGAAGCCGACTATGCCGGCCAGCGACATGTAGATCCCCGGCACCAACACGTTTCCGGTGATATCGATCAACTCGTTGGTCAGTGTCTGCGAGGGGCCCGCAATGAACGCCACGGAGAAGTTGTAGCCGATCGCGAAGCCCGTATAGCGCACATTCGTGGGGAATAGTGCCGGCAAGGTGGAGGACACCGAGGCGACCAGGATGACCAGCAGGGCGCCCAGCACGGCCAGACCGATGAACTGCAGGAACAGGTTGTCGATCCCCAGCAACACCATCGCCGGAACGGCCAAGAGAATATACCCGCCAGCAGCGGTCAGGAGCAGGGGTTTGCGTCCGATCCGGTCCGAGAGGGCGCCCATGAACGGGATCACCACCAGCATGACGACCATGATCGCCACCAGCATCCAGTTGCCCTGGGCGGTACTGTGACCTAACTGTTCGGACATGTAGGTGGGCATGTAGCCGAGGATCAGGTAGAAGGCGACGTTGAGCAGGACGACGAACCCGCCCAGGATGAGCACTTCGCGCCACTGGGTGCGCAGGGTGTGGCGGATTGGGGTTTTGGAGGTTTCCTGGCTATCGGAGGCTTCGGAGAAGACTGCTGCTTCGCCCAGCTTCGTCCGGATGTACAGGGCGGTCAGCCCCAGGGGGATGGTCATCAGGAAGGGCAGACGCCACCAGCCGGCGAGCATTCCGTCGTCACCGACGATCGTGATCAGTGCGGTGCAGACCGTGGCCGAGAGGATGAAGCCCACCATCGTGCCGAATTCCAGGAACGAGCCCAGGAAACCGCGACGCTGATCGGGGGCGCATTCGGCCATGTAGACCGCAGCGCCACCATATTCGCCGCCAGCCGAGAAGCCCTGGACCATGCGGCAGAGCAACAGCAGCAGCGGAGCCGCCAAACCGATCGTCTGGATGGTGGGCAGCAGGCCGATGACGCCGGTGGCGGTGGTCATCATCAACACGGTCAGGACCATGACCTTCTGCCGGCCGAATTTATCGCCCAGCGGGCCCAAGATCAGACCGCCCAAGGGGCGGACGAGGAAGGACATCGCCAAGGTGGCCAGGGCGAGGGTGACTCCCAGCCCGCCGTCACCCTCTTCGGAGCCGAAGAAGTTCACTGCCATGTAGATGGTCAGGTAGCCGTAGACGCCGTAGTCGAACCACTCGACCGCGTTGCCCAGTGCCGAACCCAGGATGGAGCGGTGCAGGCTATCCTTGGCTTCCTGCGTCTGGGGCTCGGCGCCCGGGGCATTGGGGTCCTCCATCGTCATTGCGCCGGATGATCCCTGGGGTTGTTCGCTCATGATCGTTTGCCTTTCGGCCGTCGGTGGGCTAGGCGCCTGATGCGCCGTTATCGGGGTTCAGCAAGGTGGATATCAGCATGCCATATGCGCGCGTTGCCGCCACAACTTCGGAGACACGAACTGATTCGTTCGGTTGGTGTGCCTCGTCGTTGAGCTCGCCCGGACCCAGCACGATGCTCGGAATCCCGAAATCGCGGGAAATGAACCCGCCATCACAGGAGGCGCTCCATCCCGAGATGCTGGTCTCCACCCCGGCGTCGGCCAAAGCGCCGACGGCCGCGGTGACCAGCGGATGGTCCGGATCGGTGCGGAATCCCGGCATCTCCATGGTGGTGTTGACCTGGACGGAAATCCCGTCCCCGGTGATGCCCGCCGCCTCGATGCCCGCGACCAGCTCCTCACGGATGGCCGTGGTGTCTTCACCGGGCATGAGCCGGCGGTCGAACCATAGATGGGCTTCGGGGGCGACCATCGAGGTGCCCCGCCCCCCGGAGATCATGCCGGTGTTCCAGGTGGCGTACCCCAGCAGCGGGTCGTTTTCGGCCCGCAGGCGCTCCTGGTCGGCGGTGACGAGGTTGCAGATCCGCACGGCCGCGTCGATCGCATTGCGCCCATCGCTGGGCCGTCCGGAGTGGGCGGCCTGTCCGGTCACCTCGACCTCCAGATAGGAATCCCCCCGGCAGGCGATGACCGTTTCCAGATCGGTCGGTTCGGCGACGATGCAGCCGAGGTAACGGTGTTCCAGTCCGTCGGCGACCAAGGCCCGGATCCCGGCCCCGGTCTCCTCCTCGTCGACCAGGCAGGCCAGAGTCACCGGACCGGCGAGCCGGGTTCCGGCCTCGTGCAGCATGGTCATGGAGGTCAGCACGGCCGCCAGGCCGCCCTTCATGTCGGTGGCGCCGCGGCCGAAGAGCCGGCCGTCGGCCTCATAGGCGTCGAAGGGCTCGCGGTCCCAGCCGTCCCCGACGGGGACGACGTCGGAGTGGCCCAGGAAGAGCAGTCCGTCCCCGTCCCCGCCGGGCAGGGTGATGAACACATTCGGCCGGCCCGGCTCGACCTCCCGGGTCCTGACCTGCAGGCCCCGCCGCTTCGCTTCGGCGACCAGGGCCTCCACGGTGGCCTGTTCGGTGCCTCCGGGGTTCACCCCGCCGGCGTTGATCAGCTCGATCGTCAGGGCAGTCAGGGCCGGGGCATCGACCTGCCACGCAGTGCTCCCGGTGGCCGTGTCCGTCATTCAGCCACGCCCCGACGCCGGCGCGGAGCCGGTGGCGGCGGCATCGGGCTGCCGGGTTTCCTCCAGGGCGAGATCCAGTGCGGCGGCCAGGCGTTGGACGCCGACGTCGGTGCGCTCGGGCCCGGTGGAGGCGAAGCACACCCGGAAGGCCGAGGCGAAGCGGCCCCCTGCCGACAGGGCCGGGCCCGGGATGAAGGCCACGCCTTCGGCCAGGGCGATCTCGAACAGCCGGCGGGTGTCCACTGCCGCGTCCTCCCCGGTGAGGGTGACCCAGAGGAAGAAGCCCCCGTCCGGATGCGTCGTGCGGATCCGTCCGCCCAGGTTCTTTTCCAGGCTCGCCTGCATCGCGTCGCGCCGGGCGTGGTACTCCCCGCGCAGGAAGGCCAGGTGCTCGTCGAGGATCCCGCGGCGCAGGTATTCGGCCACCACATGCTGGGCCGGGACGTTGGTACAGGTGTCCATCGCCTGCTTGGCGTTGATGATGAGCTGCTGCAGCGAAGGATCGGCGTCGATCCAGCCCACCCGCAGCCCCGGAGCCAAGATCTTGGAGAACGTCCTGACCGAGAACACCAGCGGGTCGTTGTCGCTGAGTTGGCGGAACCCGGGCAGGTCCTCGCCGGCGAAGCGCAGCAGTCCGTAGGGGTCGTCGTCGATGATGACCGCCGCCCAGCGGCGGGCCAGCCCGATGAGGCGTTCCCGCCGTTCCACCGAGAGCGTGGTGCCCGAGGGGTTCTGGAAGTTCGGGATCGTGTAGATCGCCTTGGGGGTGCGGCCGGCGGCGTCGACGAGGCGTTCGAGCTCGTCGATGTCCATCCCGTCCGCATCCATCGGCACCTCGAGCAGTTCGGCCCCGTAGCTCAGTGCGGTGGCCGACCCGTTGGTGTAGGTCGGGGATTCGACGATGACCAGATCGCCCGGATCGACGAAGAGCTTGCAGGCGATGTCCAGGCCCTGCATGCCGCCGGAAGTGATGCTGATCCGTTCGGGGCTGGTGGGCTCCGCCGTGGTGCCCAGGTAGTCGACCAGTGCCTTGACCAGGCGGGGTTCCCCCTCGGAGGCGCCGTAGGTGAAGGAGGAGGCGTCGTGGACGCTGGCGGCGATCTCGGTGAACGTGTCCACCGGAACGAACTCGTCCGCCGGGGCGCCCATGGCGAAACGGATGATGTCGTGCTTCTGGGCGGCGAGCAGCGAGGTGCTTGAGTCGATGACGGAGCCCACGAGGTTCTCGGCGCGGCCGGCGAGTGGCAGGTTCACGGTGGTCATGGTGTCTCCTTCGGGGGGTTTTCGGTGTCGCTGTCGTCTTCGAGGGCGTCCAGCGGAGGGCTGGTGGGACGGGCCGGGTCGCTATCGGCGGCCTCGGCGTTTCGTGCCACGATGTTCATCGAACCGGTCAGGGTCGATTCGTCGGGAGTGGTGAACCCGAAGCGGGGGGTGGCCGGACGGCGTGGTTCGTTCGTCGGAGGGGTCATCCCGGGCAGGCCGGGGGCATTGGAGATCGCGCGCTCGCCGGGGTTGCCGAGCACGTTGATCGACTCCGCCGCCTCGTGGCCGGCCTTGCCGGCGGGAACGAGCCCGCGGGGGAAGGACGTGAAAGTCTCGACCCCGGTATCGGTGACCCGGATGGCCTCGGAGACCTCGTAGCCGTAGCCGTCCATCCACATGCCACACATCAGGTGGAACGTCATGTTCTCGGCCAGCAGGGTCTGGTCCTCGCTGCGCAACGAGATCGTCCGCTCGCCCCAGTCCGGGGGGTAGCCGACCCCGATGGAGTAACCGATGCGCGAGGCCTTCTCGTAGCCGTATTCGAAGAGCGTGCGGTTGAAGACCTGCGAAAGCTCCTGCACCGGAGCCCCGGGATGTACCGTTTCCAACACCGCGGCCAACGCATGGTCGGTGGCCTGGGCCAGATGCGCCAGCTGGGCGGTGGGCGTGCCGGTCATGAACGTCCTGGCCATGGGTACGTGGTAGCGCTGGTAGGCCCCCGCCAGCTCCACGATCATCGCCTGGTCCTTCTCGAGCGGCTCGTTGTTCCAGGTCAGATGCGGGGTATCGGCCGACTCGCCGGTGGGGAGCATGGGCACGATGGCGGTGTAGTCACCACCGAACTCCTCCGTGCCACGGATCTGGGCGTTGGTGATGGCCGCGGCGACATCGCACTGCCGGGCGCCGACTTCGATGGCGTCCTGGGCCGCGTGCATGGCCATGTTGGTGACCACCGCCGCATGGCGCATCAGCTGGATCTCCGCCGGCGATTTGATCGCCCGGACCCAGTTGACCAGTTCGAAGCAGTCCACCAGCGTCCACTCCGGCAGAGCGTTGACCAGCGACCGGTATCCCTTGGGGGAGAAGAAGTGGGCGTCCATCTCCAACCCCACGCAGCCCCTCGTGGCCGGGGCGATGAGGTACCTGGCGCGCAGGGCGTAGGCGACCCAGTCGAAGGGGTGCAGGTGTGGGCGGTGGACGTAGCGTTCGGGGTATCCGACGATGTTGTCCGAATCCAGCCAGGTGGTGCGGAACGCGCCGTTGGCGTCCATCTCACGGGTAAACAGGATCATGTCCCCTTCCATGGGGACGAAGACCATCTGCGGGGTGTAGAACGACCAGGCGTTGTACCCCGTCAGATAGTAGATGTTCGCCGGGTCGGTGACGATCAGCGCACTGAGTCCCTGGTCCTGCATGCGCACCCGTGCCGCGGCCAATCGTGCGGCATACTCCTCGGTGGTGAAGAGCATTGGTGCGAAGCCCGTCTGTACCATTCAAGCTCCTTAAAAACCCATCGTAGATTGTCTACAATTCTAGGGTGTGGTTCAGGTCACTGGCAAGCATGACGCCTAGCGGCGTGGCATGGCCATGTACTTGGTTTCAAGGAACTCCTCGATCCCGACCCGGCCGCCCTCGCGTCCGAGTCCCGAGGCCTTGATGCCGCCGAAGGGTGCCGCCGGATTGGAGACGATGCCCGTGTTCAGTCCGACCATTCCCACTTCGAGGGCATCCCCGACGCGGAAGGCCCGATCCAGGTCCTGGGTGAAGAGGTATCCGGCCAGCCCCCAGGGGGTGTCGTTGGCCATCGCCACGACCTCCTCCTCGGTCTGGAAGGGGATCAGCGGGGCCACGGGTCCGAAGATCTCCTCGGTCATCAGGTGGGCCGAGGGGTCCACGCCGGTGAGCACGGTGGGGGAGTAGAAGTAGCCGGCCCCCTCGGGGCGGGAACCGCCGCAGACCACGCGGGCGCCCTTGGCCACCGCGTCGTCCACCAGTTCCTGGACCTTGGTCAGTGCCTTGGGCTCGACCAGCGGGCCGACGTCGGTGCCGTCAAGGGCACCGTTGCCGACGGTGAGGGCCCCCAAACGCCGTGCGAGCTTGTCGGCGAATTCCTCGGCGACGGAGGACTGCACGAAGATCCGGTTCGCTGCGGTGCAGGCTTCGCCCATGTTGCGCATCTTCGCGGCGAACGCCCCTTCCACCGCACGGTCCAGATCGGCGTCCTCGAAGACGATGAGTGGTGCGTTTCCGCCCAGTTCCATCGACGAGCGCATGACGTTCCGGGCTGCCTGTTCCAGCAACCGGATGCCGACCCCGGTGGAACCGGTGAAACTGACCTTGCGGGCGATCCCCGATTCCATCCACGGGGTCACGACCTCGGAGGCGGATTTGGTGCACACCACGTTCAGCACCCCGGCGGGCAGACCCGCTTCGATCAGGATGTCCACCAGGGCCAGCGAGGACAACGGGGTCAGATTGGCTGGTTTGAAGACCATGGTGCAGCCGGCGGCGATGGCTGGACCGATCTTGCGGGTGCCCATCGCCAACGGGAAGTTCCAGGGGGTGACCAGCACGCAGGGCCCGACCGGTTCCTTGGAGACCATGATCCGGTTGGCCCCGTCCCCGGTGACCATCTGGTCCCCGCCGATGCGCACGGCCTCCTCGGAGAACCAGCGGAAGAACTCGGCGGCGTAGGCGACCTCGCCGCGGGCTTCGGCCAACGGCTTGCCCATCTCGGTGGTCATCACCAGGGCCAGCTCGTCCTGCCGGGCCATGATCAGGTCGTAGGCCCGGCGCAGGATCTCGCTGCGCACCCGCGGGGGTGTGGCGGCCCAGTCCTTCTGGGCGGCGCCGGCGGCCTCGATGGCCCGCCGGGCGTCATCGGCGTTGCCGTTGGCCACGGTGGTGATGACTTCCTCGGTGGCCGGGTTCACCACGTCGAAGCGCCGCCCGGAGGAGGATTCGACCCATTCACCGTTGATGAACAGGTCGGTGCTGATGCCCGAGACGGCACGACGGGCTGACTCGGCGACGGATGAGCTGGAGGTCTCGGTGGTCATGGGTGCTCCTTCGGGTGGGTGGTGGTACGTGCATGGTCGGTGGGTGGGGCGGGGTCGAGCAGTTCGGCCAGATGCAGGCCGCGGCGGCCGGCGTCGAGCTGGGCGACCTGCATGGTGCAGGAGAAGCCGTCGGCCAGGACCGGGACCTCCGCCGTGCTGTCGGCCATGGCAGGGGCCAAGGCCAGATCGGCGACCTTCATGCTGACCTCGTAGTGGTCGGCCTCGAAGCCGAAGTTCCCGGCGACCCCGCAACAGCCGGTGGCATCGGTGACCTCGGCGACGCCCAGGGCGGCCAGGGCCCGGCGTTGGACGGCGGCGCCGAAGACCGAGTATTCGTGGCAGTGGGTTTGCAGGACCACCGAGGCCGGGACGGGGGCCGCCGGCTCGGGGGTCCACCCGTCGGCGGCCAGGGCGGCGACATGTCCGGCGAAGCTCCGGATCCGGGCCGCGACCCGGCGGGCCGCCTCGGTGTGGACGAGTTCGGGCAGGTCCTTGGACAAGGCGGCGGCGCAGCTGGGCTCGATGACGACGATCGGGCGTTCGGTGCCGTCATCCAGGACGCGGGCCGCTTTGCTCAACAGGCGGCGGGCGGTGCCCAGCTGGCCGGTGGAGATATAGGTCAACCCACAGCAGGCCTCCGCCGAGCAGGTCACCGGCTCCCCGGTGCCGACCATCACGCGGGCCGCGGCCCCGGCGACCTCGGGGCGGAAGCCACGGCTGAAGGTGTCCACGAACAAGACGGCACCCGCGGTGCCCTGCCCGGCCCCGGCGTCGTTCCCCGCCGCGACCCGGGATCCCGGGGATCCGGAACCGGAGAGCGTGCGGGGCGGGCCGATGCGCCGGCGCGGTCCGGCGGCCAGGGCGGCGTCGACCTCGCGGCGCCAGGCCGCCCCGGAGGCGAAACGCGGCAGCGCCCGCTTGGTCGTCAGCCCGCCGGCGGCGGAGACGAGCTTGCCCAGCGGGGAGCCCATGACGGCGTTGACCAGCGGGGCGACCCGTCCGGTGATCTTGAGCCACCGCGGCAGCCAGCCCAGCGAGAAGTGCGAGAGCGGGCGCATCCGCCCGGCGTAGTAGTGGGAGAAGAACTCGGATTTATAGGTGGCCATGTCCACCCCGGTCGGGCAGTCGGTGGAGCAGGCCTTGCAGGACAGACACAGGTCCAGGACCTCGCGGACCTCCTTGGACTTCCAGCCCTCCTCGACGGTCTTCGCGCCGCGGACCATGTCCTGCAGCACGCGGGAACGGCCGCGGGTGGAGTCCTTTTCATCCCCGGTGGCCCGGTAGCTGGGGCACATCACCCCGCCGGTGGCCGAACGGCAGCGCCCGATCCCGATGCACCCCTGGACCGCGTGGACGAACGGATCGAGTCCGTCCCCGGTGGCGCCCGAGGCGGGGGTCAGATCGAAGCTGGTCCGCCACTGGCGTGCGGGCACCCCGGCCAGCAGCAGATTCTCGTCGAAGGCGTCGGGACTGGTCATCACCCCGGGGTTCAGCAGCCCCGTCGGATCCCAGATGGCCCGGAAGTCCTCGAAGGCGGTGAGCATTGCCGGGGAGTACATCAACGGCAGGAACTCCGAGCGGGCCCGCCCGTCACCGTGCTCGCCGGAGAGCGAACCACCATGGGAGACCACCAGCGCCGCGGCGGCCGCGGTGAATTCGCGGAAGACCTTCCGGCCGGCGTCGCTGCGCAGATCGTAGGTGATGCGCACGTGCATGCATCCGGCGCCGAAGTGCCCATACATGACCCCCTGGAGCCCGTGCTCGGCCAACAGATCACGGAAGTCGGAGAGGTAGTCTGCCAGGCGTTCGGGGGCGACGGCGGAGTCCTCCCAGCCGGGCCAGGATTCCCCGCCGGTGGACAGCCGGGCCGAGAGCCCGGCCCCGTCCTCACGGACCCGCCAGAGCGAGGCGCGTTCGGTGGTGTCGGGGACGACCCGGCCGTCGACCATCCGCCCGATGCCGCGCAGCCTTTCGAGCAGTTCGTCGGCCTGGGCCTGGACCGAGGCGGGGTCGGTGCCGTCCAGATCGATGTAGAGCCAGGCTTTGCCCTCGGGCAGCCCCGTGACGGAGTCCTCCCCGCGCCGTGACTTCATGGTGGCCACGATGGCGTCGTCGATGCCCTCGACGGCCGCCGGGGAGAACTCCAGGATCGTTTCGATGTCCCGGGCCGCCTCGACGACGTCCGGATAGCCGACACAGAGCAGCAGCGCGCTCGCCGGTTTCGGCACCAGGGCCATCCGGGCGCGGACGACCAGGGCGCAGGTGCCTTCCGACCCGACGAAGGCCCGGGCGATGTTGAAGCCCTTCTCCGGCAACAGGTGCTCCAGGTGGTAGCCGGAGACCTGGCGCTGGATCCGTCCCAGATCGGTGCGGAACCCGGCAAGGTTCTCCTGCGCCAGACCCTCCAGTGCTTCGGTCATCCCCGCAGCGCGACGCACCGCGGCGACGTCGTCCGCGTTCGTGGCGCGGATCCCGGTGGCGGTGGCCGTGAGCCGGATTCCCTCGACGGTGACCAGATCGATCTCCACGACGTGGTCGCTGGTGCGCCCGTAACGCACCGAGTGGTTCCCGCAGGCGTCGTTGCCGATGGCACCGCCGACGGTGGCCCGATTCTTCGAGGACGGGTCGGGGGCGAAGGTCAGCCGGCCGGAGGTGTGGGCCTCAATGCGGGTCGAGAGCGTGGCCAGCACCATCCCCGGTTCCACGTCGACCCACAGGTTCTCCTCGTCGATGGCCAGTAGGTCGTTGAAGTAGGGCGTGGTGTCCAGCACCAGACCCGGGCCCACCGCGTTGCCGGCCATCGAGGTGCCGCCGCCCCGCCCTGTGAGCGGAGTGCCGGTCCCGTGGCAGGCCTGGACGATCGCGGCCACCTGATCGGCGTCGTGCGGGAACACGACGCCGATCGGCTCCACCCGGTAGTTGGAGGCGTCATAGGAGTATTCGGACAAACGCCTCGGCGAGGTGTCGACCTCGATTCCCGCCTCGTGCAGGATGGCCGTCACGGCCGGGGGGCTCGGTGGTGCGATCTGGGTCACGGGGGGTGGATTCCTGTCTACGTCCGGCTTAGGGAGCGTTCGGTTACGGCGGAAAGTGCTGCCTCGAAGCGTTCCAGTCCGAGGGTGATCTCCTCGGCGGTGGCGACGAGGGCCGGGATCAGCCGCACGACGTTTCCGTGCGGGCCACAAGTCAGCGTGAGCAGACCGTGTGCGGTGGTCTCCTGCTGCAGGGCCGCCGCCGTCGCCGCGTCGGGGGCACGGTCGGCGGTGCTGAATTCGATGCCCTGCATCAGACCCAGTCCGCGCACGTCGCCGATCGCCGGGAACCGGGCCTGCAGATCCTTCAATCCGGCCTGCAGCTGGTCCCCGCGGATCCGGGAGTTCTCCACGAGCGACTCGTCCTCGACCACGGCCAGGGTCGCGACCCCGGCAGCGGCGGAGACCGCGTTGCCGCCGTAGGTTCCGCCCTGGGAACCGGGCCAGCCCTTGGACATCAGCTCGGTGGAGGCGGCGATGGCGGAGATCGGGAAGCCCGAGGCGATGCCCTTGGCGGTGATCAGGATGTCAGGGGTCGCGGTGGAGTGCTGGTGGCCCCAGAACTTTCCGGTGCGTCCGACGCCGGCCTGCACCTCGTCGATGATCAGCAGGATGCCGTGCTGGTCGGCCCGGGCGCGCAGACCCTCAAGGAAGCGCGGCGGGGTGGGCAGATAGCCGCCGTCGCCCAGCGCCGGTTCGATGATGAAGGCCGCGGTGTCGTTGGGCGCGGTACGGGTGGCCAGCAGGTAATCCAGTTCCTGCAGGGCGAAGTCGACGGCGGTGTCCACATCCCAACCGTAGCGGTAGGCATACGGGAAGGGGGCCATGTGGACCCCCGCCATCAGCGGGGCGAAGCCCGCGGAGAACCGGGTGCCGGCGCTCGTCAGCGAGGCCGCGGCCACGGTGCGTCCGTGGAAGCCGCCCTGGAAGGAGACGATGTTCGGCCGAGCGGTGGCCATGCGGGCCAGGCGGAGCGAGGCCTCGACCGCTTCGGCACCGGAGTTCGCGTAGAACACCGAGTCCAGTCCGGTCGGCAGCTTTTCGCCGAGTTTTTCGGTCAGTTCCAATAATGGCTGATGCATGACCGTGGTGTTCTGGGCGTGGATGATCTTGCCGCACTGTTCCTGGGCGGCGGCCACCACGCGCGGGTGGCAGTGGCCGGTGCTGGCCACCCCGATGCCGGTGGTGAAATCCAGGTACTCGTTCCCGTCCGTGCCGTAGATCCAGGAACCGAGGGCGTGGTCGACCACTACGGGGGTCGCTTGCTTCAACAGGGGGCTCAGTGAGGTCATATGCTCATCGTGGAGGCCCCCTCGGTAGATTGTCAACAATCTTTCGGGCCGGTAGCGTAGGTGACGTGAAACACGATGATTCCCCCCGTCCCCGCCTGGCACTGCTCACTGCCGCCGGCGTTCCCGAACCCCATAATCTGGCAGAGATCCGGGAGCGCGCCGACGTCGTCGTCACCGACGCCGATGGCCTGGCAGCGGCGCTCGAAGGCGCCGATGCCGTCCTGCTCTGGGACTTCTTCTCCTCCGCCCTCAGCGACGCCTGGCATGCCGCCGGCACGGTGGACTGGGTGCATGTCGCCGCAGCGGGCGTGGACGCCATGCTCTTCGACGGGCTGCGGAAGGCCCCGGTGACGCTGACCAACGCCCACGGGACGTTCTCCCAGCCAATCGCCGAGTTCGTGCTGGCGTCAGTGCTCGCCCACGATAAGCAGTTGCACCGCAGCAAGGCCCTGCAGCGCGAACGGACCTGGAAACACCGTGAACTCACCCGCACCGCAGGGTCCCGGGCCATTGTGGTGGGCACCGGGGGCATCGGGCGGGCCACCGCGCGGTTGCTGCGGGCCGTGGGACTACAGGTCGAAGGGGCCGGACGCAGACCACGGGACAACGACCCCGACTTCGGCACCGTGTACACCAGCGACCAGCTGGCGGACCGGGTGGGGGAGGCCGATCATCTGGTCATGGCCGCACCGCTGACCGAGGCCACCCGGGGTATCGTCAACGCCGAGGTGTTGGCCGCGATGAAACCCGGCGCCCATCTGGTGAACATCGGACGCGGGGCTTTGGTGGACGAACCGGCACTGATCGAGGCACTCCGGGCCGGGGAAATCGCCGCCGCGTCCCTGGACGTCGTCGCCGTGGAGCCGATGCCGGTGGACCACCCGTTCTGGGACATGGACCACGTGCACATCTCGGCTCATATGAGTGGGGACGTGCACGGATGGCGCGATGAACTGGCGGACCAGTTCCTGGCCAACCTCGATGCCTTTATCGCCGGCAGGGACTTGGCGAACGTGGTAGATAAGGACCGGGGCTACGTATCCACCGCGCCGGCGTCGTCCTAACGGCAGCCAGGAGCGATCCTGTGACCCATAGCAGCGCCCACTGGGCCAAGAAGAGTTCCGGCTAGTCCGCGAGCGGGGCCGGGGAAGGAGCTCGGCTCGCGGCGCACTGCGAAGCCGTGGGGGATGAGGTCGCGGGGCAGCTCGTCGGCCAGGCCTGTCAGGACGGTCCTGGACTTCTCTTGTCCAGTGTCCCGGTCGTAGCCGATGATGCGGAATTCGGAGCCATCGTTGTTATCCACCAGTTGGACGACTTCCGTGGGGGTGAACACCACCGTGGACGAGGCCGAGTCAGTGCTTTTCCCCTCTACGTCGAAACGGCGCGTCGTTTCTCCGGTTTCCAGGTCGGTGGAGAGTAGGGCGTTCTCCAGGAGTGTCTGCTGATACTCTCCGGTCTTCGCATCCCCACTGGATAGCACCGGTTTCGGTTCCCCCCAGGGCAGCTGAACCGACGTTGGAGATGAAGTAGACGTCGCCGTCCACGCAGGGTGCATCAGCGGCCACTGCGTTCTCGTTGGCGATGTTGCTGGTACCTGCTCCGTGCTCGGTGTGGTCCTTCGTTCCCGGTAACTGCGCGAGGATCATGGGCTCGGTTTCAGGGTCCCCGGTGGGTGAACAGGGGGCGGTGGCGCGGCTGGCCCCATAGACGATTTCGTCGCACTGGGCCGTTCCAGAAGAGGTGCCCCAGGTCCACGCCGTGGGTTCCTCCAAGATCCGTGCTCTATCGGCTGAGAGAGACCACGAACGTGGATTACCCGAGGTTGTCGACCTCAGTGGATGCCAAATCCTGTTTCGCCGAGCCGCCGACGCACCCGGTCATGGTCAGGGCCAGTGCGGTTCCCAGGGCGATGTTCCTGGCTCGAACTCGAGTCTTCCGGTGATGGTGCCGATCTCTTGGTGTGTGGGCGGCCGTAGCGGAGGACCGGGGGAATCGTTACTCGGCGATACCAACCAGCCGCGCCTGCAGGGAGCGGATCTCCGCGGTGAATTCAGGGACCGGGCCGATCACTTCAACGCCCGGGGCGACGGTGTTGATCGGCAACGGTGCCACCGGGCCGGCGGGAATGCCCCATTCGCGGTGCCAGGCGGTGAGTTGTTCGGAGCTGGAGGCCATCACGATGGTCCCCAACCCCACCCAGGCGTGGGCTGCGCTGCACATCGCGCAGTGTTCGCCCGAGGTGTAGACCACCGCCTCACGGCGTTCGGCCGGGCTGAGGTGATTTGCTGCCCACCGGGCGATGGCGATCTCGGGGTGGCGGGTGTCGTCGCCGTCCTTCACCCGGTTGCGGTCCTCGAAACGGACGGTGCCTGCCGCGTCGACCAGGACCGAGCCGAAGGGGTGGTCGCCGTCGTCCAGCGCCTCACGGGCCAGCTCCACGCAGCGGCGCAGATGGCCACGGGCGGTCTCATCCAGCCCGGGGTCATTGGTTCCGGTGCCGCGGTGGTTGCCAGCAGAAGTATTCGCGTCCATGCCGCCAACCTAACAGGAAAGGCCCGGCCTCCCTCGTGAGGGGGGGGAGGCCGGGCCCGTGACCTGCGGGAGGCTTTAGCGGCCGGAACCGCCGTGGACCGTTGCCTCGGTCTCACCATCGAGTTCGAAGGCTCCGTGGACGGCGCGCACCGCGGTATCGAGCAGCTCGGCGTCGGTGACCACGGAAATACGGATCTCCGAGGTGGAGATCATGTCCACGTTCACTCCGGCCTGGTGCAGGGCCTCGAAGAAGCGGTAGGAGACGCCGGGGTTCGACCGCATGCCGGCACCGATCAGCGAGAGCTTGCCGACCTGGTCGTTATAGGAGATCTCCTCGAAGCCGATATCGGCTCGGGCCGCTTCCAGAGCGGCCATGGCTTCGGCGCCCTCGGCGCTGGGCAGGGTGAAGGAGATATCCGTCTTGCCGGTTTCGGCCTTGGAGATGTTCTGCACGATCATGTCGATGTTGACGTTGGCGCCGGCGATCACGCCGAAGATCTCAGCAGCGGAGCCGGGGACGTCGGGGACGCCGACCACAGTGATCTTGGCTTCTGAACGGTCGTGGGCCACGCCGGAGATGATGGGCTGTTCCATGGTGTCTCCCTCTTGGAGCTTGATGTTGTCTTCGGGGCTGGGCAGCACCCAGGTTCCCTCATGGTCATTGAAGGATGAGCGCACGTGCAGTGGCACCCCGAAACGGCGGGCGTACTCGACGCAGCGCAGATGCAGGATCTTGGCTCCGTTGGCCGCCATCTCCAACATCTCCTCGCTGGAGATCACATCGATCTTCTGGGCGGCATGCACGATCCGCGGATCCGAGGTGTAGATCCCGTCGACATCCGTGTAGATCTCACAGGAATCGGCACCGAGGGCGGCGGCCAGGGCCACCGCGGTGGTGTCGGAGCCGCCGCGGCCCATCGTGGTGATGTTGTTGGATTCGCGGCTCATGCCCTGGAACCCGGCCACGATGGAGATGTAGCCGCGGTCGATGGCCTGGCGCACGCGATGCGGGGAGACATCGATGATGCGGGCCTTGCCGTGCACCGCATCGGTGATCATGCCGGCCTGGCTGCCGGTGAAGGACACCGCCTGGCTGCCGGAGGAGTTGATCGCCATGGCCAGCAGGGCCATGGAGATGCGCTCACCGGCGGACAAGAGCATGTCCATTTCGCGGGCGGGGGGTGAATCGGTGAGCTGATTGGACAGATCAAGCAGCTCATCGGTGGTGTCACCCATGGCCGAAACCACGGCGACGACGTCGTTCCCGGCCTCCTTGGTGGCGAGGATCCGGGCCGCGACGCGTTTGATGCCTTCGGCATCAGCGACCGACGAACCGCCGAACTTTTGGACAATCAGGCTCATGCGTTTGCACACTCCACGGTGTTGGGGACAAGACGGCCGGCCGCCGAGCCGGCCGGGCACATTCTTAACCAGTGTAACGAGGCTGCGGCGTGGTGCCGTGTTCGAGTGACTGTGAACCGTCATGATTCGCCCCGGGATCATCCCGTGGGGTGACTGCCCCTGCCACGAACCAACGTAGGATGATCGGCACGATCACGGGGCAGAAGCCACCGTGGCGCAGTCTGTCAGGAGGGGTGATGGGCATCCAGGAAACCCAGTACGACGGCGGTGCTCCGGCACGGACACCGGAGGCCGGAACGGGGGTGGTTGCCATCGGCTTGGCCCGCTCCTTCGGAACCATCCGCGCGGTCGAGGCCATGGATTTCACGGCGCGGCCCGGGGAAGTCACCGCATTGATCGGCCCCAACGGTTCGGGCAAGACCACTTTGCTGCTCATGCTTTCCTCGCTGCTGGCCCCCGATTCCGGGAGCATCAGCATCTGCGGCATCAATCCGGTCGATGATCCGCGGGCGGCCAGGGCCCGGCTCGGCTGGATGCCGGACACCCTGGGTGTCTGGGAGGAGCTGACCGTCCACGAGATCCTGGCGATGATGGGCCGGCTCTACGGAGCGTCCAAGGCCGATGCCGCCGCCCGGGCCCATGAGTTGTTGAAGCTGGTGAAGCTTGACGAATTCGCCTCCCGACCGGCCCGCGTCCTCTCCCGGGGACAACAGCAGAAACTTTCCCTGGCCAGGGCGTTGGTCAATGATCCACAGGTCCTGCTGCTGGACGAACCCGCCTCCGGGCTGGACCCGGGAGCCAGGATCGAACTGCGCACCCTGCTGCGTGAGCTGGCCGGGCGGGGACGCACCGTGGTGGTGAGCTCCCATGTGCTGGCCGAACTCGACGAGATGGCCGACCGGGCGGTCTTCGTTGCGGCCGGCCGGACCGTCAGCGAACAACGCGTCGACGATGCGGGGACCAGAGGGCGCCGCTATGCCATCGAAGCCCTGGACCGCGAAGCGCTGACCGACGCCCTGGAGCACGCCGGGATCGAATTCACCCTTCCGGCAGGAACCCGGCGGGCAGCGGCCGTGGTCCTCCTCGGGTCGGAGGCGGAAGCCGCGGCCCTGTTGCGCCAACTCGTCGCCGCCGGGGTGGCCGTAGTGGCCTTCGCGCCCGCCGCGGGGATCCTGGAGGAGTCCTATCTGCGCGCCGTGACCACCTCCTCGGATCCTTCCACCCGTCCAACACCAGCAGAGGAGCCCCGGCCATGAGTACCTCGACGACCACGCGCCGCCCCGACGACGAGGGCCGGGGCGGAGAACGGCGCAGTGGATCCGCACTGGGCTTCTGGGCGGGAGCCGGCACCGTCTTCCAACTGGAAAGCCGGCAGCGGATGCGCTCACGCGGCTGGTACGTGATGCTGGCCGTCTGGTTCGTCGTCACGGCACTGGTCGCCGGGCTGGCCGCGTGGACCGCCGGATCCGAAGAGGGTTTCGGGCAGGTCATGTTCGAGCTGGTCATCGGGTTCGTGCTGTTCTTCGGTCTGCTGGTGGCCCCGGCACTGTCGGCCAATACGATCACCGGCGACCGCGCCGGCGGGACCCTGGCCATCCTGCAGAACACCCTGCTCACCCCGGGGCAGATCCTCTGTGGAAAATGGCTGGCGGCCTGGGTTTCCTCGCTGGCCTTCCTGCTGGTCTCGGTCCCGATGATCATCTGGGCGATGACCTATGGGGACGTCTACCTTCCCGCCGTTCCGGTGCTGGTGCTGCTGACCGCGGTGGAACTGGGCATCGCCTGCGCGATCGGGGTGGGTATTTCCGCCCGCTCGGCACGGCCGCTGTTCGCGATCGTCGCCAGCTATCTGGTGGTGGCCCTGCTGGGGCTGGGAACGGTGATCATCTACGGGTTGAGCTTCCAACTGGTCAAGGGAACGGCCATGGCCTCCGAACAGATCTGGCCCGACGACCCCTGGGATGACGTCCAGTACAACGACCAAGGCGAAGCGGTGGACGCCCACGGGGAGGTCATCGAGGACCAGGAAGCCTACTTCGCCGAGATCGAGGAGAAGGCGGTGATGAACTACGACGGACAGGACTTCACCTGTGGCAAGTCACTGTCCCGGATCACCGTCTACCACACCGAACGGAACACGTGGCTGCTGGCGGCCAACCCCTTCGTGGTGGTCGCCGACGCGGCCCCGGTGAAGCCCCGGGCAGCAGCCGACGATTATTACGGGGAAGGGCCGATGGAGGCCGTCAGTTCCATCGTCCGTCAATCACAGCGCGGCGCCGCGGCGATGGACCCTTGCCTCGACGGGGTGAAACAGCCGGTGGTTGATGAGACCGACCTGGCCGGTACCGCCCCGCTTTGGCCGCTGGGTCTGGGAGTCCAGGTCGTGCTGGCCGCGGGGTTGCTGGAGTCGGGCCGTCGCCGGCTGCGTACTCCGGTGAAGAAGCTCGCGCGGGGGAGCCGGCTGGCATGAGAACGGCCGGGCCCCGTGAGGGGCCCGGCCGCAATGCTGCCGCGTGGGCGGTGGTATGGACGCGGGTGTTCCCATCCCCCCGGGAACACCCGCGCGACTAGCGGGTGCCGATGGTGTCTTCGCCGTCGCCGAGCACGGCGTGCAGGAAGTCCTTCGTGCGCTGGTGCTTCGGATCGCTGAACATGACCGAAGGCGAGGCCTCTTCAACGATCTTTCCACCATCGAACATCAGCACCCGGTTGGAGACATCACGGGCGAACTGCATCTCGTGGGTGACGATGAGCATGGTGATATCGGTGGTTTCGGCGATATTGCGCAGGATGCCCAGCACATCGCCGACGATCTCCGGGTCCAGGGCACTGGTGACTTCGTCCAACAGCAGGATCTCCGGGTCCATGGCCAGGGCCCGGGCAATGGCCACGCGCTGCTGCTGTCCACCGGAGAGCGACGTCGGGTGGGCGCCGGCCTTATCGGAGAGACCGACCCGTTCCAACAACTCCTTGGCCTTCAGCGTGGCCTCGCGCTTGGACTGTCCGAGCACATGCACCGGGGCTTCGATGATGTTCTCCACCACGGTCATGTTGGGGAAGAGGTTGAACTGCTGGAAGACCATGCCGATCCGTTGGCGGATGCGCTTCTGGTTCCTCTTGCTGACGGGGACCCGCTTGCCACCGCGTTCCTCGTGCGTCAGCGGCTCACCACCGACGAAGATGTATCCGCCGGTGAGCTCCTCCAACGTCATGACCAGACGCAGGATCGTGGTCTTGCCGGAACCCGAGGGACCGATGAGGGTGACCCTGTCGCCTTTCTGGACACTGAAGTTCAGGTCGTGCAGCACCACGTTGTCGCCGAAGGCCTTCTCGACATCGCGGAAGTCGATCACGGGGGAGCCAGCGCCGCCGGCACCTGCCGTCTGGGTGGCTGTTGACTCAGGTTTTGTAGGCAAGGCGCTTTTCAAATCTGCCAATGAGAAGTGAGGTCGGGTAGCTGGCCAGCAGGAAGATGATGCCCACCAGGGTGAACGCTTCGGTGTACCGGTAGGTGTCACCACCGTAGATCCTGGCGGCGTTGACCATGTCGACGACGCCGATGACCAGCAGATACGGGGTGTCCTTGAACATCGAGATCGCGTAGTTGCCCAAGGCGGGGATGGTCGCGCGCAGGGCCTGCGGGATGATGATCGCGGTCCAGGTCCGTAGCGTCGACATCGACAGGGCGGTGGTGGCTTCCCACTGCCCCTTGGGTACCGAATCAATGCCGGCCCGGTAGACCTCGGACATGTAGGTCGCGTAGTGGATCCCGTAGACGATCACACCGATCGTGATCAGATCCAAGGACAGGAAGGCGTAGGAGGCGAAGAGCAACTGGATGATGATCGGGGTCATCCGGATGACGTTCGCGATCCACTTCACCGCCTCGGACAGCGGACGGGGCAGAACCCGGATCGCCATGGCGATCACCAGCCCCAGGATCGAGGCGATCACGGTGCCCAGGACGGTGACCAACAGGGTCACCTTCACGAACTGCGTCAGCAGCGTGGGCAGGACTTCCGCGGCAGCGCTCCAGTGCCATTCGAAGGCGGCGGAAATGCCAATCATGAGGCACCTCCTGCCGGGGTGCTTGCCGGGGGCGCCGGGGAGAGTATCCGCCAGAGCGACTTGCCCTGGCCGAGCTTGTGCTTGGCCTGATGCTCCAGCGCGTTCATGAAGTACATGAGGACCAGGGCGAAGACGAAGTAACTCAGGATGCCGACCACTCCGTAGGTGAAGAGGGTTCCTGCCGTGCGTTTGACCTGTTCGAGCTGGTAGGTCAGATCGGCCAACGTGATGAATCCCACGATGGCGGTGCCTTTCATCAGGTGGACCAGCAGGCTGGATAACGAGGGGATCATCAGGGCCCAGGCCTGGGGGAAGATGATCCGGCGCATGCGTTGGATGGGACCGAGGCTCAGCGCGGTGGTGGCCTCCCACTGCCCCGTGGGTACTGCCTGGATCGAGCCGCGGACGACTTCGGCGGAGTACGCGCCGTAGTTCAGGCCTAGGGCCATCACCCCGACCAGCATCGGGTGGAGGTCAATGCCCAGCAGAGGCAGGACGAAGAAGAGCCAGAAGACCTGGACCACGAGGGAGGTCCCGCGGAAGAACTCGATGACGACGCGGGCGGGGATGCGGAATCCCTTGGCGGGGCTGGCTGCTGCCAGACCCAGGATCACGGCGAGGATGAAGGCGGCGATGGCGCCGAAGATCGTCAGCTCAATGGTGACTACGAGACCGTCGAGCAGGCGGGGCATGGCCTCGCCGATCGCGGCAAATTTCTCGTCCACGAGGGATGGGCTCCTTCTGGTGCGGGGGACGGGCTAGCAGCGCTGCGGCCGACCGAAAGGCCGGCCGCAGCGAGATGTTGCTATTACTCGTCGTCGGGAGCACCCTCACAGAGCTGTTCGGTGGTCATGTCCTTCGGCGGCAGGTTCTCTGCCGTGAAGCCGAATTCACCGACGACATCCAGGTAGGAGTCCTCGGATTCGGTGACCTTGGCCAGGCCCTCGTTGTAGGCCTCGCGCAGTTCGTCGTCGCCCTTGGCGAAGACGGTCGAGCCGGCACCGAGCTGCTTGACGCCGTCGATCTCCTGGACGAACGGGTCGCCGACGGAGATGTTGGCATCCGGGTTGTCCTTGGCCATGGTGGTCAGCGAGATCGCGGTCATGGCGAAGGCATCGGCGCGACCGTTGTCCACGGTGTCCATGCCCGTCTGTGCGTCGGGAACGGACTGGACCTTCAGACCCAGCGACTTCGCGTAGCCGGCTTCGATGCCGCCAGCGAGCACGGCGAGCTTGACCTTCTCACCGTTGTCCATCTTGGACTTGATCGTGTCGAGGTCGTCGAGACCCTTCGGGTTGTCCTTCTGGGTCATCACGGCCGTGGTGTACATGATTTCCGGATCGGCGAAGTCGGCCTCGGCGCAACGCTCGGGCAGGATCGACATGCCGGCACTGACGGCGTCGAAGCGTCCGGCCTTCAGACCGGGAATCAGTGAATTCCAGTCCACGAGCTTGGAATCGACCTTGTCGATGCCCATGTCGCCGAAGATCTTCTCGGCCAGCGCGATGGTTGCGCCGGTGGGCTTGCCGTTCTCTTCATAGGAATAGGGGACCTCGCCGGCGATGGCAACGGTGATGGAGCCCTGGTCCTTCAGCTCCTGCAGGTGGCCGGACCCGGCCTCCACGGCGCCGCTTTCGCCGCCTGCTTCGCTGTCGGTGGTCGTGGAACCGCCACAACCGCTCAGGGCGAGGGAAGCGGAAGCAAGGACGGCGCCGGTGGCCAGCAGGGACCTGCGACGGATACTGCGGATCATGGTGTACCTCTTTCAGGGATGCATTGACCGGAAGGCGACGGTCCAGCCTCCCCCTAGGAGAACGGACCGACGTCGGGCGGACCCGACCGGTTGGTACTGAGTGGTGTGAATCACGCTAGTCATGAAATAGTCAATTGACAATCCGATTTTCCAGACGTTGGATTGTCAACAATCAAGGTTCGATGATGCCTAAACCGCGGAATCCCGCGGAATTTGGGTCCTTCAGCTCAAGAAAAAGTCCGTGAAGTACTCCACAATCACGATTAAGTTACGATCGAACACCCGCGAATGCGGTGGCATGCCCCTCACAGGGACCAGTCGTCGCACTCCGAGGGCGGCAGAGAGGGAACTTCCAATGCCCATGGGGCACCACTCAACGGCACCGAACATGGCACGGGTGCAACGGTCTTCCACGGTCGACCTGATCACCACCGAGCTGCGCAATGCGATCTATGAAGGACTACTTCTGCCGGGAAGCCAACTCCATGAGTCGATCGTTGCCCAACAACTGGGCGTGAGCAGGGGATCCCTGCGTGAATCCGCCCAACGACTGGTCCAGGACGGGCTGCTGATCGCCCGCCCGGGACAGGGGCTGAAGGTGGCCACGGTCGGCGTCGACGATCTGGAGTCCCTCTACGCGGCCCGTCTGGTCATCGAAGGGGCCGCTCTACGCACCCTGGCCGGGCTTGCGGGCCGCGATGCCAGAAGGGGGCGCCTGGCTACCGTCATGGCGCTGCTGGAACGGCTGGAACATTGGGAAGCCGGGAAGGAGGTTCCCGGGTCCCCGCGCGCCATCGGGGACACGGACCTGGATTTGCATTTTGAAACAGTACGGGCCGCCGGGAATCTACGGATGGCCCACTACATGACGTCATTGGTCATGGAGACCCGGATCGCCAGCCTGGGACACCCGAGGGGCTATATCGTGCGCACCGACGTGGGGGAGGTGCATCGACAGCGTCTGGAGCTGGTGCTTTCGGGGCGGGGGGACGCCGCGGTGGAGCAGCTCAGCGAACACTTCCGGGACACCCTGGACCGGCTGACCGGGCGGGCAGCTGCGACGGTGGCCACGGCCGCCGTCGAACAGCCCGGAAAGGGCCAGCAGTTGGGACCCATCGCGACCTGAGCGCTTCCACGGGTGGAGCCGGTACCACCGGGCACCTATGCAGGAAACCCATGCCGAGCCGCGCCGGAACCGCTGCCGGGGATCCGGCCCCCGTGGCAGGAACCGACCAATCGGTCCAGGGGGTAGCCGGGACCGGGCAGGTCAGGACATGACGCGGCGGCCTTCGAAGGCCCGACCCAGGGTGACCTCGTCGGCGTATTCCAGATCCCCGCCCACGGGAAGCCCGGAGGCCAGACGGGAAATCTTGATGCCGATGGTGGAGAGCATGCGGGCCAGGTAGGTGGCCGTTGCTTCGCCTTCGAGGTTCGGGTCGGTGGCGATGATGACCTCGGTGATCTTGTCGTCGTGCAACCGTCCGAGCAGTTCGCGGATGTGCAGCTGGTCCGGCCCGATCCCCGCGATCGGGTTGATGGAGCCGCCGAGCACGTGGTAGCGACCGCGGAAGGAGCGCGTGCGTTCGACCGCCATGACGTCCTTGGACTCCTCGACCACGCACAACACGGTGTCCTCACGGCGCGGATCACGACAGATGCTGCAGGTCTCGGATTCGGTGACGTTGAAGCAGACCGTGCAGAACTTCACCTTGTCCTTGACCGCACGGATGGCATCAGCGAGCCGGTTCATGTCCTCCCGATCGGCTTCCAGGACGTGGAAGGCGATGCGTTGGGCGGATTTGGGCCCGATGCCGGGCAGCCGACCGAACTCGTCGATCAGCTCTTGGACTGCACCTTCGTACACGAAACCTCACACTGCAAAGTCGGATGACGGCTCCGGGGGAACCTAGATGATCGGGGTGCCGTCGTGGTTGCGCTCCTCGATCAGGCGGCCGTTGAGCAGGCGTTCGATCGCCGGACGGCCGACCATCCCGGATTCCTCGATGGAGATGTCATCGTCGCTGGGAATGTCCTCAACGTACGTCGATTCTACGTCCGTCCGGGGCTCCGGGGGTGTTGCCCCGCCGCCGGAGGCCATTCCTGGGGCGGACGGGGCGGACTGGTCCTTCATCCGGGCCTGGTTCAACAGCTGCTGGTACCGGCTCATCGGCTTATCGGAAACGGGCTGCGGAGCCTCCCGTTCGGGCACGGCAGGGGCCGAAGGCGGGGGGACGGCCCCGGGAGCCGGGGCCACTGGTGCCCCGAAGCCAGCCGGTGCCGGGGCTGCTGGTGTCACCGGATCGGTGGGGGCGGGGGCCGCGGGCGTGGCAGCACCTGCAGGTGCCGGGGCCGCCGGAGCAGGGGACTCTGCCGGTGTCGGGGCTGCCGGTGCGGGGGCGGCCGGAGCGCCGGCTTCCCGGGGTGCCGGTGCCGTCGCCGAGGGGGCGGCGTCGACGGGCGCAGGTGCAGGTGCGGCCGGCTCCGGACGCTGCCAGGTCTCGCCCTCCGGGGCGGTGGCCCGAGGAGTCGGGGGGTCGGCCGGTGGCGCGGCGGGTCCGGCGGGCTCGTCCCAGGGGGCCACCGGTACGGTGTCGCTGCCCCAGTCGTAGCCGCCGTCGTCCTCGGGCTCCGGGCCGAAGTCCGCGGGCCCCTCATCGGGGGTCTGCGAGGGGGCGCCGGGTGAAGGTCGGGGGCTCGGCGCTGCGGCTCGATGCTGGCGCAAGGCCGCGGCCGGGCCCGAGGCGGCCGGGGCCTGGGCCTGGGGACTGCTGTCCCCGGGAGAAGGTGCTGCCGGAGGTCGGGCCGCGGGGGCCGGCTCCGCGGATGCCGGGCCGGGGGTGTCCCGGCCCTGGGGTGCCTGCTGCGCGGGCGCGGGCCGGCTGGGCGTGGAGCGGGCGGGCGTGGGTGCTGCCGGAGCGCTGTTCGTCGCTACCGGGCCGCGGGACGCCGGCGCGGGCCGGCGCTCAGCTTTTGGGCCCGAACCACCCGCCGGAACGGAACCCCCGCCGGTGATGACGATCTCGGGTGCGACACCCAGGATGTGATTGATGGCGCCCCGGAGCAGGTCGGTGTTCTCCTGCTTGGCGGCAAAGGCCTTCATCGGTCCCGGGTTGGCGAAGGCGACCGTCAAGGTCCGTCCGTCGAATCCGGCCAGCGAGGCGTGCGGTTGGATCGTCATCCACACGAACTTCTTCTCCTGGCGCAAGGCGTCCATGATTTCCGGCCAGGCCCGGCGGAACATCTCCACCGTGCCGGCCGCGCCTCCGGCGGCGGGTTCCTCGGCGGCTGGTTCTTCAGTGGCAGGTTCCTGCGCGGCTGCCGGTTCGTTGACCGGCGCCGGGGGTTCTTCCGGAGCCCCGGAGGAGGCGGGTACGTGCTGTTCCGGGGCCGCGGAGGGCGGGGCAGCAGTTGTGGGCCCGGCGGGTGGCGCCTCGGCAGGCGGTGATGGTTGCTCGTCGACGGGACCCCAGGCACCCCAGTCGGCCGCAGACTCCTGCGGCGTGGTGGTGGATTCGGTGGCTGCCGCCGGGGCGTCCGGTGCCGGGGCAGCGGTTTGGGGCTCGGCCGGCGGCGGGGTGGCTGCCGGTTCGGTGGGGCGCGGTGCCGCGCCGTGCGGTTCGGTGGCCGCCGGCGTGGAGGCGACGGTGGGGGTCGGCTCCACGGCCTGGGGAGCGGCCTGGGCAGCGGCGGGTTGCTGGGGCTCGGGGGTGGCCGGCTGGTCCTTGCCGCGGGCGGCCCGCAATGCTTCGCGGGCCGCGGCCGCCCCCTGGGGGCCGGGTGTGAACTCGAAACCCGTGGCGGCCCGGGGCGTGCCGGCATCGGGGGCCGGGGCGTCGGCCGCTGGCTGGCCGGCCGGGACCTCGGGAACGTCCCCGGCGTAGCTGAGGCGGCGTTCGATCCGGTCCACCCGGGCATTGACGCCGCGCTCGGTGGCATCCGAGGCCGGCAGCAGCAGCCGGGCGCACAGCAGTTCGAGGTGCAACCGCGGGCTGGTGGCCCCGGTCATCTCGGTCAGGGCCTGGTTGGTGACGTCGGCGCTGCGGCTGAGTTCGGCATGGCCCAGCAGTGTGGCCTGCTGGGTCATGCGGTGCAACTGGTCCTCGGGCAACCCGCGGATGACGTGGGAGGCGTCTTCGGGCATCGCCTTGACGATGATCAGGTCACGGAAGCGCTCGAGCAGGTCCTCGACGAAACGGCGTGGATCATGCCCGGTCTGGATGACCCGGTCCACCGCCGAGAAGACGGTCGCCGCGTCCTGGGCGGCCATGGCGTCCACGACGTCGTCCAGCAAGGTGGCATGGGTGTACCCGAGCAGGGACACGGCCAGTTCGTAGTCCAGCCCCTCGACCCCGGCGCCGGCCATCAGCTGGTCCAGCACCGAGAGGGAATCGCGCACCGAACCGCCGCCGGCCCGAATGACCAGCGAGAGCACCCCGGGGGCCACGGGCATCTCCTCCTGGGCGCAGAGCCGCTCGAGGTAGGCCATCAGGGGTTCGGGCGGGACGAGCCGGAACGGGTAATGGTGCGTGCGGGATTTGATGGTCCCGATGACCTTGTCCGGTTCGGTGGTCGCGAAGATGAATTTGATGTGCTCCGGCGGCTCCTCGACGATCTTGAGCAGCGCGTTGAAGCCGGCCGAGGTCACCATATGGGCCTCGTCGATGATGAAGATCTTGTACCGGTCGCGGACCGGGGCGAAGGTGGCCCGTTCGCGCAGGTCGCGGGCGTCGTCGACGCCGCCGTGGGAGGCGGCATCGATTTCGATGACATCGAGTGAACCGGATCCGCCGGTGGCCAACTCCAGGCAGCTGTCGCAGGTGCCGCAGGGATCCGCCGTCGGACCCTGGGCGCAGTTCAGGCAACGGGCCAGGATCCTGGCCGAGGTGGTCTTGCCGCAACCACGCGGACCCGAGAAGAGGTAGGCATGGTTCACCCGGTTCTTCGACAGGGCAGCCATCAACGGGGTGGTGACATGCTCCTGCCCGATCACGTCCGCGAAGGCGTCCGGACGGTAACGACGGTAAAGGGCTGTACTCACGAGTCGAAGCCTATCCGTTCCGCCGGGCTCATTGCATCCCCGAGGTGTCCGCGGTGAACCCGCCGAACACCCACGGTTCGAGGGGAAGGCCGGCGGGGTCGAAGGAGTCCAGCGCGGCGGCCAGCGGACCACCGGGAAGCCCCAACGATTCCAACAGCAGGGACCGCACCCGGGGCGGGGGGACGCCGTCGTGGTCCAGCTGCGCCAACGTGACCGAACCGTCCCGTTTGGCCAGGCGTCGGCCCTGGTCGTTCAGGACCAGCGGCACGTGCCCGTACTCCGGCAGTTCCGTGCCGTGGAAGTCTCCGGCCAGCCCGGATAGCAGGGTGGCCAGGTACCCCTGCCGTGGGGTGGAGGGCAACAGATCGTCACCGCGGACCACCTGATCGATCCCCTGCAGGGCGTCGTCGACCACGACGGCGAGGTTGTAGGCGGGGACCCCGTCGTTGCGGACGACGACGAAGTCATCCACGACCCCGGTGTATTCCCCGTGCAGGACATCGGTGATGGTGAACTGCACGACGTCGGTGCGCAACCGCAGCGCCGCCGGACGCGTGGCCCGGCGGCTGGCCCGTTCGGCCCGGCCCAACCCGCGGCAGGTGCCCGGATAGGCCCCGGGGGCGGCATGGGGGGCCGAGGGGGCCTCGGCGATATCGCGGCGGGTGCAGAAGCATTCATAGAGCAGACCGGCCGCCTCCAGGGCGTCGATGGCCGCACGGTAGCCCTCGGGGCGTTCGCTTTGGCGGACCGCGGGGCCGTCCCAGTCGATGCCGATGGCGCGCAGATCGGCCAACTGGAGTTCCTCGGCGCCGGCCCGGGCACGGTCCAGGTCCTCCACCCGCAGCAGGAAGTCCCGGCCGGTGGAGCGGGCGAAGAGCCACGCGAGCACGGCGGTGCGCAGGTTCCCCACATGCAGTTCACCCGAGGGGCTGGGGGCGTAACGGCCGGCACCCATGGTGGCCTCCTCAACGCGCGGCGGTGGGAAAAGTAAAGACCCCTCATGCACCTGCCAGAGCCCACCTACCCTTGCTACCTTCCGGTCCTGGGGGAGTTCGACGGGATGACACCACATGAGGGGCCGACAAATAGTGTACCTGAAAACGGCTGCGACCCGAGCCGGGATCAGCCCTCCCCGTCGCGCTCGGACTTCACTGCGTCGGCCACGACCCGGGTTTCGGGGGAGTAGGCGTAGAGGTGCCCGCCGTCGAAGGAGACCCACCACTTCCCGCAGAGGTGCGTCGTCTCCTGCTCTTGTCCTGCCGGCCACCAGTCGACCTCCAACAGGGGGCTGCGGTGCAGCGCGTCGGCGTCGTCGGCGGCCTCGGCCTTCGAACGCCCCTCCCGGACCAGACCGCCTTCGATCTCGCTGGCCGTCGGCGATCCGGGGGTCTTCAGCCCGAGGCAGGATTCCGGCAGGGTGGTGTCGGGGACGTCCATGACGATGAGGCGTTCATGACCGGTGGTGCGCTGTTCCTCCTGGATGGCCGAAGCCTGCTCCGGGACCCACGAGGGCAGGACCTGCTCGGCGGAGGGCTCCTGGAGGTTGGTGAATTCGTAGCTCTCGGCTTTGTCGTATCGGTCGCCGCCCATCGAGGAGAGGTCGCTGCAGCCGGTAGCTGCACAGAGGACGACGCCGAGGCCTGCGGTGGCTCCGAGGAGCCGGGTGGTGGAGATCGGTGTGGATTTCATGCTCCCCACGCTATGGAGCGTCCCCGGGCCCGCGGATCGGGCCGTGGGCCCCATTGCCGCCTGCCGTGGTCATCCCGCCGGATGACCGTGGAGGGGCCGGCGCGGCAGGGGCCGGTACCCCGATTCGGCCTGTGGCGATTCTTCCGGTAGTCTGGAGCCTGCTCTTTTGGGCAATCTGGAGGATTCGCCTAGCGGCCTATGGCGCACGCCTGGAACGCGTGTTGGGTTCACGCCCTCGGGGGTTCAAATCCCCCATCCTCCGCGGATGCAGAAGCGGCCTCGACATCGAGAATGTCGGGGCCGCTTTTGTCTGCCCGGAAACCGGTTCCTGTCGCGGCCGTGCATTCGTGCTTACCATGGGCAGTAGGTCCGCTGCCGGGCCGGTGGCGGATAGTCAACCGGAGGGAGCCCACCATGGCCAAGCAGAGCACCAGCAGCCCAGCGCGCAATGTCGCCCAGAAGCTGATCTCATCGCATCTGGTAGACGGGGAGATGACCCCGGGGGCCGAAGTCGGCATCTCCATCGACCAGACGTTGACCCAGGACGCCACCGGGACGATGGTCATGCTGGAACTGGAAGCCATGGGGCTGGATCGGGTCAAAACCGAACTTTCAGCCCAATACGTCGACCACAACCTGTTGCAGACCGATGAAAAGAACCCCGAGGACCACCTCTTCCTGCAATCGGCGGCCGAGCGGTTCGGATTGTGGTTCTCCAAGGCCGGCAACGGCGTCTCCCACCCGGTCCACCAATCACGCTTCGGCAAACCCGGGGCCACCATGGTCGGTTCCGACTCCCACACCTGTTCCGCCGGAGCCATCGGGATGCTGGCCATCGGCGTCGGGGGCCTGGAAGTGGCCATGGCCATGGCCGGGGAACCGCTCTATGTGGCGATGCCGGAGATCTGGGGCATCGAACTGACCGGGGAACTGCCCGACTGGGTCTCGGCGAAGGACGTGATCCTGGAGATGCTGCGCCGCCACGGAGTGAAGGGCGGCGTCGGGCGGATCATCGAATACCACGGCCCGGGCCTGGCGGGCCTGACCGCCATGGACCGCCACGTCATCGCGAACATGGGCGCCGAACTCGGGGCCACGACCACCGTCTTCCCCGCCGATGAGGCGGTCCGCGAATATCTGGCGGCCGTGGGGCGGGAGGACGAGTTCCAGGAGCTGCTGGCCGACCCGGGAGCGGGCTACGACCGGACGGACTCCATCAACCTCTCCGAGCTGGAACCGCTCATCGCCAAACCCTCCTCGCCCGGCAACGTGGTCACCGTGGCGGAGGCCGCCGGCGAGGACGTGTTCCAGGTGGTCGTGGGCTCCTCGGCGAACCCCGGTCTGCGCGATTTCGCCGTGTTCGCCGAAATCCTTGCGGGCCGGCAGGCCTGCGAGCAGGTCTCGGTGGACGTGAACCCCACGTCCCGCGAGGTCCTGGCCGATCTGATCGGCGGCGGCTGGCTGACCCAGCTGGTCGGGGCAGGAGCCCGGATCCACCAGTCGGGCTGCATGGGCTGCATCGGCATGGGCCAGGCCCCGGCCACCGGCCGGAACAGTCTGCGCACCATGCCCCGGAACTTCCCCGGACGCTCCGGAACCGAGGAAGATGCGGTGTGGTTGTGTTCCCCGGAGACCGCCGCGGCGGCGGCACTGACCGGCAGGATCACCGACCCGCGTGAACTCGGCCGCACCCTGGAGCTGGCCTACCCCCGCCCGGAAATGCCGAAGACGTTCAGCCAGAACACCGATATGCTCCAGGAACCGCTCCCGCCGAAGGAGGCAGCCGAGGTCGAATTGGTGAAGGGATCGAATATCTCCAGCCTCCCCGATTTCGATGCCATCGCCGATGATCTGGATCTGCCGATCCTGTTGCAGATGGCCGACAACGTCTCCACCGACGAGATCATGCCCGCCGGATCCAGGGTGCTGCCCTTCCGCAGCAACATCCCGAAGATCGCCGAGTTCTCCTTCTCCCGCATCGACACCAGCTATCCGGACCAGGCCCGGGAGCATGAAGGCGGCCATGCGGTCATCGCCGGGGAGAACTACGGGCAGGGATCCTCGCGCGAACACGCGGTCATCGCCCCGCGCTACCTCGGATTGCGGGTGGCCGTCGCCAAGTCCTTCGCCCGCATCCACTGGCAGAACCTGGCCAACTTCGGGATCCTTGCCCTGGAATTCACCGACGCCGCCGATTACGACGCCGGGACCACGGGGCAGCGGCTGGTCATCAACGGGCTACGGGACCAGCTGAAGGCAGGCAACGAGGTGGCGGCGACGTTGGGCGGCCGGGAGGTCACCCTGCGCCATAAGCTCTCCGACCGGCAGGTCGATATGGTGCTGGTCGGCGGACGCATCCCGTCGGTGGCGCAGGGATAGCGCCGGAACCACCGGCGGCCCGGCCGCTGGTCCGGCGACGACGGCGGGGCCGCCACCGCCACCGGACCAGCCGGGCCGGACCCTAGTCGGTGAGCAGTTCGCGGTTGGCGGCACGACGCCGGGCCTGCTCGGCCGGATCCGGGACCGGCAGCGAGGCGATCAGACGCCGCGTGTAGTCGTGGCGTGGGCTTCCCATGATCTGGCTGCCGATGCCCTCCTCGACCAGTTTGCCGCGGTAGAGGACCCCGACCCAATCGGCGAGCATGTCCACGACCGCGAGGTCGTGGCTGATGAACAACGCCGCGAATCCGTACTCCGTCTGGATCTCCTTGAACAGGTCCAGCACCGCTGCCTGGACGGATACGTCCAGGGCGCTGGTGGGTTCGTCGGCGATCAGCAGCTTCGGGTTCAGCGCCAGGCCCCGGGCAAGGCTGGCCCGCTGCCGCTGCCCGCCCGAGAGCTCGTGGGGGTAGCGGTCCACGAACCGGCCGGGCAGCTGGACCGCGTCCATCAGGTCCCGGACCCGGTCCCGGGCGCCGGAGGCCGTGGGATCCTGGTGGACCCATAAGGGTTCGGCCACGCATTCGCCGATGGTCAGATGCGGGTTGAACGAAGCCCCCGGATCCTGGAAGACGAAACCGATGTCCTTGCGCAGCGGTTTGAAGGTCCGTTCGCGGAAGTCGAGCATCTCGTAGCCGAGGACGTTGAGGCTGCCCCCGGTGATCTTGTTCAGCCCCGCGATGGACCGTCCGATCGTCGTCTTGCCCGATCCGGATTCGCCCACCAGCCCATAGACCTCCCCGGCGGAGATCTGGAAGGAGACCCCACCCACGGCGCGGAACGCGGATTTGCCGATCCCTCCGGGGAATTCGACCTCCAGATCCGTGGCGCGCACCAGGACCTCGGCCTCGGAGTGGGCCCGCTCCTCCAGTCCGGCCGAGGCGGAGTTCCGCCCCAGGTGGGGGACGGCGGCCAGGAGTTCCTTGGTGTAGTCCTGCTGCGGGTGGGCGAACAAGTCGGCCACGGGGGCCTCCTCGACGACATCGCCGCGATACATCACCACGACCCGGTCCGCCAGATCCGCGACGACACCCATGTTGTGGGTGATCAGCACGATCGAGGTCCCGTCCTTGCGCTGCAGCTCGCGGAGCAGTTCGAGGATCTCGGCCTGGACGGTGACGTCCAGGGCGGTGGTCGGCTCGTCCGCCACGATGAGCCCGGGATTCAGGGCCAGCGCCGCGGCAATGACGACCCGCTGCTTCTGCCCGCCGGAGAACTGGTGCGGATAGAAATCCACCCGGTGCCCCGGATCCGGGATGCCCACCTTGGCCAAGGCCTCGATGGCCCGGGCCTTGGCCTCCTTGCGGCTGATCCGGTGTCCGGAGCCCGCATGGGCGCGGATCCCCTCGATGATCTGCCAGCCGACGGTGTGGACCGGATTCAGTGCGGTGGAGGGTTCCTGGAACACCATGGCGACATCGCGGCCCCGCAGGTCCCGCAATTGGCTGGCGCTGACGGAGAGGACATCGGAACCATTGACCAGGACCACCCCGGCACTGGTCGCCGTTTCCGGCAACAGTCCCAGGATGGTCTTGGCCGTGACCGTCTTGCCCGAGCCGGATTCGCCGACGATCGCCACGACCTCCCCGGGACGTACGTCCAGGTTCACGTCGTTGACCGCGTGCACATCGCCACCATCGGTCGCGAAGGTCACCTCCAGTCCCGAGATGGACAGGACGGGTTTGCCGTCGTCCGGGGAGGCGGTGTTCGGGTCCTGCCCGGGTTCACGTTCGTGACTCATTTGGTGACCTCCAGTCCGGTTCCATTGACATAGGCGTCGGCGGGCATGTCGGGTCCGCCGCGCTTCTTCCTGCCGGCGCGACGCCGGCCGCGCAGCCGCGGATCGTTCAGGTCGTTCATGGACTCGCCCACCAGGGTCAGGCCCAGCACGGTCAGGACGATCGCGAGGCCCGGGAAGAGCCCGGTCCACCAGATGCCACTGGTGGCATCGGCGAGGGCCTTGTTCAGGTCGTAGCCCCATTCCGCGGCCGATGAGGGTTCGATGCCGAAGCCCAGGAAGCCCAGCCCGGCCAGGGTCAGGATCGATTCCGCCGCGTTGAGGGTGAAGATCAACGGCATCGTCCGGGTGGCGTTGGGGAAGACGTGCCGGGAGATGATGCGCAGGTTCGAGGTGCCGATCACCTTCGCGGACTCCACGAACGGTTCGGCCTTGAGCCGGATGGTTTCGGCGCGGGCGACCCGGAAGTACTGCGGGATGAAGACCACGGTGATCGAGATCGCCGCGGCCATGATCCCCCCGAAGAGGTTGGACTGGCCGCCGCTGATGACGATCGACATCACGATGGCCAGCAGCAATGCGGGGAAGGCGTAGATGGCATCGGCGATGACCACCAGCAGCCGGTCGACCCAGCCACCGAGGTAGCCGGAGACCAGCCCCAGGATCACCCCGGCGAAGATCGACATGAGCACTCCGAGGACGATGACCAGTGCCGCGGTCTGGGCGCCCCAGATCACGCGGGAGAAGACGTCGTATCCCCCGACGGTGGTCCCCCAGATATGGGCGGCGCTGGGGGCCATCTGCGCGCCGAAGTTGGCGCCGTCGGCGGAGGCCTGGGCGTAGCCGTAGGGGGCGATCAGGGGGGCGAAGATCGCGGTCAGGAACAAGATGCCCGACAGGATCAGCCCGATGATCAGCATCGTGCGTTGCAGCCCGACGCTCTTGCGCAGATGCGAGATGATCGGCAGTCGGGTCCAGCGCGGCTGCCGGGCGGGTTTCGATGTGGTGGTGTCCACGATCAGTACCTCACTCTCGGGTCGATCAAGGCGGCGATGACGTCCACCAGGAAGTTGGTCAACGCCACGATCACTGCGATGAGCATGACGATGCCCTGGACCGCGACGAAGTCCCGGGCGGTGAGGTATTCGGCGAGCATGAAGCCCAGTCCCTTCCACCCGAAGGTGGTTTCGGTCAGGATCGCGCCGCCCAGGGTCAGGGCGATCTGCAGGCCCATGACCGTGACGATCGGGATCAGTGCCGGCTTATAGGCATGTTTGGTGACCAGCCGGTATTCGCTGACACCGCGTGATCTGCCGGCCTCGACGAAGTCGGAGCCCAGGGTGCCGATGAGGTTGGTGCGCACCAGGCGCAGGAACACCCCGCCGATGAGCAGCCCCAGGGCAATGGCCGGAAGAACCGCGTGTTTGAGCACATCCAGGGCGATCGTCATGTTCCCGGCGCGGAGGGCGTCCAACAGGTAGAGGCCGCTGGGGTTGCGTAGCCCGGAGAGTTCGGACAGATAGTCGGTTCTGCCGGAGACCGGGAACCACCCGAGCCAGACGGAGAAGATCAGTTTCAGCAGCAGCCCGGCGAAGAAGACGGGGGTGGCGTAGCAGAGGATGGCGAACAGCCGCAGGAATGCGTCGGGGAGCCGGTCCCGCTTATAGGCGGCAATCATGCCGAAGGGGACCCCGATGATGAAAGCGACGATCAGTGCGTAGATCACCAGTTCCAGGGTGGCGGTGCCGTATTGGGCCAGGATGTCGGTCACCTCGCGGTTATCCGAGAGCGTGGTCCCGAAGTTGCCGCGCAGGATGTCGCCGAGGTAGTCGAAATACTGAATGAGGACGGGACGGTCGTAGCCGGCCGCGTGGATCCGGTCGGCCAGCTGATCCGGGGGGAGTCGGCCGCCCAGTGCCGCCGTGATCGGGTCACCGGTGATCCGCATCAGGAAGAAGACCATGCTGATCAGGATGAACATGGTGGGGATGATCAGCAGGAACCTGATCACCAGATAACGGGCCAGACCGAGACTCTGGCTCCGGGGTTTCTTCCCCTTCGCCAGACCGAATCCGGCCGGGACCTTGTCACTCTCTACTGTCATATCTACCTATACTCGTGCGGCCCGGATCCAGTGATCCCGGCGTTGGACGGCAAGCGGGGCGGGGCGGCCATATGTCCGAATGACCGCCCCGCCCCCATGGACCCGGTGTACTACTTCTTGGAGATGACACCGATCCGGAACTTATAGGAGGCGTCCAGGGTGCTCTCGACCCCGTCCACGTCCTCACCGGCGATGGCCACCGTCGCGCCCTGCAGGAGGGGCAACGTCGACAGGTCCTTGCCGACCTCGGTCTGGATCTCGCCGATCAACTCGGAACGCTTATCCTCGTCGGTGGTCACCTGCTGCTTCTGGACGAGCTTGGCGACCTCCTTGTTGTCGTAGTGGTTCGCCAGGAAGTTACCCGGTGCGAAGAACGGCGTCAGGTAGTTGTCCGCATCCGAGTAGTCCGGGAACCAGCCGAGCTGGTAGATCGGGTAGACATCCTGGGTCCGGTCCTTGTTGTACTGGACCCATTCGGTGGACTGCAGGTTGACCTTGAACAGATCGGTCTTTTCCAGCTGCGACTTCACCATGGCGTATTCCTCGCCGGAGGAGGGGCCGTAGTGGTCGGCGTTGTACTGGATGTTCAGTTCCACCGGGGTCTTGACCCCTGCATCCTTCAGGCGCTTCTTGGCCCGATCGACATCCGGGCCGCCGTCGCCGTCACCGTACATCTCCTTCAGCGGCTCGATCGCGCCGGGCAGGCCGGAGGGGACGAAGGAGTAGACGGGGGTGTAGGTGTCCTTGTAGACCTGCGTGGCGATGTCCTGCCGGTTGACGGAGTCCGCCATGGCCTGCCGGACGGCCAGGGCCTTATCCGGATCGGCATCCGAGGTCTTCGCCCCGAACGGCATGGTGTTGAAGTTGAAGACGACATAGCGCAGCTCGCCGCCGGGGCCCTTGAGGACCTGGACCTTGTCATCCTTCTCGAGGTCCTCGATATCGGTCGCCGCCAGGCTGCGGAAGGCGACGTCGATGTTGCCCTGCTGGATATCGAGCTTCAGGTTGTTGGCGCTGGTGTAGTACTTGTAGTCCACGGTCTTGGACTCGGGCTCACCGAGCAGGCCCTGGTAGCCGTCGAAGGCCTGATAGGACACCAGTTCGTTCTTGGTGTAGTTCGTGATTTCGTATTGGCCGGCGAAGGCCTTGCCCTTCACGATCTCGTCGTCGGGGGTGATCTTGTCCTTGGAGAAGACCTCCTCGTCCACGATCGGACCGGTGGCGCTGGTGAGGACCCCGAGGAAGGTCTGGTCGTTGCCGGCCTTCAGGTGGAACACGACGGTGGAGTCATCGGGGGCCTCGACGTGGTCCAGGTTGGTCAGCAGTGCCGCGGGACCCTGCGGGTCGTCGATGGAGACGACCCGGTCGAAGCTGAACTTCACGTCGGAGGAGGTGAGGTCGTTGCCGTTGGCGAACTTCAGCCCGTCCTTGAGCTTGACGGTGAATTCCTTGGGGGAGGTGAACTCCGCCGAGGTGGCGATGCCCGGTTCCGGATCGGCACTGCCGGGTTTGGAGTTGAGCAGGAACGGGTAGACCTGGGTCATCACGGTCAGCGAACCGTTGTCGTAGGCACCCGCCGGGTCGAGGGAGACGATCTTGTCGGTGGTCCCGACGGTGACCTTCTTGCCGCTGTCGCTGCTGTCGCCCCCGGAATCGTCGACGGGGCCGGTGCAGGCACTGAGCGACAGGGCGCCGATGCCCGCCGTGGCCAGTGCCAGCCTGAGGGCACGTTTGGATTTGGTCATGGTAGGTACTCCCTTTATTTGCCTCGTGGTGCAGGTGGGCTGCACGATGCAGTGCGTGTGACGTAACACACCATACTACTTATGATTCCTACCGGAAAACACTGGTCAGCGGCCCTCGGGGCCCCGTCCGTGACCGGATCGTCGCCCCGCGGGGCGGTATGGCGGCGCCCGGAGTCCCGGACTAGCCTGTGGGGTGAGTCACATCGTGGTCCGTGACCGGGCCGACCTGCGGGAGGAATGCCACCATGAACACCCCAACCACGCCCGGCAGGGCCAACACCATCGGTGCGGTCCTGCGCCGTTCCGTGGGACGCAATCCCGGGGCGACGGCCCTGCTCTTCGAGGACCGGCGGTGGACCTACGCCGAACTCGAACTGGCCGTCCACCGCGTGGCCCACCGGTTGGTCTCCAGCGGTCTTCCCCGGGGTGCGCGGGTCGCCGCCTACGGGATGAATTCCGACGCCTATGCCGTCCTGTATCTGGCCTGTGCCGCGACCGGACTGGTGCATGTGCCGGTGAACTTCGCGCTGAAGGGCGATGAACTCGGATACCTCCTGGACGACTCCGGGGCGGGCCTGGTCGTCGCCGATCCCGCCCTGCTGCCGCTGGTGGACCAGGTGCGCAGCGCCGGCAGGGCGGCGGAGGCCACCGAGGTGTGGCCGATGCTTCCCACGCAGGACGACGGCGGGGGGTCCGTCCTGGCGACCGCGATGGACCCCGGGGCCGATTCCACGCCCGTCGAGGTGGAGGTGGCGGGAGGCGACGTCGTGCAACTGCTGTACACCTCGGGAACCACCTCCGCCCCCAAGGGCGCGATGATGACCCACGAGGCCCTGGTCGCCGAATACGTCTCCTCGGTCATCGCCCTGGACTTCACCGCCGAGGACCGCCCCCTGGTGGCGATGCCGCTCTACCACTCGGCGGCGATGCACGTCTTCCTGCTGCCCTATCTTTCCCTCGGAGCCACCATCCGGTTGATCGCGCGTCCGGAGGTCGGGCAGATCCTGCGCCTGGTGGAGGAGGAACACATCGGCTCGTTGTTCCTGGCGCCCACCGTATGGGTGCCCTTGAGCAACCATCCGGAGATGGAGACCCGGGACCTGTCGTCCTTGGCCAAGGCCCAGTACGGGGCCTCCATCATGCCGGTGACCGTGCTGGCGCGACTGCGCTCGCGGTATCCACGGATCGGTTTCTACAACTGCTTCGGCCAATCCGAGCTGGGCCCGCTATGCACCGTCCTGCGCCCCGAGGACCACGAGGCCCGGCCCGCCTCCTGCGGTGTGCCGGTCTACAACGTCGAGGCCCGTGTCGTGACCGCCGACGGGGAGATCGCCGCCCCCGGCGAGCCCGGGGAGATCCAGTACAGGTCACCCCAACTGATGACCGGCTACTGGAATAAGCAGGAGGCCACCGAAGAGGCCTTCGTTGACGGCTGGTTCCGTTCGGGGGACCAGGTCACCCGGGATGCGCAGGGCTACATCCAGGTCGTGGACCGGATCAAGGACGTCATCAACACCGGGGGAGTGCTCGTGCCTCCACGGGAAGTCGAGGACTGCATCTACGAACTGCCCGAAGTAGCCGAAGTCGCCGTCGTCGGGGTTGCCGATGAGCGCTGGATCGAGGCCATCACCGCCGTCGTCGTCCTCAAGGAAGGTGCTTCCCTGACGGCCGAGGGGGTCCGCGCGCATGTGAAGGGCCGGATCGCCGATTACAAGGTGCCCAAACGGGTGGACTTCGTCGCCGAGCTGCCCCGGAACCAGTCGGGCAAACTCCTCAAACGCGAGCTGCGCGCGGAACGGAGCACCGGGCAGTGAGCGCCGGGACTGCCGGGCCGGAGCAGCCGGTGATCGGCATCGAACGCCGTCCCGGGGTCGTGCGGCTGGTCCTGCAACGGCCGGAGGGCGGAAACGTCCTGGACCTGGCCCTGGCCCGCCAACTGCTGGCCGCCGTTCGTGCCGCCGAGGCCGACCCCGAGGTGTACGTGCTCACCCTGACCGGGACCGGACGGTTCTTCTGCGGGGGAGGGGACGTGGGGAACATGGCGGGATCCCCGCCCGCCGAACGCTCCGCCTTCATCGCCGCGTTGGCCGAGGCGGCCCACGAGTTGGCGCTGGCCCTGGTTCATTCCCGGCTCCTGGTGCTCGCCGGGGTCAACGGGGTGGCCGCGGGGGCCGGCCTGGGGCTGGTGCTCAACGCCGATTGGGTCCTGGTGGCGGAGGAAGCGACGCTGATGGCCGCCTACGCGGGCATTGGATTCAGCCCCGACACGGGGGTCTCCTATCTGCTGCCCGCGACCGTGGGCCACCAGCGCGCCGTGGATCTGACCCTGGGCGGACGCCGGCTTGCGGGTAACGAGGCCGTCGACTGGGGGCTGGCGAACGCCTCGGCCCCCTCGGCCGTCTTCGAAGGCGAGCTCACCGTGGCCGAGGACGGGTTCCTGCAAGGCGCCGTCCAGACCCTGGGGCCGACGAAGGCGTTGCTCCGGGCGGGGATGTCCACCGGCTACGCGGCACATCTGGCCGCGGAAACGAGAAGCATCTCGGCCCTGGCCGCGCACCCGGATTCGGTGCAGCGGGTCAACCGCTTCGCCGGTCGCTGAAGGACAGGGGAAAGCCGGGCCGGATGGCTAGGCTGAAGGCAGGAACCCCTGAGCGAGAGGACATCATGAGCACGCCCGATTCGACCCTGCAGGATGTGGCCATCACCTTCAACGACGGAACGACGTCGACCTTCGGGGAGGCGTTCGCCGGCCGGCCGGTCCTGGTGGTCAACGTCGCTTCCAAATGCGGATTCACCCCGCAGTATGAGGGTCTCGAGAAGCTGTATGCGACGCATCGGGACCAGGGCCTGGTGGTGCTGGGGGTGCCCAGCAACCAGTTCATGGGCCAGGAGCCGGGAACGGATGCGCAGATCGAGGAGTTCTGCCAGATCAACTACGGGGTGACCTTCCCGTTGGCCACGAAGACCAACGTCAACGGCCCCGACGCCCACCCGCTCTACCGCGAGCTCACCGCCTACCCCACCGGAGAGGTCCAGGATATCGGCTGGAACTTCGAGAAGTTCCTCGTCGGGGCCGATGGCCGGATCCTGGGCCGGTTCGCGTCCAGTGTCGAGCCGCTCTCCGACGAGCTCGTCGGGGCGGTGCGGGCGGCCCTGTAGCGCTCGCCGTAGAGGCTGACGAGGCGGGGTGAAACTGCTTCATAAGCCTCGTCCCACGGGGTGTTCCCGGGCAAAAGACACGGAAACCATGCTGCTGACCGCTGTGAGGAGCCGGGGGGCGGCGCAATATCGCATCATGGGTTAAAGGTCTTGCCAAGGTGCCAAGCATCCATATCATCGTTCCATAGCAGTGTGATGCGCGATGAGAGACGATGGTCGTGGCAGCAACCGTGGATCCGGGCAGATATACAGCGGCCCCCGATCAGGAGCACGTGACCGTGTTCCTGATCGGGATGCGGGCCAACAGATGGTGGAAGCTGGCCTCGGTGCTCCCGACCGTGGCCGCCATGCCACGGAAGTTGGCTCATCTGGCGAAAGATCCTGAAACCGGTCTGCTGGGCTACCACCAATGGCTGGGTCGGACCACGATTCTGCTGAGTTATTGGCGCAGCCCGGAGGACTTGCAGCGCTTTGCCTCCGCCCAGGATGCTCCGCATCTGGGGGCCTGGCGCCAGTTCACGAAGAAGTCGGCAGGCAGCGGCGACGTGGGCATCTGGCACGAGACCTACCAGGTGAGGGTCACCGACCAAGAGACGGTCTACACCGATATGCCGGCGTTCGGGCTCGGGGCCGCCACGCGACGTGTGCCCATCGGGCGGGGTACGCACACCGCGCGCCAGCGACTGGGACGCGAGGGCTAGAACTGGATTGATCGACTGGGCTTGGGCGGTCAGGTCTCAGGGGTTGGAGCGCGAGAGGGCATCGCGCGCTCGGTGGCCTGCCCAGGGGGTAATTCCTCGTCGGCGCATTCGGTGCAGGCACCGCAACGTGGCAGGAAGACCATGAACATGCGCCGCCCGATGGCCGGATCACAGCCCCGGATAGTGCCGGGCGGCGGTTTCCGGATGAGCGCGCAACCACCCCTTGAGGACGTTGGCGCCGTAGGAGGAGAGCATCGGATTGGTCGGATCGTCGGAGACGCCACGGGCCTGGGCCGCCAGCTCCGGTGGCAGCGGGACCGTATCGATGACCGAATCCAGCCGCGGGGACCAGAAGAAGGGTACCGAATAGCGGTCGACGCCGGCCGGTGGTGCCGTCACGCGGTGGATGGTGGCCATCAGGTAACCGTTGGTGGCGACCTCGAGCATCTCCCCGAGGTTGACCACCAGAGCCCCGGGGATCGGCTCGACGGGAATCCAGTTCTGATGCCCGTAGGGCTGGACCTCCAGCCCGCCGACCTGGTCCTGGAGCAGCAGGGTCACGAAACCGTAATCGGCGTGCAGGCCCACCCCCTGGTTGCCGGCCTCCGGGACCTGGCCGCCGACGTAGTGGACCAGTTTGCCCATCCAGGCCGGGTCGTGCCGGAACGGGGCCTCGAAATGATCCTCGGGCAGACCCAGTGATACGGCGATCGCCGCGAGGAGTTCGGTCCCGACCCGTGACATCAGCTCGGCCCAGGCCATGGCCACGCGCTCGAGTTCGGGGAAGGACGCGGGCCATTGGTTGGGGCCCTGCAGGTTCAGGTAGGGGCGGTCCTGCGGGTAGCCCTCCAGCGCCTCCCGGTCCGGGCCGTAGTCGATCTGTTCCCGGGAGTCGGCCCGGCCCCGGGTCATTTCCTTGCCCAGCCGGGTGTAGCCACGGAACTGGGCCGAGGTGCGGTTGTCCAGCTCCAACCGTTCGGCCAGGGGCAGGGCGAAGAAGGCCTCCATGGTCTGCAGGAGTTCCTGCGCCTGGCCTTCGGCGGCGCCGAAACCGGTGAGTTGGAAGAAGCCGACCTGATGGCTCGCCGCACGCAGGGCGTCGATGAATTCGGGGTTGAAGCAGCCGTCGGCCCGACGGGCCGTGGAGAAATCAAGAACGGGCACTGAGGTTCGCACAAGGTTCATGGCCGTAACGTTAGGGCGCGGCGGCCCCGCGACGACAGCAACGGTTACGCCGGGTTCCGTCATATTGCCCCGGATGTCGGAACCCTTGACAGGTCTCCCCGGCAGGTCGTCGCTCCACATCGGGCTGGCGTTCCCTAAGCTGGAACAGTGATCTTCAAAGCAGTCGGCGAATCCCGCCCGTACCCCGACCACGACCTTGTCACTCCCAAGGACTGGGCCGTCGTCGCCCCCCGTCAGGTACGCCTCGATGAATTGGTGACCACCAAGGCGACCCTGGACCTGGCAGCGCTGTTGGCGGAGGACTCCACGTTCTTCGGTGACCTCTTCCCCCACGTGGTGCAGTGGCAGGGCACCATGTATCTGGAGGACGGGCTGCACCGGGCCGTGCGGACCGCCCTGCACCAGCGTTCGGTCATGCACGCCCGCGTCCTGATCCTGGATTCGTGATCCCATGAGCGATGAACGAGACCCGACCGACTGGCATGGCCAACGGATCGTCACCGAGGAGGACCTGGACGAGGGGTTCTCCGATCACGACCCCGAACGCGTGGAGAACCCGCGCTACTACCGGCGCCGGCTGCTGCACGGGATGGTGCTGGGCCTGCTGGTCGCGCTGGTGATCGCCGCGCTCGTGCTCGCCTACCTGGTCAAGACCGGGCAGGTGGTCATCCCCGCCCTGGAACCGGCGCCGACGCCCACGGCGACGGCCCAGGCGGAGGATCCGGCCGCCGCCGTCTGCCCGCAGGAGGAACTGGAGTACGCGAAGCCGAAGGACGTCACCGTCAACGTCTACAACGCCACCACCAGCGCCGGGCTGGCCGCGGCCACGGCCGAATCGCTGAAGAAGCACGGTTTCACGATCGGGAAGGTGGCCAATGCGAAGTTGAAGAACGCCGACATCGTGGGCACCGTGGTCTCCGGGACGAAGGGCCGGGCCAACGCCCTGACCGTCCAACGCCATATCAAGGGCACCGAATACGTGAAGAAGCCCAAGCGCAGCGCCGACACCATCGATTTCGTCATCGGCAAGAAGTACAAGGCCGGGTCGATCGTCCCGAAGAAGAAGGTGGATACCTCCGACGGCCAGCTCAGCTGCCCGATCGCGGTGAAGGAAGCCCGCAAGAAGGCCAAGGAATCCGCAGCGGCCTCCGGGAAGGCGGACCCCTCACCGGCGAAGGATCAGGACGGGAAGTAACCCGGGACGGCGGCGGGTGGGCCGCTGCTAGTCGCAGCCCTCGGGGCCGCAGGCGGGGGCCTGGGTGCCGGAGGCCGGGTCCTGTCCGGCGTTGACCATGGATAGCGGGGAGACCTCACCCCAGGCGGTGGTCAGGGCCTCGGCGAACACCTCGGGTGGCTGGGCCCCGGAGATTCCGTACTTCATGTCCAGGACGAAGAACGGCACCCCGGTCACCCCCAGGGCGCGGGCCTGGGCGATGTCGGCCTCGACCTCGGCGGTGTACCGATCCGATTCCAGGACCGCCACGACGTCGTCCTCGGCCAGTCCGGCGTCGGTGCCGATCCGGCGCAGCACCGTGGTGTCCCCGGTGTCCAGGCCCTTTTCGAACTGGGCGGAGAGCAGCGCCTCCTTGACCTCGCCGGCCAGGCCATGCGCCCCGGCCAGATGCAGCAGGCGGTGGGCGGTGAAGGAATTGGCGACCTTGAGGTTGCCGAAATCGTAGTGCAGCCCCTCGTCGGCGGCCTGGCCGGTGACGTGTTCGAGCATCTGCTTCACCTGCGCCGGGTCCATGCCCTTCTTCTGCGAAAGATACTCGAATTCGGTGCCGTCGTAGTGGGCCGGCAGCGAGGGATCGAGCTGGTAGCTGTGCCAGGTCACGTCCACCTGGTCACGGAAGGAAAGGGTGGCCAGGGCCGCTTCGAAACGACGTTTGCCGATGAAGCACCAGGGGCAGGAGATGTCGGACCAGATATCGACGGAAAGGCGCGGAGAAGTCATGGATGCTTCAACCTCCCCGCGCCGAGGACTATTCCCGTCCGGTGTCCGGGGGCTAGTTCTGCCAGAACGGGTAGTCGATGTACCCGGTGGGCCCCTCGGTGTAGAAGGTCGCCTGGTTCGGTTCGTTCAGCGGCAGGTCCTCACGCCAGCGCCGCACCAGATCCGGGTTGGCGATGGCGGGCCGCCCGACGACGACCGCCTCACCCCAGCCGCTGGAGGTCAGCTCCCGGGCGTCCTCGACGGTGGTGATCTCGGCGAACCCCGAATTCAACAGCACGGGGCCGCCGAAACGCGAGCGCAGATCCTGGGCCAGTTCCCCGGTCGGCTGCCGGTGCAGGATGCTCAGCGCCGATAATCCCAGCGGGGCGATCCCGTCGATGAGCGCACCGTAGGTGGCCGCGACGTCGTCGCGGTCCTCCTCCAGGGTGCTTTGGACATTGTGTTCGGGGGAGATCCGCAGGCTGGTGCGGCCGGAACCGATGGCCGCGGCCACCGCGGTGGCCACCTCGATGACCAGGCGGGCCCGGTTTCCCGGGGACCCGCCGTAGGCATCGGTGCGTGTATTCGTCGAGGAGGCCAGGAACTCATGGAGCAGGTAGCCGTTGGCGCCATGGAGTTCCACCCCGTCGAAGCCGGCGGCGATCGCATTGGTCGAGGCCCGGACGAACTCCTCCACGATGCCAGCCAGCTCGGAGGTCTCCAGGGCGCGGGGGACCGGGTAGGGGTGCTTGCCGGTGTAGGTGCGGGTGCTTCCCTCGACGGCGATCGCACTGGGGGCGACGACCTCCTGGACCCCGGTGATCTCCGGGTGGGTGACCCGGCCGGCATGCATGACCTGGGCGATGATCAGCCCGCCCTCGGCATGGACGGCGTCGGTGACGCGTTTCCACCCGGCGACCTGCTCCTCGGTGGCCAGTCCGGGCTGGCGCACGAATCCCTGGCCCGTCTGGCTGGGATAGGTTCCCTCGCTGACGATCAGCCCCATCGAAGCCCGTTGGCGGTAGTACTCCACGACGTCGTCGTTGGGCACCCCGTCAACGCGGGACCGTGATCGGGTCAGCGGGGCCATGACCAGCCGGTTGGGCAGGTCGAGGTCGCCGAGGGTGAGCGGGGCAAACAGATCCATGGAAAGGCTCCTGTGGTCGGGGATGCCTGGTGCAACACCGACCGGCGCCCGGGGTATTCCCCGGCGCCGGCCCGCAGCTCAATCCCGGCTGTGGACCCCACCGCGGATCCAGGGGCCGACCAGGTCCAGCCCGGCCTGGTGGCGGAGGGGGCCATAGACGCTGAACTGCCCGTAGGTGGGGTGGTTGACGTCCAGCCGTTCGAGGTCGTCCTGCGGTGCCGATTCATCACCGCCGGCCAGGCCCAGGGCGCGCACGATCTTATCGGGGGTCCCGGTGGAGCCGGCGACGGCGACGCCGCCGACCATCCAGGCCTCGCCGAGGGCCGAATGGCGGGCGGGACCGCGGACGACGAAGACCCCGGCCTCCGGGGTCTTGACCAGGGCCTGGACGGGGAGTTCCTCGCGCAACGCAGCGCAGGCGAGCTTCACGGCGGGAAGATCACGTTTGGCATTCGGGGGCAGGTCGTCCAGCGAGGCCGGGGCCGAGAGCTCGGGGGCCTCCGCCGTGGCCGGGAGGACCCCGCCGAGGAAGCGTTGAACGAAGTCGTGCTCGCCGATGACGGGGATGCCGTAGTCGCGGGCCTTGCGCGACTTGGTTGAATCCACGTCGGGGTCCCCGGCCACCAGCAGGGCGGTCTTCTTCGAGACCCCGGGACCCACGAGGTAGCCGGCGTCCGTGACTGCCTGGGCGAGATCGTTCTTATCGAGTGCTTCCAGGGAGGTGAAGACGACCTGGTCGCCGGGCTTGAGCGTGATGTTCTCCATGGTTCCCCAGAGTACCGGGCGGGGACCGTCGAGGGGCTACCCGGCCCCCGGTCCGGCCACGAGGTGGATCGGGGCCCGGCCCTGCGCCAGACGCTGGACCTGCTCCACGGCGCCCTCGGTGGACAGGCGGATGAATTCGTTGGTGTTCCCGGCCATATGCGGGGTCAGCAGGCAGCCGGGGGCCTCCCAGAGCCGGTGGCCGGCCGGGAGCGGTTCCGGGTCGACGACATCCAGGGCGGCCCGTAGCCGTCCGGACTGCAACTCGGCGACCAGTGCCTCGGTGTCCACGACCGCGCCGCGACCGATGTTCACCAGCAGGGCCCCGTCGGCCATGGCGGCCAGGAAGGCGCCATCCACGAGCCGTTCGGTGCCCGCCGCGTGGGGCAGGGTGACGATGACGACGTCGGCCCGGGGCAGGAGCCCGGGCAGCTCCTGGACCCCGTGGACGTGGACCCCGCTCTCGGTGGTGCGTTCCCGGCGGGCCACGGGGAGCACGGCTGCCGGACGGAAGGGCGCCAACCGGGCGGCCACTTCCCGGCCCACCCCGCCATGGCCCAGGAGGACGACCACCGAACCATGCAGGGACGTGGTCCACAGCGGTGTCCAGTCGTGGCGGTGCTGTTGGGTGGCGGCGACCGGCAGATCGCGCAGTGCCGCCAGGGTCAGGGCGAGCCCGTGTTCGGCGGTGGCATCCTCGACGGCGCCCCGCGAATTGCTCAGCGTGGCCCCGGGCGGCAGATGGTCCAGGACCCATTCGTAGCCGATGGACAGCAGATGGACGTGGCGCAGGCCGGGGATGCTGTTCACCCGGGAACGGTGGGCCTGGACGCGGGGACGCTCGGTGATCAGGACATCGGCTGCCGGGGCCGGGGAGGCCTCGGAATCGATATGCCAGATGATGGCTTCGATCCCCGGACCGCTGATGGCGTGGGCCAACGCGGGGGAAGGGACCAGAACACGAAGTGCCATGGGTGCTCCGTTCGCAGGTGTCGGGGGCGGGCCTGGGCCCTCGCCGGTGGTCCCCGCCATCCTATAAGCGGTCGACGGGCAGGAACCGCGGGAGCCCCTGGCCGGACGAGCGGTTCAGGGCAGGGCCAGCCCGCCGGCGAACACGATGCAGCCCACCAGCGCACCGGCGAGCACCTGGCCCGGGGTATGCCGTCGCAGCTCCAGACGCGACCAGCCGACCAGCAAGGTCAGGAAGAGGGCGGCGGCCGCACCCCAGTCCGGGTCGGAGAAGACCTCGAGCCAGATGAAGGCGGCGACCGCCGTATGCACGGAGATCTTCCACCGCAGGTTCACCACCAGGCAGATCAGCAGTCCGGCCAGGATCAACCCCAGCGCGCTGAAGACCGCCGCCGGGGCCCGCAGCAGCACCAACGCGCCGCCACCGATCAGCAGGGATGCCCCGGCGAGGACGAACACGGGCCGGCGCTGCGACCGCTCACGGACATGCAGATCGGTGACCCGGCCCCGATGCTTCATCCACACCACGCCCAGCCAGGGCAGTCCCGTGGTGAAGACCAGGGCCACGATGGCCTGCAGCCAGGTGGTGTCCGGACTCCGCAGCGGCAGCACCAGCAGGTAGGCGCTGACCAGGACCACGGGGGAGAGGAGGGTGGTGACGGTCCGGGCCGCCGGCGATCCCCGGCGAGGGGCCGTGTCGACGTCGTTCCCCGGATCGATGTCCATCGGTTTGCTCCCCGCCGTCTCCACTCATCCGGGCCCTCCGGAACCGGTATCCAGCCTACTGGTGCACCCGTCCCGGTCGGGTCGCCTGACTTCGCGCGCGAAGACTGGGATGATCAAGGCATGAAGAACCCATCAACATTCATACCCGCCGATCTGGCCCGGGCCGCCCGCGCCATCACCCAGGTCTCGAGCAAGGTCATTGGTCGGGCCGCCGGACTGGAGAAACAGCAGATCCGGGCCTTCGAAAAAGGCAACCACGATCTGACCGTCGAGCAGAACGCCATGCTGCGCCACGCCCTGGAACAGTACGGCGCCGTCTTCGTCGAGGAGGACGAGGATGCCGGCCGCGGGGTCCGCCGCAAATACAACGCCTCCAAGGTCCGCCGGCTGGAGACCTGGGAGGGCGAGGGCGGCCCCGCCTACGAGGACGACATCTAGACCCCGACCTCAAAAAGACGACGGACCCCGGCAGCTCTGCCAGATGGGGTCCGTCGTGGTGTGGGGGCCGACCGCCCCGGCCCGGGATCCAATGGAGGAAGAACCCCCGGCGGGGCGGTCGGTGGCTGGTCAGGCGTCGATCATCTGCCGCGCCTTGGACTGGCAGAGGAACCGCGTGTAGGACGGCACGGTCAGGAAGGCCGGGTAGTCATCCTGCAGGGCACACTCATCGAAGATCTCCCGGGCATCGGCGAACCGGTCCCCCTCGAAGCGTTCCATCTTCGCGTACTCCTCCTCCACGATCTCCTCGACGAACTCGGCGGTGATCAGCTCACCGTCGTCGGTCACCGCACCCTGGTGGATCCACTGCCAGATCTGCGAGCGGGAGATCTCGGCGGTGGAGGCGTCCTCCATCATGTTCTTCAGGACCACGGCCCCGTTGCCCCGCAACCAGGACTCGATGTAGCGCAGCCCGATGACCACGTTCATCCGGACCCCGCCCTCGGTGATCAGCCCCGGGGTTCCGGCGATGTCCAGCAAGGCCCGGTCATCGACGGCGACGTCTTCGCGCAGACGGTCGATCTGGTTCGGTTTTCCGCCCATCTCCCGATCGAAGATCCGCTGCACCACCGGGACCAGATCCGGGTGGGCCACCCAGGCGCCGTCGAAACCGTCGGCGGCTTCGCGGGATTTCTCGACCCCGACGGTCTCGAAGGCCACCGCGTTGGCGGCCTCGTCGCGCCGGTTCGGGATGAAGGCGCTCATGGAACCGATGGCCGTGGCCCCGCGGCGGTGGCAGGCCCGCACCAGCTGTTCGGTGAAGGACCGCATGAAGGGGGCGGTCATGGTCACCATCGCCCGGTCCGGCAGCACGAACCGCGGTCCGCGGGTGCGGAAGTTCTTGATCACTGAGAAGATGTAGTCCCACCGGCCGGCGTTCAGGCCCGCGGAGTGCTCCCGCAGTTCGTAGAGGATCTCCTCGAGTTCGAAGGCCGCGGTGATGGTCTCGATGAAGACCGTGGCGCGGATGGTCCCCCGGGGGATGTCCAGCAACTCCTGGGCCCTGATGAACACGTCGTTCCAGAGGCGGGCCTCCAGATGGTTCTCGATCTTGGGCAGGTAGAAGTAGGGGCCACGTCCGCCGGAGATCAACCGCTGCGCGTTGTGGAAGAAGTAGAGGCCGAAGTCGACCAGCGCCCCCGAGGTGGACTTGCCGCCGATGGTCAGGTGCCGCTCGGGCAGGTGCCAGCCGCGCGGCCGGACCATGATGGTCGGCAGCTCGGTCAGCGTCCGTCCGGTGACCGTGTACTCCTGGCCCTCCTCGGAGGTGAAGTCGAGGTCGTTCTCGAGCGCGGCCCGCAGGGTCAGCTGCCCGTTGATGACGTTCTGCCAGGTGGGGGTGGTGCAGTCCTCCAGATCCGCCAGCCAGACGTTGGCACCGGAGTTCAGCGCGTTGACGGCCATCTTGCGTTCCGGCGGTCCGGTGATCTCCACCCGGCGGTCCTCCAGGCCGGGGGCGATGGGGGCGACCGTCCAGGAGTCGTCTTCACGGATGGGCCGGGTCTCTTCCAGGAAGTGCGGATCCTGGCCGCCGGCGATCTCGCGGCGGCGCGTTTCGCGCAGGGCCAGCAGTTCCTTCCGGCGCGGCTCGAACTCGTGATGCAGCTGCGCCAGGAAGTCCATGGCCCGGGGGGTGAGGATCTGCTCCTGGCCGCGGACCGGCGAAGCATTCGGCGTGGTGCCGTTCAGGGTGATGGGGTCGTTCATGGCGGATCTCCTTAAAAATGGTGGGGGACGACGCCGGTGCCCGGGTGGGTGGGCCCCGGCACCGGCGTCGTGTGGTGCCTAGTGGAACTGGCCGGCTTCGGTGGATCCCACCAGAGCCAGGGTGGATGCTTCGGGGTTCAGGGTCGTGGCGATCTGGTCGAAGTAGCCGGTGCCGACCTCGCGCTGGTGCTTGGTGGCGGTGTAGCCGGCGGCCTCGGAGGCGAATTCGCGTTCCTGGAGTTCGACGTAGGCGCTCATGCCGTTCCGGGCGTAGCCGGAGGCCAGATCGAACATCGAGTGGTTCAGGGCGTGGAACCCGGCCAGGGTGATGAACTGGAAGGTGAATCCCATGGCGCCGAGTTCGCGCTGGAACTTGGCGATCGTGGCGTCGTCGAGGTGCTTCTTCCAGTTGAAGGACGGCGAGCAGTTGTATGCGAGCATCTGGTCGGGGTGTTCGGCCTTGACTGCTTCGGCGAACTTCTTGGCCATCTCCAGGTCAGGGGTCCCGGTCTCCATCCAGATGAGGTCGGAATAGGGGGCGTAGGCCTTGGCCCGGGCGATGCAGGGTTCGATCCCGTTGCGGACCTTGTAGAAGCCTTCGGCGGTGCGCTCGCCGGTGACGAACTGCGCGTCACGCTCATCGACGTCGGAGGTGATCAGGGTGGCGGCCTCGGCATCGGTGCGGGCGATGATCACGCTGGGGGTATCGGAAACGTCGGCGGCCAGGCGGGCGGCATTGAGGGTGCGGATGTGCTGGCCGGTGGGGATGAGGACCTTGCCGCCGAGGTGGCCGCACTTCTTCTCCGAGGCGAGCTGGTCTTCCCAGTGCACCCCCGAGGCGCCGGCGGTGATCATCGACTTCATCAGTTCGTAGGCGTTCAACGGGCCACCGAAGCCGGCCTCGGCGTCGGCGACGATCGGGACCAGCCAGTCCTCGACGGAATGGATGTCCTCGGCGAATTCGATCTGGTCGGCGCGCTGGAGGGCGTTGTTGATGCGGCGCACCACCTGGGGGACCGAGTTGGCCGGGTAGAGCGACTGGTCGGGGTAGGTCTGGCCGGCGAGGTTGGCGTCGGCGGCAACCTGCCAACCGGAGAGGTAGATGGCCCGCAGGCCTGCCTTGACCTGCTGGACCGCCTGGTTGCCGGTCAGGGCGCCCAGGGAGTTGGTGTAGGCGCCGGTCGTGGCTTCGGTGGTGAGCTGGTCCCAGAGCTTTTCGGAACCGCGACGGGCCAACGTGTTCTCTTCGACGACGCGTCCCTGCAGCCGAACGACCTCCGCCGCCGTGTATTCGCGGGTGATGCCTGCCCAGCGGGGGTTGGCGCTCCACTCCATCTCCAGGGCCTGTTCGCGCTCTGCGGCGGAATTCTGCTTCTGCGTCATGGCATTCTCCTTGGTGTCGCTCCGGGTGTCCCGGGGATCCGACGACGTTCCCGGCGCCTCTGCCGGTCGGTCGATGTTTCCGTGTTTTTGTTCGTAGTCATGACTCTTCGCGATCCGCAAGGGGTTTTCTAGGGGGTTGGGGTGGAAAGATTTGCACTTCTTGAGCTATTCTCAAGAAGTGACGACTCCCACATGGAACCGGCCCTCCGGCGGACAGTCCCCGCAGGGCGCCTCGACCCACGACGACCCCGAACTGGATGCCATTGCCCTGGGCCGCCGGGTGCGCCACCTACGCAAGGGCAAGGCGCTGACCCTGGATGGGTTGGGTGCCCTGGTCTCGGTGGCCCCCTCGCAGCTGAGCCTGATCGAGAACGGAAAACGCGAGCCCAAGGTGGGGCTGTTGCGGCAACTGGCCGCCGCCCTGGATACCGGCGTGGACGACCTGCTCGGATCCGAGCCTCCGAGCCGGCGGGCCGGGCTGGAAATCGAGTTGGAAAGGGCCCAGCGCGGACCGCTCTACGGATCCTTGGGGCTGCCCAAGGTCCGGGTGTCCTCACGGTTGCCGATGGATGTGCTTGAATCCATGGTCGGCCTGCAGCATGAGCTCGAACGGCGGCTCGAGGAGCAGGCGGCGACCCCCGAGGAAGCGCGTCGGGCCAATACCGAGATCCGCACCGAAATGCGTGAATGCAACAACCACTACCCCGAGCTGGAGAAGCAGGCCCAGGGTCTGCTCGACGCCGTCGGGCACACCTCGGGACCGTTGTCCCACCATGTCGCCGCCGATCTGGCCGAGCATCTGGGATTCGGGCTGCGCTTCGTCGGGGACCTGCCGCATTCGACCCGGTCGGTGACCGATCTGAAGAACCGCAGAATTTATCTGGTGCAGGGGACCCGAAGCGATCATGACGCCCGGTCGGTGCTGCTGCAGGCGCTGGGCCACTACGTCCTGGGTCATGAGGCCCCCCGGAACTACAGCGAGTTCCTCCGTCAGCGGGTCTACACCAACTACTTCGCCGCGGCCCTGCTGATGCCGCAGAAGACCACCGTGGGTTTCCTCGAGGAGGCCAAGAAGTCCAAGTCGTTGGCGATCGAGGACCTGCGTGATGCCTATGCGGTCTCCTACGAATCGGCGGCCCACCGCTTCACGAACCTGGCCACCGAACACCTGGGCATCACCTGCCACTTCCAGAAGGTCCACGAGTCGGGCATCCTGCACAAGGCCTACGAGAACGACGACGTGAACTTCCCCGCCGACCACACCGGCGCCATCGAGGGGCAGTCGATCTGCCGGTACTGGACCAGCCGCGAGGTCTTCGAGGTCCCGGATAAGTTCCGGGCCTTCGAGCAATACACCGACACCGTGGTGGGGACCTTCTGGTGCACCGCCCGCACCGAACGCCACTCCTCGGGGATGTACTCGCTGAGCATCGGGGTCCCCTACGAACACGTGAAGTGGTTCCGCGGCCGTGACACCACCGAACGGTCCAAATCACGCTGCCCGGATGAGTCGTGTTGCAAGCGTCCGCCGGAGGCGCTGGCCCGCTCCTGGGCCGGTCAGGCCTGGCCGGCGGCCCGGGCGAACTCCCACCTGTTGGCCGCCATGCCTTCGGGGGCGTTCCCCGGGGTCGACGAAACCGAGGTGTACGAGTTCCTGCAGGCACACGGGGGCTGAGACCCGGTCACGAAATGCGAGGGAGCAGCCCCGGTGTCCCGGAGCTGCTCCCTCGCTTTTCTACTGGTGTCGGTCTGGTGTCCGGGGCCTAGACCTCGGAGACTTCGTGGGTCTCGAAGTCCTTTTCGGTGGCCGGCCGGACCGGGGCCTTGGCGAAGACCGAGGGGTCCGTCGGGGTTCCGACCTTGATGTGGTTGAACAGGATGTTCAGCAGGATCGCGGCGACCGCGGCCGAGCTGATGCCCGAGTGGAAGATCGTGCCGACCCAGGTCGGGAACTCGTTCCAGAAGGCCGGGGCGGCGATCGGGATGATGCCGAAGCCGACGCCGGTGGCCACGATGATCAGGTTCATGTTGTCCTTGTAGTTGACCTTGGCCAACGTGCGGATGCCACTGGCGGCCACGGTGCCGAAGAGCACGATGCCGGCTCCGCCGAGGACCGCGGTAGGCACCGCCGCGACGATGCGTCCCATGACCGGCAGCAGGCCCAGCAGCACGAGGATCAGGCCGCCGGCGCTGACCACGAAACGGCTCTTGATGCCGGTGATGGCCACCAGCCCGACGTTCTGGGCGAAGGCGCTCTGGGTGAAGGAGTTGAACACCGGCGAGATCAGGCTGGAGATCATGTCGGCGCGCAGACCGTTGCCGATGCGCTTGGAATCGACCTCGGTTTCGACGATTTCACCGACGGCCAGGATATCCGCCGTGGTTTCGGTCAGGATGACCAGCGTGACGATCAGCATCGAGATGATGGCCGGCAGTTCGAAGGTCGGCCAGCCGAAGGCGAAGGGGGCCGGGAAGGCGAAGACCGGGCCGTTGCCGACCCCGGAGAAGTCGGCCATGCCGGTGAAGACGGCGACCAGCGTACCGATGACGATGGCCAGCAGGATGGACAGGCGGGAGATCGTCGCATTGCCGAGCTTGCTCAGCAGCAGGACGATCAGCAGGGTCGCGCCGGCCAGACCGATGTTGGCCATGGAGCCGTAGTCGTCGGCCTTGTCATTGCCGCCCATGGCCCAGTTGGCGGCCACCGGCATCAGCGACAAGCCGATGACGGTGATCACCACGCCGTTGACGACCGGTGGGAAGAATCTGATCACCTTGGAGAACACCGGGGTGATCAGCAGCCCGACGGCTGCGGAGACCATCACCGCTCCGAAGACCGCTTGGATGCCACCGCCGCCACCGATGATGGCCGTCATGGTGGCCACGCCGGCGAAGGAGACGCCCTGGACCAGCGGCAGCTGGGACCCGAAGAACGGAATGCCGATGGTCTGGAGCAGGGTGGCCAGGCCGCCGACGAACAGGCAGGCGGCAATGAGCAGGCCGACGTCGGAGGAGCTCATGCCCGCTGCGGTGCCGACGATCAGTGGCGGGGCGATGATTCCGCCGTACATGGTCAAAACGTGCTGGAAGCCGTAAGCGAAGGTGCTACCGATGGGCAGACGCTCGTCTTCGGGACGTGCAGGCGCGGTGCGGCGGCCTGCCGCGGCGCTTGATGCGTTCTTGTTCATGGAGTTTCCCTTGTGTGCGGATGATCGGAAGCAGGTCCGGGCGACAGCTGTTCCTTGTACTGGGGTCCGGATCCCTGGCTGATCACCTGGGATTCCGTATAGCGGAAACTGAATTCCGTTATGCAATATAGGGAACTGGGTCACACGGGCAATGTCAAGGGTTGTGTCGAGGCCCTGTCATGGCGGCGATGGGTCGGCGGTCGAAGATCCCCGGGTCCGGACCGCGTCGGACCTGGGCCTGGGGGAGCCCGGTGGTCGCGGCTGTGACATAGTCCCGGTGGACCAAGGAATAAAGTAGGGCAAAGACCGAAGTAAATGCTGAATTACCGTCTGTGCCCGTGATTAATTCATGATTTGGCCTCCGGGTGCCAGCGCTACCGTGGAAACCTCCCGAGGGGTTGAGGTTGGCGGCGGGCTCGGGCATCCTTACGGTGCGAGTCTGATCGAGCCAACGGGAGAAACCATGGGCATGCAACATCCTGAACACGTCGTCGTCGTCGGCGCGGGCATCGTCGGTCTGTCGACCGCCTGGCACCTGCAGGAGCGGGGGGTCCGGGTCACCATCGTCGACCGGACCGGAGTCTCCGCCGGCTCCTCCTGGGGCAATGCCGGCTGGCTGACCCCGGCCCTGACCCTGCCATTGAGCGAACCCTCCGTGTTCGCCACCGGAGCCAAGGCCATGCTGGACCCTGCCTCGCCCCTCTACATCCCGTTGACCACCGATCCTTCGTTGATCAGGTTCCTGGCCGGATTCGCCCGGCACTGCACCCCGGGCAAATGGCGCGAAGCCATGAAGGTGTTCAGTGAGATCGGCAGCACCGGTCTGGATGCCTTCGCCGAGCTGGCCGAGGGCAGCAACGCGGTCACCGAACCCACCAAACCGGCCGAGCCCTTCCTGGCCGCCTTCGCCACCGAGAAGGACCGCGAGGGACTGGTGCACGAGTTCGAGGGCATCCGCGAAGCCGGAGGATCCGTGGACTTCGATCTGATGACCGGCGCGGAGATCCGCGCACTGGAGCCCACCTTGGGTTCGGGGGTCACCGCCGGCGTGAAGATCCACGACCAGCGTTTCCTCAACCCGCCGAACTTCATGGAATCGCTCGCCGAGTCGGTACGCCAGCGCGGCGGGGAGATCATTGACGGCTTCGCCGTCTCCGACGTCCGTGACTCCGGGAACTCCGTGACGGTGATCGGTTCCAGCGGCAGGAGCATGACCGCCGATTCGGTGGTCCTGGCCACCGGAGCCTGGTTGAACTCGCTGACCCGCAAATTCGGCGTCCGCCAGATCGTCCAGGCAGGGCGTGGCTACAGCTTCACCGTCAAGCCCGAGTCCATGCCGACCCACCCCATCTACTTCCCCGCCCAGCGGGTCGCCTGCACGCCGCTGGGGGATCGCTTCCGGGTCGCCGGCATGATGGAATTCCGCGACGCCGATGCGCCGTTGGACGAACGCCGGATCCAGGCGATCATCAAGGCCGCCTCCCCGATGTACACCGGCATCGATTGGGAGGACCGCCAGGAGGAATGGGTGGGAGCCCGTCCCTGCACCGCCGATGGCCTGCCGTTGATCGGCGCCACCAAGTCCCCGCGCGTGCACGTCGCCGGCGGCCATGGCATGTGGGGCGTCGCCCTCGGCCCGCTGACCGGCAAGATGCTGGCCGCCGAGATGACCGGCCAGGGCACGGCCCCGCTGATGCGCCACTTCAGCCCGCTGCGCTAGTAGGAAGCAGGCAGGGCACTGCCACCGGCAGCACGACGGCGGCACCCCCTGCGGGTGCCGCCGTTTCCTTGTTCTGGCGGTGTGTCGGGCGGGCTACTCGTCTAGGCTGGTCCCATCAACGAACGTCGGGAGTGATGATGATGGCCAGGAAGCATTTCAAGGACCTCAGCACGGGACGCAAGTTCTGGGTCATGCTGCTGGGAGCGGCCCAGGTCGCATTGCAGGGGGCGGCCCTGAAGGACCTCGCGACGCGGCCCTCGGCCGAGGTCAACGGGCCCAAGACCGCATGGTTCTTCGCGAGCTTCTTCAATTTCATCGGCCCGCTCAGTTATTTCGCGGTCGGACGCAAGAAGTAGTCCAGTCCGGGCCTCGTCAGGCCCCGACCCGCTCCACTGGAATGACGGATACCTCGCCCAGGACGCCGTCGTCCACCACTGCGCTCATGTAGGTGCACACCGGCTGGCGCCGCCGATCCGTCGGTGATCCGGGATTGAGCAATCGCAGGCCATTGGCCGCCGTGGTGTCCCATGGGATGTGGCTGTGCCCGAAGACCAGCACGTCGGTGTCCGGGAACTGCTGGGCGCACCGTTTTTCCCGGCCCGCGGAGGCCCCGGTTTCGTGGATGATCGAAAAGCGCAGTCCCTCGATCTCCACGTGGGCGATCTCGGGGAGCCGGGAACGCAATTCCTCGCCGTCGTTGTTCCCGTGGACGGCGACCAATGTCCGGCAGCGCCGCTCCAGCTCGTCCAACAGCTCCGGTTCCACCCAGTCCCCGGCGTGGAAGACGATATCGGCCGCCTCGATCTGCTCCCACAGGCTCGGGTGCAGTCCGCGGGCCCGTTTGGGCAGATGGGTATCGGCGATCAGGATCAGGCGCGTGCTCATGGGGGCATCCTTTCATGAACCGCCTGGTCATCTGGGCGGGGTGCCGCCAGGCCGCGTAGCACCCTGGCTCCAGGGCTGGAGGGTTGCCGGTCGCCTAAGCTGGTGGCAGGACCCTCGGATCGGGAGGGATGGCAGAAAGGTGCCGGTACATGCCCAAGATCGTCGATCACGAACGACGACGGATCGAGCTGGTGGAAGCAACCTGGCGGATCATCGCCAGACTCGGCCTGCAGCGCGCCACCATGCGTGAGGTGGCCGAGGAGGCCGGCTTTTCCAACGGTGCGCTCAAACCGTATTTCCCCACCAAGGATGCCCTGCTCCAGGCGACCTTCGAGCACGTCTTCCACCGGACCAGCGAGCGGATTGCCGAGGCGGCGGCCTCGCTGGAGGGACTCGACGCGCTGCGGGCCTTCGGCCGGGAGGTGCTGCCGTTGGATGCGACCCGCCTGGATGAGGCGCGGACGGTGGTGCCGTTCTGGCATGTGGCGATCCACGACCGCGAGAAGGCGGCGCTCAATGACGATTCGATGGTCATCTGGCGTGGGTGGATCCTGCAATGGCTCGCCCAGGCCCGGGAGTCCGGCGAATTGCGTGCGGGGGTCGAGGTCGGCCCGGCCGCCGAAGGGCTGTTGACCTTCCTGCTGGGCGCCCAGGTGGCGGCCACCCTGGATCCGGGGCATGCCGGCCCGGAGCAGTTGACCCGTCAACTCGACGTTCATTTGGGCTTGCTGTCCGCCTGAGGTTTTTCGACACTCGGAGAAAATAGTGACTTCCGCGGGGAACTGGCGTATTTTGACTGGTGTGTGACAGCTGTCACCAGAGGAGGAGGGGATCGATGACCATCGCGATGAGCCACCCGGCAGCCCAGCGGGCGGAGACCTTCACCAGATGGCGTGAACTCGTCTCCGCTTCCTTCGTTCCGCTCGAGGCCGATCCGGTGGCCCCGGGGCCTTTTGCCGGGCAGGTCTCCGGACATGGGCTCCAGGACCTGGCGGTCTTCGAAGTCGATGCCATGGCCCACCGTGTGCGCCGTACCCCGGCGCTGATCAACCCCGCGGACCCCGGCTACTACAAGGTGAGCCTGCAGATGAGCGGTCACGGGATCCTCATCCAGGATGGGCGCGAAGCCGTTCTGTCCCCCGGTGACCTGGCCATCTACGACACCCAACGCCCCTATACGCTGAGTTTCCATGAGGACTTCTCCACGCTGGTGCTCATGTTCCCCAAGCAGCTGATCGGGCTCGATGATGCCGACATGTCGATGTTGACCGCCCGTCGGCTGGGGTCCTCCGACGCCGTGGGCCGGGCCGTGGTCCCCTGCATCGCGCGCATCGGGGACCTGGTGCCCGAGGTCGGGGACGGGCTCGGCTACCTGCTGGCCCGCAATGCCGTGGATCTGCTGGGCACCGTGCTGGCGGCGGAGGTGCAGGTGGGGCCGCGGGCCGCCGATGCCGAGCAGGTGTTGCAGCTGAACAGGATCAAGCAGCACGTCGAGGCCCATCTGGCCGATCCCGCGTTGACGCCCGGCTCGATCGCCGCCGCCCACTACATCTCGCCCCGCACCCTGCATAAGCTCTTCGAGCCCACGGGAACCACCGTGTCGGCCTGGATCAGGGCGCGCAGACTGGATCGGTCCCATCGGGAGCTGTTGGACCCGCTGTTGGCGCATCTGCCCGTCGGGGTCATCGGGGCCCGCAACGGGTTGCCCGACGCCGCCCACTTCAGCCGGTGCTTCCGCGCCGCCTATGGTTCCGCCCCCAGCGCCCTGCGCGCGCGGAGCTGACGGCAGGGCCCCCGGGAGCCCTGGCGCCGGGTTTCCCACGGGCCGGCCGGTCGCCGGAGCGCGGCGTCGACACCTCGACGCCGCGCTCCGTATCTCAGGCGTGCCCGGTGGGCCCGGCCTCCAGCTCCTGCAGGATGGTCCGGGCCGTGGTGATCCCGGACTCGATGGCGCCATCGACCACGACACCGTTCCAGCCCTTGGCCCAATCCGCGCCGGCGAAGTGCAGCCGGGTGCCCGTGGAGCGGAAGTGGTGCCAGCCGTCGGTGAACTGCTCGGAGGCAATGGTGGACCAGGTCTGCCCGCTCCACTTATCGGCCACCCAGTCGTGCCCGGTGGTTTCGAGCACCTCCAGATCCGGCCGCCACCGGCGGATGATCTCCTGCACCTGCTCCGCATCCTGCAGGTCGATCCGCGTGTGGTCCGGCCCGAATCCCACCAGGACGGTCGTGCCGTCCTCCAGGAAGTACTCGCTCTTCATCATCGCCAACGGATTCCCCGACGGGGCGGTGGCCAGGAAGTTGTGGTGGCCCTTGACCTTGATCCAGATCTTGAACCCGGTGGAATTCGATCCTTGGCCCACCAGCCGCTGCTGGTCGGCCGAAAGCCCGGGGGAGAAGTCGAGGTTCTTCAGTGCGCCCCACGGCACGGTGACGATGCCCGCGTCCGCCGCGTGCACCGCACCGTCGGCGGTCGTCAGGCGGACGCCGGCGCCGTCATGGACGATCTGCTCCACAGCCGTCTCCAGGTGGATGGGGCAGCGCAAATCCGCGGCCAGAGGCTCGTAGATCCCACGCATGCCGTTCTTGAGCTTGAACTTCAGCGTCTGCTCATCGAGCAGGGACAGACGGTGATCGCTGAGTGCGGCCCAGTGCTTGGCCATGAGCGGAGAGGCGGTGGCCGTATGGCCGTTGTAGCCGGCGGACCAGTAGGCGTCGGCCAGATCGATTTCCTCCTGGCTGAAGTCCCCGTCGCGCAGGGTATCGAGGACACTGCCCCGATCGGCCTGGCGGAAGCGTTCAGCCACCTCGGGGGAGCCGTCGTAGTCCGGGCTGAGCACGTGCAGGGGCTCATGCGGGTACGGGAAGAACTCCTGCGAGCCCTCGAAGATCCGTGCCTGGGGGCGCTGCAGTTTGGCATCCAACTCCGCCTCGGTCCCCTCGTGGACCGTTCCGCAGGTCAACCAGTAGGCACGATCGTAGTCCGGGCTGGGATAGATCTCCTGGCCGTAGCGGATGATCTCGGTCCAGACGAACGGTTGCATCCAATGGACCCAGGTCGCGCCGATCTCCAGGGGGAGGCCCATGCGCTCCTCGGTCCAGGCCCGGCCGCCGATCCGGTCCCGGGCCTCGAAGATCTCCACCTCCACACCCGCGGTTTGCAGTTCGCGTGCAGCGACCAGGCCGGCGAAACCGGCTCCGACAATCAAGACCTTGGCAGACATGGGGACCGCTTTCTGGAGGCAGGGTGGGGCAGCGGCAACGCGGAGGCCCTGGGTGGGCCCGTCAGGGCCGGAGCCCCGGGCGCTGCCGAGCGATGATGCCGTGCTGTGGAGCACGTCACACCTTTTTTCTATGTCTGTAGAATATACGGTCGGCATCGCGTTGTGGCAAGCCCCTGCTGCCCGGGCTCGGCTGCGGGAAGGGTCGCGGACCCGGGAGCACGGACCGGTCAGAGGGCGGCGGGACCGGCTATTCGGACCATTTGGGGGTCGGGGGTCGCCAGGTGCCGAGCTGGTCCAGCAGGTCGTCGGGATCGTCGCTGACGATCAACGTGTCCCGGTACAGCGGAGCCAGGAACCCGCGCTCGACCATGGTCTCGATCATGGCCAGGAGTGGATCCCAGAACCCCGCGACGTTGTACAGGGCCACGGGCTTGGCATGGATGCCCAGATGCTGCCAGGTCCAGGCTTCGAAGAACTCCTCGAGCGTTCCCGCCCCGCCGGGCAATGCGACGAAGGCGTCGCAGAGGTCGGCCATGCGTTGCTTGCGCTCATGCATGGTGGCCACGACCTCCAACCGCGTCAACGACGCATGGGCCGTCTCGCCCTCGAAAAGCGCTTCCGTCGTGATGCCGGTGACCGTTCCGCCGCGGGCCAGGGCGGCGTCGGCGAGGACCCCCATGAGCCCCACCTGCCCGCCGCCGTAGACGATGCCGACACCGGTTTCGGCCAGCCGGGAGCCCAGCGTGGAGGTGGCCTCGAGGTAGGTGCCTCCGTGGCCGGTCCGGGAACCGGTGAATAAGGCGATCCGGCCGATGGGCCTCCGGCCCCGGTCCTGCAGGGCGGGGATGACCTGCTCGGCCAGCAGCGGGGCCAGGTCCCCGGGCAGGGGGACCGCCGTGGGGTCCAGCCAGCGCAATTCGGCGATCTCGGCGGCGGGGTATGCCGCGACCAGTTCCGGATGTTCGAAGACGGTCGCCTGGACCTCGTGGCCCGGCTCGTTGGCGGCGCGGCAGCGGAAGACCCCGAGTTCACGAAGGTCCGCGGGGTCCAGCTCCACGCCCAGCTCCTCGGAACATTCACGCAATGCCGTGATTGCGGGACTCTCGCCCGCCTCGGGCTTGCCTCCGGGGAGCATGAACCGGCTGGTGCCTCCCTTGCGCACGGTCAGCAGCGCCCCGGAGGAATCCCTGAGGACGACGGCGCTGACATGGATGACGGGGGTATTCGATGGCTTCACGCTGATCACGCTACTCCGTTGCGTCCTGCCTGCGCCCGGGGACAAGGGGGCGTCGCGCAAAGCCAAGCCCACCGGCTGTGATCCGGGGCACAGTGGTCTGTAATGCCGGTCCCATCACGCCGTGCTGTCATCACCAGGAGGAACCATGACCACCACCAAGACCCAGCAACAGGCCGGACGGGACCCGTCCGCCGGAACCGGGTTGGGGCAACGCCGACTCGGGATCCCGGCCCTGGTCTTCATGATCATCGCCGCCTCCGCCCCGTTGACCGTCGTCGCCGGCGGGGTGACCAGCAACTTCGCGGTCACCGGTCTGCTGGGGGTCCCGCTGTCCTTCATCCTGCTCGGTGCGGTCCTGGTCATCTTTGCCGTCGGCTATCTGGCGATGAGCCGACACGTCCGCAACGCCGGGGCGTTCTACGCCTATATCTCCCGCGGGCTGGGCAAGCCGGCGGGAGTCGGATCCGCCTGGGTGGCCCTGCTGTCCTACAACGCCATGCAGATCGGCATCAACGGCCTGTTCGGCTTCGCCTTGTCCTCGTTCCTGGCAGGGTCGATGGGGCTGGAAATCCCCTGGTGGGTCTGCTCGCTGGCCGGATGGCTCATCGTGGGCATCCTGGGGGTGAACAAGGTCGACCTCTCGGCCAAGGTGCTGGGCGTGCTGGTCGCGCTCGAATTCGTCGTGGTCATCATCTACGACGTGTTCGCCTTCGGCACCGCCCCGGAAGGAATCAGCACCGCCTCGCTGGAACCGGGATCGCTGTTCACCACCGGTGTCGGGGCGGCCCTGGCCTTCAGCGTCGCGGCCTTCATGGGCTTCGAATCAGGGGCCATCTACAACGAAGAGGTCAAGGATCCGCGCAACACCGCCCGCCGGGCGACCTATATCGCCGTCGTCGTCATTGCCGCCTTCTACGCCTTCTCCGCCTGGGCGATGACCATTGCCGAAGGCGAGAGCCAGGTGATCGGCCGGTCGGAGGAATTCGGGCCGGACCTGATGTTCGTGTACTTCGCCGACCACGCAGCCGTCTGGTTCGTCGATCTGGCCAACCTGCTGTTCATCACCAGCCTGCTGGCCGCCCTGGTGGCCTTCCACAACGTCGTGGCCCGCTACATCTTCTCGCTGGGACGCGAAAACGTCCTGCCGGCGAAACTGGCCGCGGTGTCCGCCCGGACCCGGGCCCCCTTGGCCGGTTCGATCGCACAGTCGGTGCTCGCACTGGTCGTCCTGGTGGTCTTCGCCGTGGCCGGAACCGGCCACGAATACGGGGAGCTGTTCCCGGTCCTGACCCTGTTCACCTGGCTGACCAACACCGGCGCGTTCGGTCTGGTGCTGCTGATGGCCCTGACGTCCTTCGCCGTCATCGGCTTCTTCCGCCGCCAGCCCACCAGACCCGGGGCCTGGACGACGATGGTCGCACCGCTGCTGGCCGGGGTATCGCTGACCGCGGTGTTCGGAATGATCGTCGCGAACTTCGATGTGCTCATCGGGTTGGAGGAACCCGGGATGCTCAGCTGGCTGCTTCCGGCCATCATCGTGGTCCCGGGGCTCCTCGGCGTCCTCGGTGCCTACTGGTTGCGATCGGCCCGGCCGGGCGTCTATGCCGGCATCGGCCGCGGTGGTCTGGACCCGGAGGAACTGGACTAATACCGTCACGGTCGTAGGCTGGAAGAAGAGCCCGAAACGTCGTCACGGGGGCAGGTGGCACCGCGGGCCCGGACCGATATGTCGAGGAGGACACGATGGGTACCCACGAACACCACCACCAGGACGCCGTCTCGCAAGCCGGGATGGGCATGGACGGGACACAGCTGCCCCAGCCGGAGGCCACCGAGCACGAGAGGCGCCGCGACGTCGACGGCCCCACCGAGATCGACTCCGGGTCCATTCCCGTCCACGGTGACGAAGACACCGCCGACGAGCTGGCGATGGAGGCCTACGGCGATGAGGACGAGGACGGGAATCCCTACATCCCCAACGCGCCGTTCCCCGGCTGAGCCCCCGGACAGGACCTGTCACGACAACGCCCCCGGACCATGGAAGCCATGGTCCGGGGGCGTTCGTCGTCCCGGCGGGAGCCCGGGGATACCTACCTAGGCGGCCAGCGCCGGGCGGGTGGAGGAGGCCGCGACGCGCAGTGCGCCCTCCTCGACCCGGAGGGTGATCCTGCCACCGTCCCGGACCGCTTCGGCGACCAGCAGGTCGGCGATCGGGTCATCGACCTCGCACTGGATCACCCGACGCAGCGGACGGGCCCCGTATTCGGGCTCGTAACCGTGCTCGGCAATCCACCCGATGGCCGCATCCTCCACGTCCAGGCCGATTCCCTGGGCTTCGAGCCGGGCTTCGGTGTCACGCAGTTGGATGGACACGATCTGGCGCAGCTGCTCCTGCTCGAGCTTGCGGAACAACACGATCTCGTCGATGCGGTTCAGGAATTCCGGACGCATGGTCTCGCGCAGCCGGCCCATGACCCGATCGCGGAGCGCCTTCTCGGAGCCGAAACCGCCGGCCCCCTCGCCGGACTGGGCGTTGAAGCCCAGGGCGCCGGTCTTGCTGGCCAGGAACGCGGAGCCCAGGTTGGAGGTCATGATGACCACCGTGTTGCGGAAGTCCACGGTCCGGCCCTGCCCGTCGGTGAGCCGGCCGTCGTCGAGCACCTGCAGCAACAGGTTGAACACGTCGGGGTGCGCCTTTTCGATCTCGTCGAGCAGCAGCACCGAATACGGGTTGCGGCGCACCCGTTCGGTCAGCTGTCCAGCCTCGCCGTAGCCGACGTAGCCCGGAGGGGCCCCGACCAACCGCGAGACGGTATGCCGTTCACCGAATTCGCTCATATCGAAGCGCAGCAGCGCCTCCTCGCGGCCGAACAGCGACTGGGCCAGCGACTTCGCCAACTCGGTCTTGCCGACCCCGGTGGGCCCCAGGAACATGAAGCTGCCCACGGGACGGGAGGCATCGCCCATGCCCGTGCGGTTGCGCCGTACGGATTTGGCGATGACGCCCACCGCATCGTCCTGCCCGATGACGCGCTCATGCAGTTCCTCCTCCAGCTTCGCCAGCCGGGCCCGATCGCCCTCGGTCAACCGGGCTGCGGGGATGCCGGTGGCCCGGGCGATGATCTGGGCGATCTGCTCCTCGTCCACCACGCTGGTGCCGTCGGTGTCGTCGTCGGTGCCGTCGGATTGCGTCCCGGCAATCAGCTCGTCGAGGTGCTCGGCCAGTGCGGCGATCTCATCGCGCAGCCATCCGGCGTCCTCGAAGCGTTCGGCCGCGATGGCGTCGTTCTTGCGTTCGCGCAGGGTCTCCAGCTCGCGGCGCAGCGCCTGGACGTCGACGGTCGGGCCGCGCCGCAGGCTCAGACGCGCCCCGGCCTGGTCGATCAGGTCGATCGCCTTATCGGGCAGGAAACGGTCGGTGAGATAGCGGGAGGAGAGGTCGACGGCGGCCCGCAGGGCACCTTCGGTATAGGTCACCTGGTGGTGTTCGGCGTAGCGGCCGGCCAGACCGGTGAGGATCTTCACGGAATCCTCCTGGGAGGGTTCGCCGACCGTGACGGGCTGGAAGCGGCGCTCCAATGCCGGGTCCTTCTCCACGCTGCGGTACTCGGCCAACGTGGTGGCGCCGATGAGCCGCAGTTCCCCGCGGGCCAGCCGCGGCTTGAGGATGTTCCCGGCGTCCATGCCGCCTTCCCCGGAGCCGCCGGCGCCGACCACGTTGTGCAGCTCGTCGATGAAGACGATGTACTCGCCGTCCCCGGCCGCGATTTCGTCCATGGTCTGGGTCAGGCGTTCCTCGAAGTCCCCGCGGTAGCGGGTGCCGGCGAGCATGCCCGGCAGGTCCAGGGAGATGACGCGTTTGCCCTGCAGCTGGGCGGGGATCGAATCGGCGGTGATGGCCTGGGCCAGGCCCTCGACGACGGCGGTCTTGCCGACGCCGGCTTCGCCGATGAGCACCGGGTTGTTCTTCATGCGACGGGCCAGGATCTCGATGGTCTGCTCGATCTCCTCCTGCCGGCCGATCACGGGGTCCAGTTTCTCCTCGAGGGCCAGTGCGGTCAGATCCGTGCCGTAGGTGTCCAGCATCGGGGTCGGTGAATCGGTCGGGGCCCCGGTCTGCGCGGGGCCGTCCTGGGGGCCGGAGGCTTCCTGCTGGGCGGCGGCCCCGATGTTCTGCAACGTTTCGGGGGTCACCCCGGAGGCGGCGAGGACCTGCCCGGCGGGGGAGTCCTGGTTGACGACGAAGGCGACGAAGAGGTGCTCGGGGTCGATGTAGGTCGAGCCGAAGGCGCGGGCGACCTGGCGGGCGTCGAGCAGGGCCCGTTGGGTCGAAGCCGTCAGTGCCGGGGCCCCGCCGGTGGGGCGGTCGGAGGATTGCGGCAGACGCTGTTCCGCGTTGCGGGCGATGGCCTCCACGTCGATGCCGCCGGCCCGCAACTGGGCGGCCGGCCCGTCCTGGGCCACGAGGACCCGCAGCAGGTGCAGGGCGTCGACCTCGGCATGGCCGTGTTCGGCGGCGAAGGCCGCCGCCTGCCCGAGCAGTTCGTGCGTGCGCCGGCTGAGCAGCCGGGTGATGTCGATGGGGCGGCCTGCGGCTGCGGCTCGCTGGCCCTGCAGGTAGCGGGCCAGGAAGTCATCAAACGAGCCGCTTCCCGATCCGGTGGGTCCGAAGAACGCTGGCATTTTCCCTCCAAGGAACTTGAGTGTCTTACGCTCAAGTATAGACCTGAGTGTATGTCACTCAAGTTAACGTGATGCGGTCGTCATTATTCCCCGCACGGTTTCCACCCGGCGGGCGAGGCCTGTGACCGGTAGGATTTCCAGCGAGAGCAGCCGGTGGCGGCTGGGGCAACAGCGGGAGGACGACGGTGGCCGACGAAGGCGAACGCGGATGGCTGGCACGCAAGGCGCTACCCAGCGGCAACGAACCCGACCCGCGGTTCACCCTGGCCAACGAACGCACGTTCCTGGCTTGGATCCGCACTTCGCTGGCCTTCCTGGCCGGTGGAATCGCCTTGGAGGCCTTCGCCTTCGACGCCTTTCCCACCGACCTGCGCAAGGCCATCTCGATCCTGGTCATCTGCCTGGGCCTGCTGATCAGTGCCGGGGCGGTGTTCCGCTGGCTGCGGATCGAGTCGAGCATGCGCAACCACCGTCCGTTGCCGTTCCCGGCGATCGTGCCGCTGCTGGGCATCGGCGGGGCACTGGCCGCGGCGGTCATCGTCGTCGTCCTCGTCGTCTCCGGATAGGTCCCTCGATGACCATCCCCATCACGCGCGGCCACCAGGACCCAGGACTGCAACCCGAACGCACCGTCATGTCCTGGGGCCGGACCACGTTGTCGCTGTTCGTGGTCAGCGCCGTGTTCATGCGCTGGATGCACCATTACGGCCCCTCGATCCTGATCCTGGTGGCCGTGGGGGGCCTGGGGGCGCTGTCCATCTACGTGACGCAGCGCCGCCGTTACTCCGCCCGCACCCGTGGCATCGCCGAGGGGCGCCTGGAGGCCGATGTGGCCGCCATCTTCTGGACCGCCGGCGCCGTCATGATCCTGGGCGTGCTGGCCCTGATCGTGGTCATCACGACCTGACGGTCACCCAGATCGTCTTGAGCTGGGTGTACTGTTCCAAGGCTTCCAACCCGTTGTCGCGCCCCCCGAAGCCCGAGGCCCGGTAGCCACCGAACGGGGTGGTGATGTTGCCTTCGCTGTAGCCGTTGACGGCCACGGTGCCGGCCCGCACCCCACGGGCCAGCCGGATGGCCCGATCGATGTCGTGGGACCAGATGGTCGCGGCCAACCCGTAGGTGGTGTCGTTGGCCAGGGCCAACGCCTCGGCCTCGTCCTGGAACCCGATCACCGCGACGACGGGGCCGAAGACCTCCTCACGGGCGATCGCCATCCCGGCGGTGACCTCGTCGATGACGGTCGGGCCGAGATACCAGCCGCCGCTGTCTTCGAACAGGGCCCGTCCTCCGGCGGCGATCCGGGCCCCGGCCGTGCGGGCATCTTCGATGAAACGCAGGGCCCTGGCCAGCGCGTCGGCCTCGATCAGCGGACCGAGGATCGTCTCGGGTTCGGCGGGGTCCCCGACGATCCGCTGGCCGGCCTGGCGCACCAGCTCGGCCACGAAGTCGGCCCTGAGCGATTCATGCACCAGGATCCGTGAACCCGCCGAACAGTTCTGCCCAGAAGCCCAGAACGCGGCCTCGGCCAGATCGGCGGCCACCTGGGGCAGGCGGTCGGCGTTATCCGCCAGCACGATCTGCGGCGACTTGCCCCCGCATTCCAAGGTGATGTTCTTCAGGTTGCTCTCGGCGGCGTAACGCAGGAATTCCCGGCCGGTCCGGGTGGAACCGGTGAAGGAGATCATATCGACGTCCATATGCAGGCCCAGGGCCTTCCCGGCAACGGGCCCGAGCCCGGGAACCACGTTGAACACCCCGTCGGGTACGCCTGCCTCGGTGGCCAGTTCTGCGATCCGCAAGGTGGACAGGGAAGCCAACTCGGGGGGTTTGACCACCAACGAATTCCCGGCGGCCAGGGCCGGGGCCATCTTCCAGGCGAGCATGGCGGCCGGGAAGTTCCAGGGCAGGACCGCCCCGACCACACCGATCGGCTCGCGGACGATGAGTCCCAGCGCCCCGGGCCCGGTGGGGGCGACCTTGCCGAAGACCTTGTCGATGGCTTCGGCATACCAGCGGATGGTGCCGATCGTGTCGGGGAGGTCGAACTCGTGGCAGTCGGCCAGCGGACGGCCCGCATCCACCGATTCCAGCCCGGCCAGCTCGGCGGTGGCCGCCTCGATGAGATCGGCCAGGCGCAGCAGCACCTGCTGGCGTTCGATGGGGTCGGCATCGGACCAGACGCCGGAATCGAAGGCGGTGCGGGCGCTGGCCACGGCGGCATCGACGTCCGCGGGCCCGCAGGCGGCCACCCGGGCAATCGGCTGACCGGTGGCGGGGGAGAGCGCCGTGAACGTGGCCCCGCCGGCGGCGGGACGGAACCGGCCGTCGATATAGGCCTCCGTGCGCAGGGAACCGGTGGAGGGATCGGTCATTGCTGCCTCCATCCGGGGGGTCGACGTGGTTTGATCGTAGTCCTGCCCACCCGGTCCCGGCCATGGTTATTCCCGAACGACGGCAGTGCCCCGGGTGAGCGTTCCATCGGTCCGCACGTGGGCGTAGACGCCCATGATGGTGTGCCCGAAGGCGTCGTGGAGCAATTGCAGGACCGGCAGATCACGTTTCGAGCTCACCGGATCCACTTCGGTGGCCGGGCACCTGCCGATCTCCTGGAAGACCTCCAGCCGGGCACCTCCGGCCAGCAGCGAACGGCCCGGCAGGTGCCGTTCGGCCCAGGGCGGCAATCCGTCGAGGTAGATGTTGGCGCGGAAACGCAGCGGGTCCACCGGGACGCCGGCGATCCGGGCCAGTTCACGGACGGAGGCCAGGTTGATGATGGACACGGCTTGGGCTTCCTCATCGCCCTTGGAGAGCAGATCAGGGAAACGCCGGCCGGATTCGTGGGCGATGACCGGCGCGGCGTCCCCGGCCAGACCCAGCAGTTCGGCCACCATCGACGCCAACCGGTCGCGGCCGGTGGAGGTGGACAGATCGGCGTGTACCGCCTCTGCGTCATCACCCTGCGGGCGGGTGAGAGAGATCGTCCGTGAGGAGGAGTCGTAGTGGCTGCGCAATCCGGCCAGCGCGAAGTCACGGGCCAGGACGTGGAAGTTTTGTTTGCCCAGGTTCTGCGCCGTGTCCGGGACGTACTTCCCCCCGGCCCGGGCGAGTGCGTAGATCCGGTCGTCGGGGAAGCCGTGCCCGGCGTGGAGCCCGACCTCGGAGAGCGGCTGCGGGGACAGGCCCTTGACTGGATAGTGGTAGAGAGCGGCGATGGAGGCATCGGTACTGCCCGGCGGGGATTTTGGACTCTGCTGCACGGCTCCAGTCTAGTCAGGCTGCCTTGCTAGTCTGGCCGGGTGAGTTTCCTGATCATTGCCGCCCTGTTGGGCCTGCTCTACGTCTGGCTGCGCCGCAAGGACCGGCGCATGCTGCGCAACGGCGTCGTCCTGGTCGCAGCCATCTGGTTCGCACTCACCGGGGCCACGGCCCTGTTGAGCAGCTGGTCCCCGGTCTTCGACTACATCACCCTGGGCATCCTCGCCCTGGTGCCGTTGGCGGTGATCGTCCTGGCCGGATTCCTCATCGCCAACGGGCTGACCATGATGCGCAGCGAGGGCCGCCGGCTGGGGAACCTGCTGACCCTGGTGCTGGGCATCGCGATGCTCGTGCTGCCGGTCCTCGCCCTGCTGCTGGTGCTCACGCTCCAGCCCCTGCTGGTGGGACTGGCGTTCCTGCTCTTCTTCCTCTGCGGCTATCTCGGGGTCGTCTTCGTCATCTTCCTCGCCTACGCCGTGGCCTACGGCCGCATGGAGCACGACATCCACCCCGAAGCCATCACGATCCTGGGCTCGCGGTTGATCGGCGGAAAGGTCCCCCCGCTGTTGGCCAGCCGGCTGGACAAGGCGGTTGAACTCCATCGGCAGGCACCGGATCCGAAACCGGTGCTGATCCCCTCGGGAGGCCAGGGCCACGACGAGTCGCGGACCGAAGGGGAGGGGATGGCCGAATACCTGTACGAGGCAGGAATTCCCGCGGCCGACGTCGTCCCGGAGAACCAGGCGAAGACGACCCGGGAGAATCTGCGCTTCTCCCGCGAGGTCCAGAACGCCGCGGGGCGTCCCGGACCGTTGCTGGTGGTGACCAATAATTATCATGTGCTGCGGGCAGCCTTGTTGGCCCGCAAATACGACGTCGATGCCCAGGTGGTCGGGTCCCCGACCGCCCGCTACTACGTCCCCAGCGCCTTCCTGCGGGAGTTCGTGGCGATCATCAACGAGCATCGGGTCCTCAATGCCGTGTTGTGCCTGCCGTTCTTCGCGATTTCCGGGTTCATCGTCCTGGGCGTGCTGGCGGGGCAGTAGCCACGAGGCCAGAGCGGACCCCAACTACACTGGAGCCTCAGGTCTGCCTGCGAACCCGCCGAAAGGGCATGATGAAAAGACATTTGAGGAACGTGGCCACGGCCGCGTTGATCTGCGCCGCCCTGCCGTTGGCCGCCTGCACGACGCCGGGGGCCGGGACCGCTTCCAGCGGATCCGCCGGTGCTGCTTCGTCCGGTGCCAGTTCGTCCGGGACCGGGTCCCCGACAGCGACGCAAACCCCGGGCCATGCGGGTTCCACCCCGGCCTCGGCGGATGCGGCCTCGCCCGGGACTCCCGCGGCGGAAACCGCCGCGCAGGAGCGCCTCGACACCCTGAGTCTGGAACAACGCGTGGGGCAGGTCCTCATGATGGGGGTCCCCGCCACGAGAGCCACCGCCTCGGACCTGGGGATCCTGCAGAAGAACCATGTGGGCAACGTCTTCCTCAAGGGCCGCAGCACCGTGGGGCTGAAGGGCACCGCCGCGGCGGTGAAGAAGATCAAGGCGACCGTCTCGAAGAAGACCACCGGTGGGGTCGGGCAGTTCATCTCCACCGACCAGGAGGGCGGCAAGGTCCAGGTCCTGAAGGGCCCCGGCTATTCCACCATCCCCGCCGGACTGACCCAGGGTTCCTGGGATCCGAAGACCCTGGAACGCCGGGCCACCGGCTGGGGGAAGGAACTGGCGCAATCGGGCATCAACGTCAACCTGGCCCCGGTCGCCGATACCGTTCCTGCCTCCATCGGTGCCGCCAACGCCCCGATCGGCGCGTTCGGGCGGGAATACGGAAAGACCCCGGGCAGCGCCCAGGCCGGGTCCTCGGCCTTTGCCGCGGGAATGGAATCCGCGGGAGTCGCCCCGGTCATGAAGCACTATCCCGGGCTGGGGCGGGTCAGCCGGAACACCGACGTCTCCCACGGGGTCACCGACACCGTCACGACCCGCGAGGACGCGACGCTCGAGCCGTTCCAGGCAGGGATCGACGACGGGGCGGACTTCATCATGCTCTCCAGCGCCTACTACTCCCGGATCGACGCGAAGAACCCGGCGGCCTTCTCCGATACCGTCATCAACAAGATGCTGCGCGACGACCAGGGCTTCGACGGGATCGTCATCTCCGACGACATGTGCGATGCCACCCAGTTCCGTGATTGGAAATACGCGACCCGGGCGAAGAAGTTCTTCGACGCCGGAGGCACCATGATGCTCTGCGTTAATCAGGCCGCCATCGGACCCATCACCGCTGGGCTCGTCGCCGAGGCGAAGGCGGACCCCGACTTCAAGGCCAGGATCGACGAGGCCGCCTTGCGCGTGCTGAAGGTCAAGGACGGGCTGTAGGCCGGGCCTGCGGGCCCCGCCAGTGCATCCGTAGATGCTGCGGGCCGAGTTCGGCGACGGAGGAGACACCCAGCAAGGTGGTGGCCACCCGCAGCTCCTCGGCGAGGATGTCCAACGCCCGCTGCACTCCTTCACGCCCCCCGGCCATCAGCCCATACATGTAGGCCCTGCCGATCAGCGTGAAATCGGCGCCGGCGCAGAGTGCGGCGGCGATGTCCCCTCCAGACATGAGGCCCGAATCGAGGATGAGTTCCACGTCGGGGCCCACGGCCTCGCGGACCTCGCGCAGTGCCTGCAGGCTCGCGGGGGCGCGGTCGAGTTGGCGGCCACCATGGTTGGAGACGATCAGGCCATCGGCACCGGCATCCAGGGCCTTGGACGCGTCCTGCGCGGTGAGGATCCCCTTGACGAAGAGTTGGCCCGGCCACACCGAACGCAGCCAGGACAGGTCCTGCAGCGACAGCGTCGGGTCGAACATCGAGTTGATCAGTTCGGGCAGTGAATGCGAGGTGCCGCTGAGCGAGGCGAACTTCAGCGAGTCGGTGGTCAGGAAGTTGAACCACCACTCGGGACGGTAGGAGGCGTCGAGCACCGTCTTGAGGTTCAATTTCGGCGGGATGGTCATGCCGTTGCGCACATCGCGCAGGCGTTGACCGGCAATGGCGGTGTCCACGGTGACCATCAGGGTGTCGTAGCCGGCGGCCGCGGCCCGGTTGACCAGGTCGAGCGAGGCCTCGTGGTCGTTCCAGAGGTAGAGCTGGAACCAACGACGGGCTGCGGGCTGGAAGGCGGCGACCTCCTCGATGGACCGGGTGCCCATCGTCGAGAGCGTATAGGGGATGCCGGTATCCGCAGCGGCCCCGACCCCGGCCTCCTCGCCTTCGGCGTGCATGAAACGGGTGAAGCCCGTCGGGGCGATGCCCACCGGCAGGGAGGACCGTGCCCCGGCGATCGTCGTGGACAGATCGACTGCGGGGTGCCCGCCGAGGATCCCGGGAACCAGCTCCACATCGGAGAAGGCCTGCCGGTTGCGGCGCAGCGTCTCCTCGTTCCCGGCGCCACCATCCACGTAGTCGAAAGCGGGTTTGGGGGTCCGTCGCCGGGCGATCCGGCGCAGGTCCCAGAGGTCGGCCGCCTTCGCCAGTCGGTGGGCCCGGAAGTCCAGGCTCGGGCGTTCGAACTGCATGAGCGGACGCAGCTCGGAGAGCTGGGGGAAATTGCGTTGCATGGGTCCCTTCGGGGCTCGCTAGGGCTTGGCGATGTCGATGACTACCTTCACGTCACCGTCACGATGCTCTAAGGCCCCAGCGTAGTCCGCCATCGGGTGGCGGCGGCTGATCAACCGGGCCAACCACTCGGAGTCCGCCTTCGCCAGGGCATCGGCGCCCTGCTCGTAATGGCGTCGGTTGGCGTTGACGGAACCGAAGACGACGTCGTTCTCCAGCACCGCGGTACGGTTCATCTGCCCGACATCGAGCGGGGTCTTCCCGCCGACACTCGAAACCCCCGTCAGGCAGACGACCGCGTTCTTGCCGTTGTTGGCGATGGCGTCCACGATCACCGGGGCCACCCCGGTGCATTCGATGACGATATCGGGTTCCAGTCCCGATTCCGGCAGTGAGTCGGTATGGAAGTGCGCCCCCAGATCGGCCACCAGCCGGGGTTTCGGCCCGTCGGTGACGATGTCGTAGACGTGGACCTCGTATCCGCGCTGCACCCCCAGCAACGCCGCCAGCAGGCCGACCGGTCCCGCGCCGGTGACGGCGACGACCCTCGGGTCGAAGAAGGCGCGGGATCCGATGCGTTCGATCTGTTCCCAGGCCTTGGCCACGATCGTCGTGGGTTCCAGCAGGACCCCGACCTCGGCCAGGGCGGCATCGAGCGTGACCAGATGTCCCGGCTCCTCGCGCCACTGTTCGCGGCCGAAGCCGTCCAAGGAGGCGATGCCGTGTTCGGTGTACTTCCCGTTCAAGCACATATCCCATTCACCCGCGGCGCAGGCAGCGCACGGGACGGGATCGGGGCGACGGACGATGCCGACGACCAGGTCACCGGCGGAGAAGCCGGAACCCGCGGGAGCCTCACGGACCCGGCCGAGGTTCTCATGGCCGATGACCAGCACGTCCTTGCCCTCGGGGGCGGTGCCGTACTCGGCGTTGATGATCTCCCGGTCGGTCCCGCATAGCCCGATGGCCAGCGCATCGACCAGGATGCTGCCTTCGGATGGGTCGGGAGGCCCCACCTCCTGCAGGGTCAGCGAATCCTTGCTTCCCGGCGTGACGGTGAGGGCCTTCATGAACACTCCTTGGTAGGTGGCGCGGGTCGATGGGGTCGAGGTCGGCTATCCGCTGAGCGGCATCCGCGGGATGTTCGGTTTGCCGTCGCCCCCCGCGCCATACGCCTTCAGGGCGATCCGGGTGGCCAGTTCCTCGTCGACCCGATATTTGTAGATCGGGGAAACCGGTGTCTGTTCCGCCGTCGCCTTTGCGGCATGTGCAGCGGGCGCAATGACCTTCTCGTGGATCCGGTGCCTTCTGAACAGGCTCATGATGACCTCCTCGTCAACCCGGCAGAAGCTGCTGGTTCCTTCAGGATACGCCGAATATCCCCCGAATCCAGAGGATGAACGGAACCGTTTGGCCGTTGCCGTGGGGGCCTTCATGACGAGTTCACCGGCCGTTGATCCGGCCGTTGTCCGGGGTGGCCAACATGGACGTGGAGCACCCGCACCCCGAACGCCGAAGGAACCGAAACCCATGGCATTTTGCCTCACGTCCTCTCCGAAACCCCGCCGACCGCTGACAGTCCTCATCCTCCTCGTCGCGGTTCTGGTGATCCCGGCCGCGATGGTCCCTGCCGCCGCCGCCCCGGCGCATGCCGTGGCACCGGAGGCCACGAAACTGCGACCTTCGTCGGCGGGTCCGCTATTGATCGGGCACCGTGGAGCCGCCGGGGTGGCACCGGAAAACACGGTGGCCGCCTTCAGGGCGGGCCGGGCTGCCGGCGTCGACTTCATCGAAACCGATGTGCAGCTCAGCGCCGATGGGGTGCCCTTCCTCTTCCATGACAACACTCCGGCACGCACGACCAATGTCGAGGAGGTCTATCCCGGTCGGGAGAAGGATCCGATCACCTCATTCACCTGGAAGGAACTGCGGGCTCTGGAGGTCGGCTCCTCCTTCGGCCGACGGTTCACCGGGGCGCGGATCCCGCATCTGGATGACCTGGCCCGTATCGCGAACCGCCGGACCGGGGTGTACCTGGAGATCAAGTCGCCGAAGAACTCCCCGGGCATCGAAGCGCTCGTGGCACGAAAGCTGTCCGGGCATCCGGCATGGAAACGGCTGGTGGACGCCGGGAAGGTCCACGTGCTGGGTTTCGACGCCTCCTCCAACCGCCGGTTTGCTGCCTTGGCACCACGAATTGACTTGCAACAACTGGTCGGCACCGTGCCGAATGAACAAACCCTGGCCGATTGGTCCGGCTTCGCCGACTCGGTGGGCACCAACTACCGCACCCTGACCCCCGGCGCGGTCGACCGGGTCCACGCGGCAGGCCTGGGTCTGGGGGTCTATACGGCGAACTCACCCGAAGCCATCACCATCGCCGTCGACCTGGGAGTGGACATAGTGACCGGGGACTTCCCGCAACAAAGCGTGCGACTCCAGGCCGGGAGGCCCCCGTTCCCGCGGGCTCGTGGCCTGCAGATCTCCGAGGCGGTGAATGATCCGCCCGGGGACGACGTGGCATTCGACGCGGGGGAGCATGTCGTGATCCGCAACGCCTCCGACCATGCGATCGACGCCTCCGGGGTGCTGCTCCGCGACGCCGCGAACAACACCCTGCGGGTCGGCGCCGGCTACCGGATCCCTCCGGGCGGGGAACTGCGGGTCCATACCGGCCCCGGAACCAACACCGCCACGGCCTACTTCAACGGCGGCTCGGCATCGATCCTGAATAAGGGCGGGGACTCGGTGGCCCTATGGGACAAGTGGGGGCGACTGCAGGACGTCTTCGCCAACTGAACGGTCCGAGGAGGCTCGGGCATCCGGGCCTCTCCCTTGACGCCCGCCGATGGGCGGCAGATGATCGAGCCAGGGACGGAGGAGGACCGAAAGAGATGACGGAGGCAGCATGCGCGAGGTCAAGGTAGGACTGTTCCAATCGGTTGACGGCGTCGTCGAATCGCCCCATCTGTGGCAGTTCGACCGTTTCGACGAGGAACTCGGTGCGGGGATGAACTCCATGATGGAGCAGACGGACACCGTCCTGCTCGGGCGGCACAGCTACCAGGAATGGGCGGGACATTGGCCGAAGGCCGGGCAGGACGACCCGTTTGCTGCCTTCATCAACCCCGTGGAGAAGTTCGTGGCCTCCCGGACGCTGGGCGGTGAGCTCGAATGGCAGAACTCGACGCTGATCCAGGACCCGTTGGAGGACTTCGTCCGCGACCTGCGCCAATCCGACGGCGGGGACGTTTCCGTATGCGGCAGCATCTCGGTCGTCCGCCAGCTCCTCTTCGCCGGCTTGCTGGACTCCTTGCAGTTGATGGTCCACCCGGTCATCGCCGGGGCGGGGAAGCATCTGTTCGAAGCCAGCGACCCGGTCACCCGACTGGTGCTGCAGGATTCCCGCCGGACCAGCAAGGGCAACATGGTCCTCAGCTACGGCCGCCACAGCGAGTGAGGACCCCGCAGAGACCGGCTTCACGGCGACGGCTGGGCGATCTTGAACAGTGCACCGGTCGGATCCGATAAGGCGGCGACCCGGCCGAACGTCGTGTCGACGGGCGGTTCGATCACGCTGGCTCCCAGGCCCAGCGCGCGGGTGATCGTTGCCTCGGTGTCCACGACCTGGAAGTAGACCTGCCAGGCGGAGGGGTGGCCCGTGCGCAGATAGGGGGCCGCATCGATGATTCCGGCGCTGGCCTCCGGCCCCTGGCCCAGCGTCGTGTAGCGGAAGTCGTCGGTGTAGGAGACGACGGTGGTCTGCCAGCTGAAGACCTGCTGGTAGAACTGCACGGTCTTCACGTAGTTGCGGGCGTGGAGTTCATGCCAGTAGGGGGCGCCCGGTTCGCCATGGAGGCGGAATCCGCGGTGCTCGGCGATTTCCCAGAGGCCCACCGAAGCCCCGGAGGGATCCAGCGCCCGGGCCACCCGGCCACGGGGAACGATCTCGGTGGTCTGGGCCATGATCTTTCCGCCCTGGCTGACGGCAACGGCGAGCGTGGCCTCGATGTCCTCCACGCGCAGGTACGTGCTCCAGGTGTCGGGGAGACCGGCTTCGCCGTCGTTGCCCACGATCCCGGCGACGGGGAGGCCGTCCTTGAAAGCGGTGAAGTACCGGCCAGACTGCGCCGGGTCGGCGGTGTCGAAGGTCCAGCCGAACACGGCTGCATAGAAGCCGCGGGCCCGTTCGGGTTGGGAGGACATCAAATCGATCCAGCAGGGGGCACCGGGGCTGGGGACGGGCATGGGCATGACGACCTCCTGGGTGGCGCGGATGGAACCGTGCGGAGAGTCTATGCCCGCGGCATCGGCTGCGCCCATGGGGCAGGACGTGCGGGATTCCCGAACCATCCCGGCTGCGGGGGCCGATCGGTCGCCCCGGTCCCTGATCTGGCCTACGGTGAAGCCATGGCCATCGTCTATCGTGCTGAGCTCACCCCCGGAAAACAAGAAATCGTCACCGCCTGGCTGGCCCGCCAACCCTGGTCGGGAGTCGACGACGGCGACTCCGTCGAAATGATCGGCGCCTACCGGTTCGATGACCCGGACGAAAGGATCGGCATCGAAACCCATCTGGTCCGCCGCTCCGACGGCACCGTCCTGCAGGTGCCGTTGACCTACCGGGGGGCCGAACTGTCCGGGGCCGAAGAACATCTGGCCGGGGAAATGGAACATTCGGTGCTCGGGCATCGCTGGATCTACGACGCCACCGGTGATCCCGTCTACGCCGCGGCACTGGCCCGGACCATCGTCCGGGGCCAGGCGGGGGCCGACCAGTTCCGTGACATCGACGGAACCTTGGTGCTCCAGCCCAGCACCGTCGTCGTCCACGGGTTCGGCGATCACGCGGCGCCGGCGCCGGACATCACGAGGGCTGCCCCGTCCACGAGCGAGGAACCGGGGGCCGGGCACGTCACGACGATCACCACCGACGGTCCGGCGCTCGCCGTCTACCGCACCCCGCACGCGGCGTCCGGGCATGACGGACACGACGGACGTGACGGACAGCTCACCGGCCGCTGGGACGGCCTGGGGGATTCACTGCTGCTGGCCGCCCTGACCTGAACGGGTAGGCCGGGAGGGCCCGGGGCCGCTGCCCGTAGGATATGGCCCATGACGACTCAAAGTGCGATCTTCGTGGATGCCGGGTTCCTGTTGGCCGTCGGCGGGCAGCATACGGCGGGCACTTCGCTGCGTTCGGCCTTCCGGGTGGACTACGAACGACTCGTGGAGGGCATTGCCGGCATTGCCCGGGAAGACAGTGCCCTGCCGGTGCTGCGCACCTATTGGTATGACGCCTCCCGGGACGGGCTGTTCACCGATCAGCATAAGCGCATCGGCATGGTCGACGGCGTGAAGGTGCGGCTGGGCCGGATCTCCTACAGCGGTGAGCAGAAGGGCGTGGACCTGCGGCTGGCCCTGGACCTGGTGGGGCTGGCCCGCAGCGGAGCCGTTTCGGTGGTCTACCTCGTCTCCGGGGACGACGACCTGGCCGAAGCCGTCGAAGAGGCCCAGGACATGGGCGTGCAGGTCAAGCTCATCGGACTGCGCAAACCCGAGACCCGGATCGGGCTGGCCTCGGTGGCCGAGCACCTGGCCCTGTGCGTCGACGGCATCACCGAGCTGCCCGCCGAGTTGCTCGAGGCGATGTTCACCCGGTCGGTGACCAAGGGGTCCATGCCCGGTCCCGGGGTCCATGCCACCGCTGATCCGACGCCGGAAGACACCCCGGGTGAAGCATCCGGGGCCGCGCTGGAAACCGACCCGGTCCAGGCGGTGAAGCCCGGGGCCCCTGCGGTGCGCCCGCAGCGACCTGTGCCCGGTCCGTCCCCGGTGCGCATCCCGCCGAACACCGGGCCGCTGCCCCACGTGCCATCGGCAGGACCGCAGCTGGTCCACTCCTCCACGCGAGAGAACGCCGCGGCCACGGCCGGGGCCCCCGAGGCCAGCGATAGCGCCCTTTTGCGGGCCGTCGGTGAAGTCGGGGCCAGCGTCGCGGACAACTGGTACGTCAACACCACCCAGCGCGAACTCACCGAGCTGCAGGCCGACCGTCCGCTGTTGCCACCGGAGATCGATCGGGTGCTGCTGAAGGATTGCGCCCAGCAGATCGGTGAATGGAAGACCGATATCCAGGTGGTCCGCCGGACCTTGCGCGCTTCCTTCTGGGACCGTCTCGATGAGCTGACCTGACCCGCTCGAAGGTTAACCTTCTACTTCCTCGGCAGTAGGGTCGACGGCATGAGTGAACACCCAGCCACCTCGACGTCGGACGTGACGGAACAGGGACCACGGACCGGGGCCTCCTGGATCAGCAGCAACCGGCCGGCAAGCATGTATGCGGCGGTGATGATGGCCATCTCCGGGGGAATCGTCTGGTCCATGGCCGGCGCCCCCGAGGAAGCGGCCAAGAACTGGCTGATCCTGGCGTGGATCCTGCTGACCTCCACCTACACGGCGTTCGCCCTGGCCCCGAGGCCCCTGCCCCGTGTCGTGCACTTCGCGCTGGCCGTCGTCGTGGTGGCCGTCGTCGTGTGGGCGTGGTCGCCCGGTGTGCAGGAAAGTAGCCTGGCCATACCCTTCATCCCCCTGGCCATCGGAGCCGTGGGAATGGCCTTTTCCACGGGCCGGTTCCGGCCCGAAGGCGCGGAGCCCGAAGGGAACCCGCAGCAGCACGATTGAGACGTCTCAGCGCCGCCCGGTGCCGGCATCGCGGACCAGCTCGCGAAGGCCGGCGACAAAATCCTTCCACGCGGAACGACAAGGGACCCGGGGCTCCTCGGCCCCTTGGATGCGGGCGGCCCACAACTCATCGGTGGTGCTGTCCAGTGCCTCCTGCGCCCAACCGCCCATGAGCCCATAGGCCGGCGCACGGACGGGCGCGGGGGAGAGGAAGATGTCGTGGAAGGCGTCCTGGATGCGTCGGATGGTGACATCGCTGCCCAGGGACGACGCGCGTTCGGCCACGACGTCGACGTTCAGGGCGACGTCGGCGGTGGTGGCCTCGACGGACCAGCGCGGCTGCAGGTAGCTCCTGGATGAAAGCAGGACCAGGACCGGGATCTCCAGGTCCAGGCCGTCGGCCACGGTGGCCTGGCCCTCAAAGACGGCATTGAGGAAGGCCCAGGTCAGCGGGAACCCGCGTTCGGGCCGCCATTGAAGGTTGTAGTCCCATTCGCCGTCGAACTGGCTGGAGACGGCCCGGGTGTAGATCCCCGGATCGATGGTCGGCAAAGAGGCCGCCGGGCGCAGCCACGACCCGGCGTGCATCAACGGGGCCATCATGGCCCGGCCGATATCCCGTCCCTGGAACTCCAGCCACGGGGAATTCAGGACCAGGGCGTCGACCTGCTGCGGATGGCGGGCGGCCCACAGCGTGGCCGTCAGGCCACCGGTGGAATGACCCATCAACAACAACGGGGTCGTGGACGCCGAATCGCGACCCATGGCCTCCAGCGCGGCGGCGATCTCCTCGTCGTATTCGTCGAGGCTGGTGATGTACCCCGGGGTGGAGCCCGGGCGGAGGCTGCGCCCGTAGTGGCGTAGATCGATGGCGAAGAAGCGGGCGCCGGCCCGATGCCAGAACTCCGCGAGCTCACGTTGGAAGAAGTAGTCGGACCACCCGTGGATGTACAGGACGTCGACTCCGGATAGTTCCGGGACGTTCCAGTCCTGGATGCCCCCGCCATACCTCACCAGGGTGGCCACCTCGCCCGAGGGCAGCTCCAGGGTGAGCTGCTCGAACCCCGGCCCCAACACATCGGGAACCCACGTCGTCATGTCCGCAGCCTACAACGACTGACCGGGCCTCCCTCCAGCTGCGGGAACCTACAGTAGGGGTGTGACCTACACCGCACCGGAATCCTTCACCACCCGCCCGACCCTGTACGGCAGCTTCGGCATGAGCGCCTCCACCCACTGGCTGGCGACCGGCTGCGCCCAATCGGTCCTCGAACGCGGGGGCAACGCCTTCGATGCCGCCGTGGCCGCCGGCTTCGTGCTCCACGTCGTCGAACCGCATTTGAACGGCCCCGGCGGCGATATGACCGCGCTCTTCGCCACTGCTGAACGGCCGGCCGAGCCAGTGATCCTGATGGGCCAGGGGCCGGCACCGGCGGCGGCCACCGTGGAGCATTACCGTGCCGAAGGCCTGGATCTGGTGCCCGGGGCCGGCGCGCTGGCGGCGGCGGTCCCCGGGGCGGTGGACGCCTGGTTGCTGCTGCTGCGTGACCACGGCAGCTGGGACCTGGCCGACGTGCTGGCCTATGCCATCGACCAGGCCCGGGACGGGCACCGGATCCTGCCGCGCGTGTGCGACACCATCGCCACGGTCGCCGACCTGTTCACCGACCATTGGCCCAGCTCGGCCCGGCAGTGGCTCCCGGAGGGGAAGCCGCCGGCCGAAGGGTCGATGCTCTACAACCCGACGTATGCGCAGCTGCTCGGATCCCTGGCTCGGACGGCGACAACTACCGCAGCGGACGGCGGCCGGGCCGCTGGAATCGATGCCGCCCGTGGGCTCTGGGCGCATACCGTCGGCACCGAGGCGGAGGCCTTCCTCGCGACACCCCACCGGCATTCCTCCGGGACCGACCATGCCGCGGTGATGACGGCCGCCGACGTCGACGGGTTCCGGGCCGGCTACGAACCGGCGGCCACCGTCGTCTTTCGCGGACACACCATCGCCAAGACCGGACCCTGGGGGCAGGGCCCGGCACTGCTGTTGGCCCTGGCCATCCTCGAGGGGTACGACGACGACTACCTGGACCCGTCCACCGAACTCGGCGCCCACACCATCCTGGAGGCCCTGAAGCTGGCGATGGCCGACCGGGAAGCCTATTTCGGGGACACCGATGTCCCGCTGGAGTACCTGCTGGGTGCCGACTATGCTGCCGAACGCCGCGGCTTGATCACCGAACGGGCCAGCCATGACTTCCGACCGGGAACCGTCCCCGGGCACACGCCGTTTCGGCCCGACCTGCGCACCGAGGAACCGTCCCCGGCCCGGGCCGACGGCGCCAAGACCGGTTTCGCCGGCGTCGGGGAACCGACGGTCCGCCCCAGCGGGGAAACCCGAGGGGACACCTGTCATCTGGATGTGGTGGACCGGTGGGGGAACATGGTGTCGGCTACCCCCTCGGGTGGCTGGCTGCAATCCTCGCCGAACGTCCCCGCGCTGGGATTCTGCCTGGGCACCCGGCTGCAAATGACCTGGCTACAGGCAGGCTCTCCGTCCACCCTGTCTCCCGGGAAACGCCCGCGCACCACGTTGACCCCCACCCTGGTCTTCAAGGGCGGTCAGCCGGTGGCGGCAGTGGGCTCGCCGGGAGGGGACCAGCAGGATCAGTGGCAGCTGCTCTACCTATTGCGCACCATCGTCGGTGGGTACACCCCGCAGCAGGCGATCGACGCCCCGGCGCTGCACACCACCTCAATTCCCGGTTCTTTTTGGCCGCGGACCTGGGCTCCGGGTGGGGCCGTGGTGGAGGACCGGCTGGGCGAAGCGGTGATCGCCGGGCTTGAAGCCCGTGGCCATGTGGTGACCCGGGCCGGTGACTGGGCGCTGGGACGGCTGTCCGTCGTCGTCCGGGATCCAGCGACAGGTCAACTCGCGGCGGCAGCGAATCCCCGTGGGGCCCAGGGCTACGCCGCAGGACGCTGATCGGCAGGTGTGGGTGCCGGACCGCGTCCAGCGCGGTTCCCGCCGTGGAGCCGGGCCCCGCGCTGGTTTCGGCGTTATGCCTTCCTCGGATGGGCCACGGCCTCGCTACTGGCCAGGCGGTTTAGCGCCAAGGCGGCCACCAGAAGGCCGAAGTCCCGCAGCCCCACATCGAAGAACCCGGGGAGCAGCAGGAGGTTCACGATGATGCCGGCCAGCCAGGCGACGATGACCAGCGAACCGATGCGTGGCCGCAGTGCGACCAGAATGCCTGCGGCGATCTCCACGATGCCGACCCCGTACATGAAGACCTCCGGGCTGACCGGGACGATGTCGGTGGCGATGGGGGCCAGGTAATGCGTCCAATCGGTGAGCACGTTGGTGAACTTGTCGATACCGAAGATGATCGGCGCGATGGTGAAGATGGTCCGCAGCAGGAGGAAGGCCTGATGCGTGGCACGGCTGTGTTGCCGGGTGCCCTCCGGGGCGAGATGGGTGGTCATGATGGGAACCTTTCTAAAGTAGAGATAACTCACATTAGAACCGTCGGTACTCTAAATCAATACATATTCGTTTTAGAAGTAGACTGACGTCATGAGACCCGTATCGCGCCATCGTTCCCTGCAGGACATCGCCACCGTCGCGGACCCCCTACGCGCTTCGATTTACGAGTTGGTGTCGCGCAGCCGGGAATCAGTGGGGCGCGACGAGGTCGCCCGGGAACTGGGCTTGGCCCGCCATGCTGCGGCCTTCCAATTGGATCGGCTCGCCGAACAGGGGCTGCTCACGGTGGAATTCCGTCGGTTGAATGGGGCCACGGGCCCCGGTTCCGGCAGGCCCTCCAAGGTCTACCGGGCGACCCGGACTGAGGTGTCCGCCAGTGTCCCGCAGCGCGAATATACCGTCGCCGCCGACATCATGGCCGAGGCGATCGACGCCTCCCGTGCCGACGGCCGGTCGTTGGACGAGCACCTGCCCGAAGCCGCGCGCGCGGCGGGGCGCCGCCTGGCGGCCGGCCAAGCGGATGTGCAGGCTTTTCTCGCCGCGAACGGCTACCGGCCAGAGGATCGTCAAGACGGGACCACGGATCTGACCAACTGTCCGTTTCACTCCCTGGCCAACCGGCATACCGACACGGTGTGCGGAATCAACCAGGAGCTGATCTGCGGGGCCTTGGAGACGCTGGAATCGGATCGGCGCACCGAACGGGTGGAACCCAGCGCGCCCTGCGGATGCTGCGTCAGATTGGCTGCGGAGTAGCGCCCGGCAGGTCTACGGGGCGCACGTCAGCTCATCCGGCACAGCGATCGTCTTCACGACGTCGCCGCTGGCGGGATCGATGAAGACCACGGAATCCTTCGGCCATTCGGGGTTCGGCTCCACCCGGTCGGGGTACTCGGCTGAGGGTGAAGAAGCATCGGGATCCTGGGCGGCCTCCGACGTGAGCGGGCCGTCTTGGAGGATCGTCCCGCTGGTGGTCTCGACGACCCGCACGCCCTGATCCACGCCGTCATAGAATTCCTGCGGGAGATCCCCGGCAATAAATTGGTCCTGCAACGCCGAACAGTCCTCCGAAGCCACGGCCGAAGAAGAGCCGGCGGCGGACTCCGGCGGCGCCGAGGCATCCGGCGCCGTTGTCCCCGTGCCGCAGCCGGCCAGCAAGGCGCCGACCGCGATCAGCGGCAGGATCGTTTTGGTCTTCACTGGCATGCGTCCTCCGACGTTGTGGTTTTGCCCACCGTATCGCAGGGGGTGAGCAACAAAAACGCTTAGCGGTGCGGGAGAGGTCATCATTGGCCGTTGTTCTTCACACCGTGTAGTTCTGGGGTGTGCTTCCTCCGAATCCCCCCGCGCCCCCGGTGGCCACGCCCAGCCCAGAAACCCCTGGACACGTCGTGGCGGCCCGGGGCCATGATGGGTATCGGCAGTACCGGATCCCCGCGCTCGCCGTGAGTACCTCGGGAACGGTACTGGCCGCCTATGACGGCCGACCCAATCTCGATGACCTACCCAACACCATCGACCTGCTCGTGCGCCGCAGCTTCGACCACGGTACGACGTGGGGACCACAACAGCTGATCCGCACCGGGGAAGGCCTGACCGGATACGGTGATCCCAGCCTGCTCGTGGACCGGCAGACCGGACGCATCTTCTGCTTCCATGCGGCCGGCACCCATGCCGGGTTCTTCGAAGCCGTCGAAGGGCTCGAACCGGACGACGACGTCCAGCACGTGGATCTGTCCATCTCGGACGACGACGGGGCCACCTGGTCCCACCGGCGGCTGACCGGGGAACTCAAGCGCGAGGGCGTGACCGGGATCTTCGCCGCCGCCGGGAACGGGATCCAACTCGACGCCGGCCCCTATGCCGGCCGACTCATCCAACAGATGGTCCTGCTGTTCAACGGCTTCATCCGCGCCGCCAGCGCCTACTCCGACGACCACGGAGACACCTGGACCCTGGGTGAGCCCGCCCCGGGGGAAGCGAATGAAAACAAGACCCTCTGCCTGCCCGACGGCACCGTGCTGCTGAACTCACGGGCGCCCGGGGCCCGCCGGGGAGCCATCTCGCGCGACGGCGGCCACAGCTACACGGCCCTGGAACCGATCCCCACCCTCCCCGATCCGGGGGACAACGGATCCATCCTGCGCCTGCGCACCACCGCAGACGGAGGGTCCGTCCTGCTGGCGACCAATAACCGGGACACCGCACTGCGGCGTCAGACCGTGCTCAGTGCCTCCTACGACGCCGGGGCCAGCTGGGTGCCGGTGCGTACCCTCTGCTTAGGAAGCTCGGCCTATTCCACGGCCGCCGTGCTGGCCGACGGCTCACTCGGGGTCTTCTACGAACGCTGCGGGTACACCGAGCTGGTGTTCACCCGCATCGACGCCGACCAGTTGGGTGATGAGGCACTCGCCGCCGCGGCGGCGACCTTCACCGAGGACGACGGCGGAGCGCTGACCTGGGTGCTGCGCTCCATCACCCCCGGGCGGCCCACCGAATGGGTCACGGTCGGGGCCACGCATTCGATCCCGGCGGAAGCGGGGCAGTGGGGTGTGCACACCTGGAAGGAAATCGGGCACGGTTACGCGGAGGAGGGGCAGATCCTGGGCACCCGCGAGGCCCAGATCGCCAACTACGGGCCCCCGGCCCCCGGGGTGAAGGTCGGGGACCTCCTCGCCTTCACCGGGCGGTTCAGGAACCTTCGGGATGAAACGGTGACGGCCGAACTCTCCGGGACCTTCGATGGGGAGGTGGCCGGCGACTTCCCGCCGGTTGAACTCGAGCCGGGCGCCGAGACACTGTATTTCACCCCGACCCAGACGGTGAGCGCAGCAGATCTGGCAGCCGGAGCCGTCGTCGTGCACTGTGCGGTCGCCGCCGGAGGGGAGTACTTCGAGCAGACCTTCACCGTGGACACGAAGACCGGAACCGGGGAACCGGTGGGCAGTAACGGTCGGACGACAATATAGACCAGCCGAGTGGACGTCTCTTCGAGTGCTGTAGCGTGGCCGGAAACGCCCGTCGCGAGGTCGCCGGGCCGGACCACTGGCACCGTGGGGAGAGGCACCATGATCGGTCAAAACGCAGTGGGGCCAAGGATCGCGGTCTGCGCCGCGGTGACGCTCCTCGCCGCTGCCGGGCTGAGCGGCTGCACCTCATCGACCGGATCGTCGGCTGCCACCTCCACGGCAGCGGCGGCCCAGCAGGGGCTGGAATACGACGCCGACCTCGGGGCCATGTATGCCGGCGTCCCGGTCCTGTTCAACCCGGCGGAACTCGCCGGCGGGGCGGCCGTGGAGGATCATGAACGACTGGAGTTCGACGCCGGGCAGGAGGTGCCGAAGGGACTGGAGATCGCCACCCCCGGCGTGGCCGAGCTGCCGCGGCTTTGCGAGGAAGCAGAGCCTTGCCGGGACGGCGAAGAACCGAAGTTCGCCCCGGAAGAGGCGGTCGTGGTCAAGGCCTCCGAAGGGTATGACGGGGCACCCTTCACGCTGACCGGGCAGGCGATCGATGCCGACGGAAAATCCACCGACGTCAGCATGGTCGTGACCCCCGAATCGGTCGGCAGGGCCCCCCGGGGATACCACGGTGTCCGCAGCCAACCGCATGACCGCGGGATAGGGGGACAGCAAGCTGACCATCGACTTCTCCGAGGCGATGATGGTCAACCATGCGGGCGGCAAAAGCTACGTCACCGGCACCTATGAGGCCGAGTTCCCGGCGATGGCCGTTCCCCCCGGTGGCGTCCTGGACAGCACCCACGCCGGCGACTTCACGGCTGATGAGATCTTCAGCACGGTCGTCGACCAGAAGAAACCGCAGCTCTCCGGCGAACAAGGCGTCCTGGCGGTCCTCATCGACGATACCGCCGGCGGGGTGACCTACTCCCTCGCCGCCGGCGCCGTCCTGTCGTTCCCATACGCCGAGGTCGTGGCTTCGCTGCCCCACACCACAGACGAATAGGCGCCGGCACCTTCTCCTGCGGTTAGTGGTCCGGGGCCTGCGGGTTGAGCATGCTGGCTGCGGCGGCCCGATGCTCCTCCAGCCCGGTGGCCAGTGCGTAGAGCGCATGACTTAGTGGGCTGGCCGCCAACAACGAGGCGCAGCGTTCGGCCAGCCGGGGCTCCTCCCGCCCGGTGAGCTCGGTATAGCGGGCCACGGTCCGCTCGAAGATATCGGCACTGGAGATCATGCAGTGGAACGTGAAATCGACCACCGGATCGCTGACCTTCGCCGTGGTCCAGTCCAGCACCGAAACGATCTGCTCATGCTCATCGAGCAGCAGATGGGCCGGGTAGAGCTCCCCGTGGGTGAACACGGTGGACCGTGGCCATAATCCGTCATCGGCCAGCCAGGCCTCCCAACCGCCGACCAGGTCGTCGGAGACCTCGAACTCGGCCCGCACCCGCTCCAGGTCCGCCCGCCAGCGGGCTCTGACCTGCTCGGGGTCCTCATGCGGAACGCCTGCTGTTTGGGCCCGGTCCGTGTCCAGGGTGTGCAGTTCGGCGATGACCCGGGCCAGGGAATCGGCGTAGGCCTCTGATTCGGTGTCGAAGTTCCACAGCGGCTCACCGGCGCCGTCCAGGGTCAGCCCGGGGAAACCGGGCAACAACGGATAGGCGATGAGTTCGGCGGTGCTGATCCGCCAGTCGGGGACGGCCACCGACAGCCGGGGGCGCACGAAATCAAGGATCGCCCGTTCCTCGCCGAGCGTGGCGGAGACCTCGTCGCGGCGCGGGATCCGTAGCACCCACTGCTGGGCCACCTCGGAGTCCTCGTGGCCGAACGCGACCCGGTAGTCCAGCCCCGATTCGTTGAACGTGATGCCCTCTTCGGTCAGGTCCAGATCGTGGCGGGCGGCCAGGGCGCGGACGGCTTCGGGGGTTTCCGGCAGGTCGGTGCTCATGGATGGCATTGTCTCAGAGGTCGGTGACGATGACGACGTCCAGACGCCGGGGCCCGTGAACCCCTTCCACCCGTTCGAGCTCGATATCGCTGGTGGCGCTGGGGCCGGAGATCCAGGTCAACGGCCGGGTGATCTCCAGCCGCGACATGGCCTCGGGCAGGATCTGGACGATGGACGACGCCGGGACGATGCACACATGCTGATCGGGCACCAGGCTGATCGCCCGCCGCCCCTGGTCGGGCGAGCCGTCCAACACGATCGTGGCCGATTCGGCGATGGAGACCGTCGAGGAAGTGACCACGGAGGAGAGCGCGTCGAGTTCGGGCACGCTCAACCGGTGGCCCGGGGCGTCGGTGATCCGCCGGTCATCGACGCGCAGATCGTCAACGTCGAACCAGGCCTCGGGCAGCCCGTGGGGGACCACGTACCCGGAGGCCTCCTTCAGCAGGGTGGCGATGGTCCCCGGGAGTCCTGCCGCAGTCACGACGTCGACGTGGGCCTTATAGTCCTCGAGACGTTCGACCAGCATCTCCTCGATGTCCTGTTCCGATAGATCGGCGGACCGGCGGTAGGTGCGCGGGACCTCGGGGATCGCGGGTTCGTCGGCCAGGGCCGAGGTGATGCGTTCGAGGATCTCTTCGCGGGCGCCCATCATTTTCCGTCCTTCGTGGTGCCGGTGTCCCCAGCGTCGTGCTCGGAGGCCCACCAGTCGCGGAAGGACTTCTTCGGTGGCGCCGGGATGTCACGGGAGGCGGTCCACCCGCCGGCCAGGCGGCCGGGAAGACGTTTGATCTTCTTATCCCGTCCGGCAGCCAACCGGCCCAAGGGCAGGGCCTTCTCCAACAGGTTCAGGTGCGTCCCGGAGGAGAACGCCCATTGGGCGCCCTTCATCATCAGGTCCATTTCCGAGGGCATCCGGGGTTTTCCGCGCCGGGAGTCGACGTCCTCGCCGCGCAGGTGCACCAGGATCTCGGGGATGTTGATCTTCACCGGGCAGGCGTCGAAGCAGGCCCCGCACAGGCTGGAGGCATAGGGCAGGGAATTATTCTCCTCCGCCTTGATGTCGGTCATCAGCGGGGAGAGGATCGCCCCGATCGGTCCCGGGTAGGTCGAGCCGTAGGCGTGGCCGCCGGTGCGTTCGTAGACCGGGCAGACGTTCATGCAGGCCGAGCACCGGATGCAGTGCAACGCCGAACGTCCGTACCGATCCGACAGGGCGGCGGTGCGCCCGTTGTCCACCATCACCAGGTGCACGTTCTGTGGTCCGTCGTCCTCGGTGACCCCGGTCCAGAAGGAGGTGTACGGGTTCATCCGTTCCCCGGTGGAGGAGCGGGGGAGCAGCTGCATGAAGACCTCGAGGTCGTCGGCCTGGGGCAGCAGCTTCTCGATGCCCATCACGGTGATCAGCGTTTGTGGCAGCGTCAGGCACATCCGGCCATTGCCTTCGGATTCGACGACGCCCAGGGTGCCGGTATCGGCCAGCGCGAAGTTGGCCCCGGAGATGGCGACCTTGGCCGAGAGGAACTTGCGCCGCAGGTGGGCCCGGGCGGCCATGGCCAGCTGGCGCGGGTCATCGGTCAGCTCCGGGTCGACATCGGGCATTTCGCGCAGGAAGATCTCGCGGACCTCGGAGCGGTTCTTGTGGATGGCCGGGACCAGGATGTGGCTGGGCTTATCGTGGCCGAGCTGGACGATCAGTTCGGCCAGATCGGTTTCGAAGGCCTCGATCCCCTCGGCCGCGAGGTGGTCGTTCAGACCGATCTCCTCGGTGGCCATCGACTTGACCTTCACGACCTCCTCGGTGTCCTGCTCACGGACGAGGGAGGCGACGATCCGGTTGGCCTCCTCGGCGTCCCGGGCCCAGTGGATGATCCCGCCGCGGGCGGTGAAGTTCGCCTCGAACTGTTCCAGCAGGGCCGGAAGGTCGGCCATGGCCGCTTCCTTCGTCGCCGATCCGGCGGAGCGCAGGTCCTCCCAGTCGGGCAGCTCCCCGACGACCTTCAGCCGCTTATCGCGGATGGAGTGGGTGGCATGGCGCAGGTTGGTGCGCATTTGGTCGTTGGCCAGCTCGTGGTGGGCTGCGTCGGGGAAGGACTCGGTGGCATGCAGGTTCCCGATCCCGTAGGCGGGCAGGGACGGCATGCCGACGAAGACGGCGCTCATCGGGCCACCTTCGCCTTCGCGCCGTGCCCGGTCCCGGCGTCATACGGGTTCTCCCGGGTGCTGGCGAGGATCTCGGCGAAGTGCAGGGTGCCCGCCGCGGCGCCGGAGCGGGAGAGCCCACCGCCGATATGCAGCAGGCAGGAGGCGTCGCCCCCGGTGCACAGCGAGGCGCCGGTGGAGGTGATGTTCTCCGCCTTGTCCTCGAGCATGGCCGAGGAGACCTCGGCGTTCTTCATCGAGAACGTCCCGCCGAAGCCGCAGCACTGGTCGGCCTCGGGCAGATCGGCCACCGTGATGCCCTCGACGGTGCGCAGCAGATCCAGTTGGCGGTCCTGCAGGCGCAACAGCCGCATCCCGTGGCAGGAGGGATGGTAGGTCACCGAGGTCGGGAACCAGCTGCCCAGTTCTGCGGCGGCGTCGGTGATGCCCAGGACGTCGGTGAGCAGTTGGGAGAGCTCGTAGGTGCGCGTCCCCACCGACTCGGCCCGGCTCTTGAGCCCGGCATCGCCGGCCCGTTCGGCGATCATCGGGTGCTGGTGCTTCACCGAGGCGACGCAGGAGGCCGAAGGGGCCACGGCGACGTCGTAGTCGGGGGTGTCGAAGGCCTCGACGTGATTGGCGATGACCGGCACGGCCTCGGCGAAGTAGCCGGAGTTGATGTGCATCTGACCGCAGCAGGCCTGGCCGGTCGGGAACACGACTTCGTGCCCGAGCCGTTCCAGGATCGAGACGGTGGCCCGGGCGGTGCTCGGGTACATGCCATCGACGATGCAGGTGGCAAATAGGGCGATTTTCATTCAGGGCCTTCCGGTGGCGTCGTCGAGCGAGCCATGGGCTATGTGGTCAGACCACTATAGGGTTACTGCTCCCCTCCGTCCAGCACCCGCGCCGAGGGTGGTCGGACCATGGAAGGATGGACGGGTGACCACCGAGAACCAGGCCGGAGCTCCGGCACCGAAGGCCTACCAGACCGTCCTTGACGCCATCGAGAACCAGCTGCGTCATGGGCAGCTGAAGGTCGGGGACCAACTGCCCGGCGAACGGCTGCTGGCCGAAACACATGGCATCTCCCGGGCCTCGGTCCGGGACGCCATCCGGATCCTGGACGTCATGGGCGTGGTGCGCACCGCCACCGGATCCGGGCCCGGCGCCGGGGCCGTGGTGATTTCCGAACCGGCCACCGGGATCGCCACCGCCTTGCGGATGCACGTCGCCTCGGCTCGGCTCAGTGTCGAGGAGATCGTCCAGACCCGCATCCTGTTGGAGACCTGGGCCGCGAACACCGCGGACCTCCAAGCCGACCCCGAACGCTCCGATCGCCTCCTGGCCGCGGCACGGGAGCTGCTGGACGCCATGGACGATCCGCAGCTGGACCGTGCCGGCTTCCATGCCATGGACGCCCGTTTCCACGTGCTGCTCTCCGGGCTGGCCGGTAACGCCGTGATCGAGGCCATGATGGAGTCCCTGCGGCTGTCCATCGGCGACTACGTGCGCGAATCGGTGCGCAGCGACGCCGCCTGGGAACCCATCGCCGAGGTCCTGCGGGCCCAGCACCATGGCATTCTGGCGGCCGTATCCGCCGGCCACGGGGCCGAGGCCGCCCGGTTGCTGCGCGAACACATCGAATGGTTCCACCAGGAATCAACGGAGACCCAGGGGGACTGACCCTGCGGTGCGGAACGCGTTCGACAGGGCCTCGACGGTTCACTCCATGCGCCCGGTCTCGTAGGCCCAGATGGCCAACTCGACCCGATTCCGTGCCTGGAGTTTGGCCATGAGACTGCCGAGGTGGAACTTCACGGTGCTTATGGCGATGTGGAGGTCCTGGCCGATTTCCGCGTTGGTCCGCCCTGCGGCCACGCTGAGCAGCACCGCTTCCTCACGGGTGGTGAGCGGATCGAGGGGCTGGGCAGGGCGGGTCGGGATGCGACGGGTGAAGTCGGCCAGGAGTCGGGCCGTCACCCCGGGATCGATGAGCGCCCCGCCCCGGACGGCGGCCTGGACGGCCCGGACCAGTTCTTCGGGGGAGGCGCCCTTGAGGAGGAACCCCCGCGCGCCCGCCTTCAGCGCCCCGTAGACATGTTCGTCGGTGTCGAAGGTGGTGATCACGACGACGGCCAAGGGGTTCTCCACGCCGGGCCCGGCCAACAGGCGGGTTGCTTCGATGCCATCGAGGTTCGGCATCCGGATATCCAGCAAACAGACATCGGGGCGCAGGCGCAGGGCCATGTCCACGGCCTCCCTCCCGTCGGCAGCCTGGCCGATGACGTTCAGGCCGGGCTGGTGGTCCAGGATCGTGGTCAGCCCGGCCCGGATGATGCTTTGATCATCGGCGATGAGTACCCGCAAGGTCATGATGAGGCCCCCGGGCGGGGGAGGACCGCGGTGACCAGCCAGCCGTGTCCGGTTCCCGGTCCGGCATGGAACGTCCCCCCGAGCAACCGGACCCGCTCGGCCATGCCGATCAGCCCATAGCCGGGGACCCCACCGGTGGTGGCTGCCCCGTCGTCCATGACGCTGAGCCTCACCTCGGTGCCACCGCCCACGACGGTGACATCGATCAAGGTGGCGTGGCGTGCATGCCGCCGGGCGTTCGTGACGGCCTCTTGTGCCACGCGGTACAAGGAAGTCTGCACGCCCGCAGGCAGGCCTGCCAGCTCGCCCCGCAGCCGGACCTCGACCCGCGGAAGGCCGGTTCCCGGGGAGGCCAGGTTCTTCAGATCGGCCAGCTGGCTCGTTGGACCGGCCGCTTCCCGATCGCCGGTGCCGCGCAGCGTGCCCACCATGGCCCGCATTTCCTCCAGCGTGGTGGCGGCCTCCCGCTCGATGACTTCCAGCGCGTCAACGGCGCCGCCCGGCGAGGTGGAACGAGCCAGGACCAGACCTGCTTGGGCTTGAATGGCCATGGCGGAGACATGATGGGCGACCGTGTCGTGGAGATCCCTGGCCAGTTGCTCCCGCTCCTGGAGCCTCGTGTGCTCGATCAACTGACCCCGGACGAGAACCCGATAGCGGCCGGCCGTTCCCACGGCGGCGGCTGACACCAGGACCGCCGTCCCCCCGATCGCATCCGCCGGCCCGCTGAAGTCCGTCAGGATGCTGAGCAGGAGTCCGATCACGATCACCCCGGCGCCCAGGGCCACGTCCCGTCCGGCGGCCCGCCGGAAGAGGGAATGGACCAGCAGGAGCACGGCGGCCCCGCCATGGAGCACCACCGGGCCGGTGCCGGAGACGAGGGCGCCCAGATCCACGAGGATGAACATCCCGAACGCAAGAACGACGGCGGCCAGAGCATGCGCTCGCCGGATCAACACCGCCACCGTCACGAGCAGTCCCATCGGTACGATGAGCCACGCGGAGTCGGGCCGGACGGCCGCCTCGAGGACCACCGCCACGGCCACGACCGCAGCCAGGACGCCGTCGTGCCAGCGGATACCGGCCGACGCACCCCTGACGGGTGGCTCGACCCACAGCGACCGGGCGACACTCCACATGGTCATCAGCATAGAAGAGCGGTGCCGGCAACGGAACGGCCGAAGGACCAGCCCCCGCCCGGCCGATGGGCCAGATCGATCCAGGCCTGCGGACCGGTGTGGTGCCGGGGGTGCCGGACCCACACTGGAAGCCAGGAACCAGTGCCCACCCTCGATGAAAGTGAAACCGTGATGCGTAGGAATCCAACGACGGACCGTTCGGACCCCCGACTCGACGAAAGGATCGTGCTTAGCGGCCTGTGGACCAGCGTCTTGTTCGTCTTCGCCTATGTCGATCTCTTCGGATTCTGGAGGGCAGACATCGTCCAGGGCGCGCTCGCCGGCCAGGTCTCCGGCACGGGCGTGGCGATCAACCAGACCTTCCTGGCGTTGGCGACCGCCTACATCCTGGTTCCCAGCCTCATGATCGTGGTGTCGCTTCTGGCCCGGGCCAGGGTGAATCGGACCGCCAACATCGTCATCGGTGTGCTCTACTTCGTCACCATCGTGGTGACGGCCCTGAGCGAGAGGTGGATCTACTACCTTCTCGGTAGCGCCGTCGAGCTGGTTCTTCTGCTGATGATCATGCGGACCGCGTGGACCTGGCGGCACTGTTCCCGCCGGACGCTGCCGTTGGCTGGTTCCAGCGCAAAACCAGCCACCTGAGCCAGGGCCACGGCGCCACGAGGGGGGAGGACCTCATGGCTGCCGGATCCCGCACGGACCCCACCGCCGACCTGCTGGTCGACGTCCGCGCATTCCACCCCGGGACCACCGATCTGCGTCACCGGCTTTACCATGACCCCCACGTCGGGCTCGATCTTCCCGGCACACAGCAAAAGGTCCTGGACTTGGCTCGACGGAGCGCGCTTCGAGATCTCCACGGGGGCCCGCACCACCTCGGTGTCCGCAGTGCTGTTGCTCGGGGACATGGACGCCTTGCCGATCCAGGAGAAGATCGGGCTTGGCTATGCGTCATGGGTCGAGGGCTCGAAAATAGAACCGCATCTAACGCAGTAGGCCTCGACGTGGATGCGGCCCACCCCCAGCAGGTCCAGCGCGGAGCGGTTCAGACACTCCAGAAGGGGAGGCCGTGCCCATAGGTGAGACGGGTGTGCTCCGCCGGCAGGGATAGCGCCCATTTGGCGATCAAGACGGCTTAACGGCCTGCCTTGCTTGAAGTTGGGCCGACGGTACCGAGGGCTGACGTCACTTCCACTCGATAACCGACATTATCGTGTGTATTCTGTGCGAAAATTTCTGCTTCCGGGGCTGCTACACGGATCCCCCGAAGTCGGTTGCAAAATAGTTCCGTTTCCGTCCGGGGATCCAATCGAACAGAACATAGATGGCGACTAGGCCTGTTGTTGAATAGTTCCGAAAGACACGGAAAATTCCGTCCGCGATCTTGGAGAACGCTAACGCCCTGCTCAGCAACTTAGCCAGTGACCAGGCAAAACGTGCGTTGTAATACCACTGCCGAACAGCCCCTTGTTCTACTCATCGCTGGTTACCTAACCGGATGTTGCAATAGCATCTCAGGTACAGGATCGAACGTAGCAGTCAATTAAATGCAAACGACCCGCAACACTGGCGGGTCGGAGCAGATAAACAGCGAGCATTTTTGCTGCGCTTCGTGGACAATTGTCTTACCAATTAGCGAATAAGTCAAGGAGACCCAATGACGAAGCCTGCTTTCGCTTCATCCATATTGTCCGTTTTAGTTGAAGTTATCGCTGGCATCGCCATGATTGTGATTGGCGTTATTTTGCAAGTAAGTGGTTCAAGCGGAAAAGTACCTAACCCCACGCTCACAGTAACTGGTGGTGTGCTTGTTGCCTTAGGCGGCGTGCTCTTATCGTGGTTGGCTTCCCGGATACTAAGCGAACGCCAGCGCGAAGAATCACGAAAAAACGCAAAAGATGAGTCAGCGAACGCTGTAGAAGTCGCGCGTGCTGAGATCGACGAAAAACTCAATAACCTTAGTCGTGTTCTCGGGCAGGCTGCAGGCCAAATTAGCCAGACCGTCGAAAAGTTCGAAATGAAAGTATTTTCCGCCGACACGGGGTTCGAACTAATTTCACAAGCAAACAGGACGATTTATGGGCAAGTAAATGAAATTGCGGTTATGCGAAAATCTAAGTTTGACTCGGCATCCTTGCTTGATACCGCGCACTCGCTGGACAAGCTCGGTCGGGAACTAGCTTCACGATCAGACGCCGACAACAGCCAACAAGACTCAACTGGCTTAGCCCAGTTACAAAACAAAATTAACGAGGTCATTGAGGAGCTAGCAGATAGCAACGGGAGCGTGCCTCGGGCTTCAGGGAAAGTACGCACCACATGCCCATACTGTGACTTCGGGGTAAATGTACTGGTAGGAGCGACACCTGGAGATACCTCTATAGAAACTTGTCCTAATTGCGGTGAGGTTTTCAACGTACATCGAAACTCAGCCGGTGCTGGGTTCACTAGAAAATTTGGTCCCAAAGGTGCAGAAAATTCGTCGAAAGAGAAGCTTCCACGATGGAAATTCAGTTGTACCAATTGCAGCGTTGATCTTTTCGCATCCCAAAACGGCAAAGGCGAAAGAACGATGGTCTGTTCTTCATGTTTCTTCGCCTTCAACGTCGATCCAACTGCTGAGTCCGCTATTCAAATTGGCCAACTGGATAAAATGGAGGCGGTGGAACCATATAGAAGTGGATCTCGGCCTAAAGCTCCATGTCCTAAATGCAAAAATACAGTCAATATGGCCCTTCGGTATGACGATGGATTCTTCGGTTTCTGTCCAGAAGATATGGTTGCGCTCGTTGTTACAGATAAGAACTGGGATGACCTCAATCGCCAAATGCTTTCCGAGACATGAGCACGTTTCTATGGAAAATCACCGCATTTGCTAAAACATCACTCATAACCCTCATCGCAGCTTCCCCCCGTCGCGTCAAGGAAAGGGATGGATTAGAAACCTAGGAGTCTCTTTGGAGATGCTGCCGGTCTTCCCTTTGAACGATTAACGCCCAATTCCTTTATCGTGGCCGTACTGGCGTTGCGCGGCACTGCGGGGTCTGGCGACCGGCGTGCTTTCCGGGGCTCTGGGGCTGAATGGGTGGGGGGAATTCGCTTTCTGTAGCCGGCGGCTCTCCGCCATGGCCTTCGCCATCTGGAGCCGCTCCCGTTCCTGCACCGCCCGACCTGCCTCCACCGTCCGGGCTTTGCCCTTGAACTCCTCACGCTCGGCCCCCACCGAAACCTTGGCCTGCACACGACGCCTGGGTGCCTGCTCCAGGCCGTGCTCTTGTTCTAGGCGGGTGCAGGCACTCTGTGCGGCACGCCGGTCGTTTCTCCCATGCCAGACCTCTCCCAGGTCGCTTACCCGGGAGACCACCACATGCACATGGTCAGAACCGTGGCGGACCATCACCCAGGGATGATCGGCAAAGCCCATGTCCTCGGCGAAGGACTGGCCCATATCCGCCCACGCATCATCTGTCAGGATCGGATCCGTCGCGGTGTTGCGTAGCGAGGCATGCCAGACCGGGTTCCTGATCTCCGGCCGGCTATGCATGGCCTTGCGCAGCTCGCCGGCCCACTGGGACGGGTCCAGGTGTCCTTCCACGCCGATGTTCGAGGCGATCACCACCCCGCCAGGAACCAGCTTCCCGTTGGCCGGATGGACGTGCTCGTTCGCCTTCCCCGGACCATGCAGGTAGGCCCCGATGTCCCCGGGGTTCTTGCCCCGGGTGATCTTCGCGATCACGCCAGCTCACCCCGCAGACGGGCCAACTCCTGGCGCGTGGCCTCCACCGTCTCCAGCAGCTCACCATGGGCAAGAACCTGGCCGGAATTCACCGCGCGCGTCGGCTGGTTCAAGTTCGACCCCATCCGGCCCAGGTCAGCACGCAACCGCGCAACCTCCTTGCCGTCATCCCCGCGACGGCACCGGGAGCAACGTCATCTTGGAGTGGGCCCGCTTCGAAGCCATCGTCGGTTCATATTCGGTCCGGGCCAACGACAGACTCCGCGCCGCAGTGCCCCGGTTACTCCACGGTGTTGCCGAGGCCTATGGCGTGGATGTGGCGGTGGAGTACAGCCCGCAGCACCCGGTCAACGTCAACGACCTGACCGAGACCGCTGCCGTGCATGGCGTCATCGAGGAGCTGTTCGGTCCCGAGAGCCATCTTCGGATCCCCGTCAGTCGGTTGGTTCGGAGGACTTCCCCCGCATGCTGGATTGGGTGCCCGGCTTCTTCGTGCTCCTGCCCGTGGGGCCCGAGGGCGTGGAGTCGGCCACCGCCCCCGCCAACCGTTCGGCGCACGCAGTTTTCGCCGATGTGATCCGGTCCGACGGGGCGGTGCCCCAAGTGGGGCTGGTCAGCAGGCGGCCGGCCCGCGGCAGGAGCTGAGTCGCCGGACTACTCAGGGCCGGGCCTCGTGATGGCGTTTGCCGTGGGTCCGGCGCTCCTCCTTCATCCTGGCCTCGTGCAGATGCCTTTTGCCCTCGGCGAGTTCGTGGCGGGCCGCAGCTTCCTGGCGGCGGAATTCGGTGTAGTAGCCGTCGTCGTAGTCCTCGATGATCTGGAACGTCCAGCGTCCCTCGACGACGTTGCGCCCCACCAGTTCCTCCTCCAGGCGGGCGGCCACGGCCCCGTGGCCGGCGGAACGGAGCATCTCCACCGCCTCCCCGAGGGCCAGATCGGCACCTCCGGTCTTGCGGTGGAAGTTGTAGAGGCTTCCGCGGGCGTCCTCGACCATTTCCAGCGCCTCGGAGAGCTTGCCCAGCGCCTCCACGGTCGCGTCGTCGACTCCCTCGGGGACCCGGTGTTCCGGTGCGGGGCGGTCTCGATCCTCGGTGCTGTGGTTCTCGGTCATGACGGATCCTTTCCCCGGCGGCCGGGACGCCGGTGGATCCGAGCCTACGGGGCCGCGACCACTCTGTCAGCCGTCGGGCCCGGGGCCGCCGCGGCTGGGCGGGCCCGGGACCGTCGGGTGTGCTGAAACACCCGGGACGATGATTGGGGTCACAGTGAGTGGTCCATATGCCTTAGGCTACTTGTTAACAAGTGCTTCACAACACGATGAGGGCTTGAAAATACCGACCAGTAGCCGAAGCGGTGTCATGGGTAATCCTCCCCGCCGTCCGGCATCACAAGGAGCAAGAATGCGTTATTCGCGCACTTCAAAAATCCTCGGCGTCGCAGCAGCAGTTGCGTTGAGCCTGAGCGCCTGCGGTGGCGGAGGAGACAACGCCGCCGACGGTGGAGGAGACACGAGCCGGGTCATCGTCGTTGATGGCGCCGAGCCGCAGAACCCGTTGATCCCCACGAACACCAATGAGGTCGGCGGCGGGGCCGTCTTGGACCTCATCTTCGCCGGCTTGATCAGCTACGACGCCGATGGCAAGCCGCAGAACGAGATGGCCGAGTCGATCGACACCGACGATTCGCAGAACTACACCATCAAGCTCAAGGCCGACCAGAAGTTCACCAACGGTGACCCGGTCACGGCCGCGTCCTTCGTCGACGCCTGGAACTACGGTGCCGCCGCGAAGAACGCCCAGCTCAGCGGATACTTCTTCGAGAGCATCGAAGGCTACGACGAAGCCAGCGCCGAGGGCTCGAAGGTCGATGAGCTCTCCGGTCTGAAGGTCGTGGACGACACCACCTTCACGGTCAAGCTCAAGCAGCCCGAATCCGACTTCCCGCTGCGTCTGGGATACAGCGCGTTCTACCCGATGCCGGAAGAGGCGCTGAAGGACCCGAAGAAGTACGGCGAGAACCCGGTCGGCAACGGCCCGTATAAGTTCGACGGCGACGGCGCCTGGGAGCACGAGACCCAGATCAAGCTGGTCCCCAACGAGGACTACGAAGGCCCGCAGAAGCCGAAGAACGGCGGCGTGACGTTCAAGATCTACCAGAACGACACCACCGCCTACCAGGACCTGATCTCCGACAACCTGGATGTCCTCAAGACCATCCCGACCTCGGATATCAAGAACTTCAAGAACGACCTGGGCGACCGCTCCATCGAGTCCCCGTACGCCGGCAACCAGACGATTGCCATCCCGTACTACCTGGACAACTGGGACGGCGAAGCCGGTAAGCTGCGCCGCCAGGCCATCTCCATGGCCATCAACCGCGAGGAGATCACCGACGTGATCTTCAACGGTGGCCGCACCCCGGCGAAGGAATTCACCGCACCGGTGCTCGATGGCTACTCGGATTCGATCCCGGGCAGCGAGAACCTGGCCTACGATCCCGAAAAGGCCAAGGAACTGTGGGCCAAGGCCGAGAAGATCGAGCCGTACGACAAGTCGGAGAAGCTGACCATTGCGTACAACGCCGATAAGGGCGACCACAAGACCTGGGTCGAGGCCGTGGTGAACAACATCAAGAACAACCTCGACATCAAGGTCGCCGGCAAGCCGTACGCCACCTTCAAGGAGGTCCGCACGGATGCGACCGCGCAGAAGCTGACCGGTGCCATCCGCTCCGGTTGGCAGGCCGACTACCCGTCGCTGGCCAACTTCCTGGGCCCGATCTACACCACGGGTGCCGGCTCCAACGACGCCGTCTACGAGAACAAGAAGTTCGACGACGCCATCACCAAGGGCCTGTCCGCCGACAACGTCGAGGACGGTTCCAAGGCGATGAACGAGGCCCAGGAGATGCTCCTGGATGACCTGCCGGCCATCCCGCTGTGGTATCAGGTGGCCCAGGGCGGCTGGAGCGACAACGTGGAGAACGTCGAGTTCGGCTGGAACGGCGTGCCGCTGTACTACGCCATCACCGGCAAGTAGGGGACACCACACCCCTCAGTCACACGCGGGGCCCGCTTTCGTATCACGGGGGCGGGCCCCGCATTCCTGCCTCACCCAAAAGGTAAAAAGCATGTCAAACTCCCTACGCCCCGATCGGGCGTCTTCAGCACGAAAGGCCCACCGCTGATGGGCAGATTCCTCCTCCGCCGACTGTTGCAGCTGATCCCGGTCTTCCTGGGCGCGACGCTGCTGATCTACTTCCTTGTCTTCAGCCTCCCCGGGGACGCCACCGCCGCCATCTGCGGCGAAAAGGGCTGCACCCCTGCGGTCGAAGCTTCACTGCGCGAGCAGTACAACCTGGACCAGCCCTTCTGGATCCAGTACCTCCTGTATCTCAAGGGCATCTTCACCTTTGATCTGGGCACCAACTTCGCCGGCCAGCCGATCACCGACATCCTGGCCCGCGTCTTCCCCACCACCGCTCGTCTGGCCCTCATGGCATTGGCGTTCGAAGCCGTCTTCGGCATCGCCATCGGCCTGTTCGCGGGGCTGAAGAAGGGCAAGTTCTTCGACTCGACCGTACTGGTCTTCTCGCTGCTGGTCATCGCCGTGCCGATCTTCGTGCTGGGCTTCCTGATGCAGTTCGTGGTGGGCGTCAAACTCGAATGGGCCAATCCGACGGTCAGCGGTGACGCGAGTTTCACCGAACTGATCCTCCCGGCCCTCGTGTTGGGGCTGGTGTCCTTCGCCTACGTGTTGCGGCTGACCCGCACCGCGGTCATCGAGAACGCCAGCGCCGACTATGTGCGCACGGCCACCGCCAAGGGGCTGAGCCGTCGCCGCGTGGTGACGGTCCACGTGCTGCGCAACTCCATGATTCCGGTGGTGACGTTCCTGGGTGCCGACCTGGGCGCCCTGATGGGTGGAGCCATCGTCACCGAGGGAATCTTCAACGTCAACGGCGTGGGCAACACCTTGTACCGCGCCGTGCTGAACGGGGAGGCCCCCGTTGTCGTTTCGATCGTCACCGTACTGATTGTGGTCTTCGTCCTGGCCAACCTGCTGGTGGACCTGCTGTACGCGTGGCTGGACCCGAGGATCCGATATGCCTGAGAACACCCAAAACCGTCCCACCGTCCGCGGTGCCAAGATTTCCAAGTACCCGATCGAACACTTCGTGGCCGACCCCGACGAAACCCCGTTGCAGGCCACCGACAGTTCCGTCTCCGACGCGGCACCGGTCTCCCTGTGGCTCGAGGCGTGGCGGAACCTGCGCACCCAGCCACTGTTCATCATCAGTGCGATCCTGATCGTCTCGGTGGTCTTCGTGGCCCTGTTCCCGGGGTTGTTCACCAACGAACAACCCAATGCGAACTGCCAACTGGCCAACTCCGACGGCGGTGCCGTCCCCGGGCACCCGCTGGGCTTCACCCAGCAGGGCTGCGACATCCTGGCCCGGGTGATGTACGGGACCCAGTCCTCGCTGACCATCGGGTTGTTCGCCACGATCGCCATCGTGATCTTCGGCGGCACCATCGGGGCGATCTCCGGCTTCTTCGGTGGCTGGGTCGACGCCGTGCTGGCCCGCCTGGGCGACATCTTCTTCGCCCTGCCGCTGATCCTGGGCGCCATCGTCGTGGTGCAGATCCCGTTCTTCCAGGAGAACCGCAACGTCTGGACCATCGTGCTGATCCTCTCGGCCTTCGGCTGGCCGCAGATCGCCCGCATCACCCGGGCCGCAGTGATCGAGGTGCGCGACGCGGACTTCGTCATCGCGGCCCGCTCATTGGGTGTGAGCCGGGCCGGTGCGCTGATCCGCCACGTCATCCCGAACTCGTTGGCCCCGGTCATCGTGATCGCGACCATCACCCTGGGCATCTTCATCGTGGCCGAGTCCACGCTGTCCTACCTGGGTATCGGGTTGCCGCCGGACGTCATGTCCTGGGGCAATGACATCTTCTCGGCCAAGAGCTCGCTGCGCTCGAATCCGATGGCCTTGTTCTGGCCGGCCCTGGCGCTGTCGTTGACGGTGTTGAGCTTCATCATGCTCGGCGACGCGCTGCAGGACGCCCTGGACCCGAAGGCGCGCAAACGATGAACGGTGAAACCATGAACAACGAAACCTTTGACGAAGCCTCGAGGCCGCGTCCGCTGCTGGAACTGCGCGATCTGGCCATCAGCTTCAAAACGGGAAACGGCGAGGTCGAGGCGGTCCGTCAAGCCAACCTGACCATCCTGCCCGGGGAAACCGTGGCGATCGTCGGGGAATCCGGCTCGGGCAAGTCGACCACCGCCCTGGCGGCGATCGGTTTGCTGCCCGCCAATGGCCGTATCGCCGGCGGGACCCTGCTCTTCGACGGTGAGGACATCACCAACGCCTCGGAGAAGCGTCGGGTCGAGCTGCGCGGTTCCTCCATCGGCATGGTCCCCCAGGACCCGATGTCGAACCTGAACCCGGTCTGGCAGATCGGCTTCCAGGTCAAGGAGACGCTGGCGGCCAATGGACTACCGCATCAGAAGAAGGATGTGGCCAAGGTCCTCTCCGAAGCCGGTCTGCCGCGGGCGGAGGAGCGGGCCAACCAGTACCCGCACGAGTTCTCCGGTGGCATGCGCCAACGCGCGCTGATCGCGATCGGGCTGTCCTGCCGACCGCGGTTGCTCATCGCCGATGAACCGACCTCGGCCCTGGACGTCACGGTGCAACGCCAGATCCTGGACCACCTGGACACCATGACCGACGACCTGGGCACCGCGGTGCTGCTCATCACCCACGACCTCGGGCTGGCGGCCGAACGCGCCCATAAGGTCGTGGTCATGTACAAGGGACAGGTCGTCGAGGCCGGGCCCGCCGTGGAACTGATGACCAACCCGCGCCACCCCTACACCCAGCGCCTGGTGGCCTCGGCCCCCTCGCTGGCCTCGCGCCGGATCGAATCGGCCAAGGAACGCGGGAAGGAATCCGCGGAGGAACTGACCGCCGACCGGCCGGTGGCCACGGACAACGTCATCGAGGTCCGGGACCTGGTCAAGAACTACAAGATCCGCGGCGGCGTCGGCAAGGCCACGGAATTCCGGGCCGTGGACGAGGTGTCCCTGAGCATCAAACGGGGCACGACGACCGCCGTCGTCGGCGAATCCGGTTCGGGTAAATCTACGGTGGCCCGGCTGGTGCTGGGGCTGGAGGACGCGTCGGAGGGCAGCATCCTGTTCGACGGCGTGGACATCACCACGCTCTCGCGCAAGGAGATGTTCAAATTCAGGCGCCGGGTCCAACCGATCTTCCAGGACCCCTTCGGCTCGCTGGATCCGATGTACAACATCTTCCGCACCATCGAGGAACCGTTGCGGGTCCATAAGATCGGTGACGGCAAGGTCCGCGAACAGAAGGTGCGGGCGCTGCTGGAGCAGGTGGCCCTGCCGGCGTCGATGATGCAGCGCTTCCCGAACGAGCTCTCCGGCGGCCAGCGTCAGCGCGTGGCCATCGCCCGGGCGCTGGCTTTGGACCCGGAAGTGGTGATCTGCGACGAGGCCGTCTCGGCGCTGGACGTGCTCGTGCAGGCGCAGGTGCTGAACCTGTTGGCGGATCTGCAGTCCGAACTGGGGTTGAGCTATTTGTTCATCACCCACGACCTGGCCGTCGTCCGCCAGATCGCCGACCATGTCTGCGTGATGGAGAAGGGGAAACTGGTGGAGACCGGGAGCACCGACGAGGTCTTCGAGAACCCGCAGACCCAGTACACACGGTCGCTGCTCGACGCCATCCCCGGTGCCGGTCTGATGTTGCCTCCCGAGGTGGCCTGACCCGCCAGCAGAACGACAGTTCCCGGCCCGCCATCCCTAACGGGGGTGGCGGGCCGACCTGTCGGTGGGCCCACCCGGGGACTGAATCCGGACCGCAGGAGGCCCCCGATTCCGGCAACGGTGCAAGAATCGACCTACGGCAGGTGGGCCAGGACGGGCCAGCACGGTGCCGGCGACGAAAGGGACCAGCATGGCTGAACGGGTCGGGATCATCGGCGGGGGCATCGTGGGGGTGGCCATCGCCCGGGCGCTGACCGCCACCGAGGACGTCGAGGTGACGGTGCTCGAGAAGGAAGCACGTCTGGCGGCCCACCAGACGGGCCATAATTCCGGCGTCGTGCATGCCGGGCTCTACTACCCACCCGGTTCACTCAAGGCCACCCTTTGCGGCCGGGGCCGGGAGATGACCCGCGACTTCTGCCGCGAGCGTTCCCTGCCCTACCGCGAGCTCGGCAAACTGGTTGTCGCCCTCACGAAGGACGAGCTGCCCCGGCTGGAGGAGATCGAACGCCGCTCCCGCGAGAACCGGGTCCCCGGCGTGCGGCGGCTCGATGCCGGGGCGATGCGTGAGATCGAACCCCATGTCGCCGGGGTCGCCGCGGTGCATTCACCGCATACGGCGGTGGTGGACTATTCGGCGATCACCGAGGCGTTGGCCGATGACGTCCGTCGCGGAGGTGGGGCCGTCCTGCTGGGTCAGGAAGTCACCGCGGTGTCCACCGCCGGCGGATCAGTGAGCGTTTCAACCACGGCAGGGACCCATGTCTTCGACCGACTCATCGTCTGTGCGGGTCTGCAGTCCGACGTGATCGCCCGGATGGTCGGGGCCTCCCCGTCGCCGAGGATCCTGCCCTTCCGCGGGGAATACCGGGCCCTGGCCCCGGGCCGCCAAGACCTGGTCAAGGGCATGATCTATCCGGTTCCTGACCCGCGTTTCCCCTTCCTGGGCGTCCACTTCACCCGCGGGGTGTACGACGACGTCCAGGTCGGCCCGAATGCCGTGCCCGCCCTGGCGCGGGAAGGATACCGGTGGCGGCAGGTCTCGATGCGGGACACCCTCGAATCGCTGCGCTGGCCCGGGGCTCCGGCCCTGGCCAAGCAACACTGGCTGATGGGGGTCCGGGAGATCTCCGCCTCCCTGGTCAAACCGCTCTATTTCCAGCAGGCCCGCCGCTTCGTCCCCGAATTGCTGCCGGCGGATCTGGCCTCGAAATCGGCGGCCGGGGTGCGGGCCCAGGCCTGGGACAAGGACGGGTCGTTGGTCGATGACTTCGCCGTCGACCAGGTCGGAGCCGTCACGCTGTTGCGCAACGCCCCCTCCCCGGCGGCGACCTCGGCGATGGCGATCGCCGAATACGTGCTCGAACATCATCTGGGGATCACCCCCGGAGGCTGAACGACGCCGGGTGGGGCACGGGAGGAGTGCCCCACCCGAGGACCACGCAGTGGGCTTGAGCTACTTGACCTTGACCATCAGCGGTTTACTGGCCGTGGTTCCGGCGGCATTGGAGAATTCGACGACATACTCATAGGTCCCCGACTTCCGCCCGGAGATCTTTTCTTCGACCTGCTGGGCTGCGGGGCTGCTGGCGTCCAATTTCCCGGTGGCGATCTGCCGACCGTCTTCCAGAAGTCGGTAGGTCTCGCCATTGGTGCCCCACCAGAGGTTGGCGGTCAAGGTGTAGTCCCCGCCGGTTCCCTGGTGGTCGCGGCTGAGAACCGGCAGCGCCGGGGCCGCGTCGGTGACCCTGACCTTCAGCGGCGCGGTCTTCGTCGAGCCAGCGGCATTCACCAGCTCTCCGGTGTAGGTGTAGGTGCCGTTCTTTTTCCCCTCAACAGAGAAGGAGGCCTTCTGTGCTTCCGGCGTTTTGGCCTTGAGCTTCGAGACGGAAACCAGTTCGCCATCTTCGTAGAGACGGAACAAGCTGGCATTGGACCCGTGCCAGAGGTTCATGCTGACCGTAAAATCGCCATCCTGGAGGCCGGTGTCCCACCCGTTGTCGTGGGACAGGGATGCTGCTGTCGGCGCCGTGGATTCGTTGTCGCTGGGTGCTCCAGGGTCGATATCTTCAGACACGTCCAAGGAAATGGCAGCAAGCTTGGCCGTCAGGGAGGTCGACTTCGACCCATTGGCTGCAGTGAATTTCACAGTCTGGGCCGCGATGGCACCCGACTCGACGTCTTCGGAGGACACCGTGTGCTGCAGTTCATGGGTCGTCGTTCCGCCGGTGGAAAGTTCCTTCGCCGCGGTATGGTCGCCCGTGGTCACGTCCGTCAACCGCACGTTGCCCGTATTCTCCAGAGTCAGCGTCGTGGTGACGGTATCTCCGGTGCTGGCGTACCCGTCACCGTCCACGTCGATGAAAGCCCCGTCGTCGTGGGTTTCAGAAAGCTCCGGTGCCCGGCGGAGAACGTCGACTTCCTCACCGGTGACTTCGAGGGTTTGGTCGATATTCGTGTATTCCGGGACTTGTCCGACGGTCCAGGTGGTTCGGGGGACGAAGAAACCGTCCGCGACGTCGTCGTCGGTCACCGTGTGACGTGGAGACGTGCAGTTGTAGGAAGTGCCCACGGCGAGGGAACCATAACGGCAGTTGCCTGCCGGGCTGGGGTCCCCGACGGGCTGGGCCGCGAACGGGGCGAAGTTTCCGTCCGTGGGCACCACCCATTGCGTGACATTTCCGGTATGGGACACCACGAAGCTGTAGGGGACCTGGTCCCGGGCCGCATACGGATCGGCGTCGACATCCCGGTTCGAGTCGGTCTGTTCGCCCTCGACGGAGATACCCACGATGGTCTTGCCCTCGACTTCTGCCGTGACCGGACCTTGGGATTCCCTCCCGTCGGCGGCGGTGAAGACGCTCTGGAGCTGGACGGGGCCGTTGGCCGTGGCGGGGGAGGTCACGGGAACCTCGACCATGGTGCTCTTGCCGGAAGCGACGGCGGGGACCTCGACGGTCTTGGCCGTCCAGCCGGCGGGGCCGGAGATGGTCAGTTGGCCTGCTGGCAGTCGGGTTGCTTCCTGGTTCGTCACAGTCACCGGAACGTTGGCGGTTTCATCCGGGTCGATCTCCAGGGGTTCGGCCTCAAGCGGTGCGCACACGACATTCAGCCAGTCCTGGTCGTAGGCGGAGAAACGCAGGTCATTGGTGTAACCGGCTTCGTAGAAGGTACCGAAGATCCCGCTGTCCAGGGCTGTGGTGGACGAGTAAGCGGAGGTGCCGGACCGAATGGTCCGCAGACCAGGCCAGGTGGCCCCGTCGTCACAGGAAACCCTGGCCGAAACGTTTTCGCGTTCAGTCTGTGAGTTGGCCCCCGTGTAGAGCAGTTTCCGGGCGTCGTCGCTACCCTCGGCGGCATTCGGGAACATGCTGGTCAGCTCCGCGTTGTTAGTGGGATCCGGTAGCTGTCGGTCGGCGGTGACTTGTCCGTAGGTTTCGCCGCCGTCCTCGGAGATGGTGACCTTCCGGAATCCGCCTCCGTTCGAATCGCGGGAGTTGAGCATGACACGGCCGTCGGAGAGCTCGACGACCTTGTTCTCGTCCATCCCGGTGCCGACGAGTTCACCGCGGTGCCAAGTCGCTCCGTGGTCGTCGGAGTAGACCGAATAGGCCTGCATGGCGCGGGTGCCGTCTGATTGCTGGACGTCGCCGGCGAACTGCTGGATGAGCCGTCCACGGTGTTCACCATGGCGTAGCTGGATTCCTTCTCCGGAACTGGCGAACATGCTGCGGACATCGCCGGGGGATGGGGTCTTCGAAGCTCCGGGCTTCGCCACGTCGGTGATCAGCCGCGGTTCGGACCACGTCCTGCCCTCGTCCGTGGACTCTGCAACGGCAGCACTGATGACCTGGCGGTCGTCATCATCGTTGCCGAATGCACTGCCGTGGAAACCTTGATCCTTGGAATACACGAAGAAGGCGAAGACCTTGCCGGCTTCGTGGTCGGTGACGAAGCTGGGGTCGCTGTATCCGTATTTCTTCCCGGTCGCATCACCGGGATGGCCTGCGGCAATCGTCGACATGGAATCCCACGTCTTGCCGTTGTCGGTACTGCGCCGCATGACGATTGAATTCGGGTTGGGTGCATCGGCTGCGCTGTCCGGTCGGGCATCCCACGCAGCCAGCAATACTCCGTCACGAACATGCGTCAGAGCGGTGATCCGGTAGAAGAAATCCTCTGCTGTCCGGTCGGCTGCGAGGTTCTGCTCATTGAATACCCCGGGGGCAGCTGACGGATCGCCCCCCGGGGTGGTGGTGTCGCCCGTGGCAGGGACGGCGATGGCGACCGGAAGCACCAGCCCCAATGCTGCACCGGTGATGAGGAGGTGGCGAACTCGTCCCATCCATGGTGCCGACCGTCGACGACGGGTAGGGGGAACCGCTGGGGCGTGGTGCATGCAGAGACCTTTCGAACGAAGCAAATGGAATAGATGGGAGGTGGGATGTCCGATGTACTGTATGAACTGGATCACAGATTTCTGGATTGGGCCAGAAGGGGAAGGCTGTGTGACTTTTGGGCAAGCGAGGTTTGACTCTCCGGGAGTGGTCGGCGCGCCCCCTTGTCGACACGATCCCGGTACGGCGTCGAATCCTGTCTGGCTTTCCGTGCGGTGAACTCGTGGCGAAGTATTTATTGCTGATACAGATAACATTTCGTATTCTGATCTCAAATTCGGGTCATCAGGGACCTGTGCGTGGATTGGCCATGATGGCCCCAGGGGCCTTCCCGCGCCCTATGTGTTCGTGGAAGCGCATGAAATCAAAGAAGTTTTCGTCCCTTTTGTGGTTTGCCCTCATTTCGAGGCGCACAGTTTTGGTCTTTTCGGGAATGTGCTTGCGCTCACACTCTTCATGGGTAAACATAGGTAAGTGATCCATAACATCCGTGGATCACCACATTGGAGAAGTCGGGAGAGACGATGCGTTCCATGCACACTTCGAGGGCCGGCGCCCTCACCGCCATTGCCGTGACGGGCGCCTTGGCGCTGACCGGATGCGGAGGAGATGCCGAGTCGTCGGGTGCCGCCAACGCCGCCGACGGCGATTTTTCCGGAAAGACGATGACCTATTGGTCGTACTGGCAGGAGAAGGAACCCCAGGCCAAGGCGATTTCGGCAGCGATCGAGGACTTCGAGGAGGAAACCGGAGCGACGGTGGAGGTGGAATGGCAGGGACGCCAGGTCACCCAGAAGCTGGCGCCGGCGATGCGCTCGAACGCCCCCGATGTCGTCGAATCGGCGCTGGACAACTTGGCGCCATTGGTCGGTGACGGCCAGGGCGAGGACCTCAGCTCGGTCATGACCGAAAAGAGCATCAACGAGGACTCCTCGCTGGCCGACGCCGGCGTGGACCGGTTCGAGGACCTGGTCACCAACGACGACGGCGAAGTCTGGATGATTCCTTACTCCGTGCTCGGAATCGGCATCTGGTACGACGCCAAGGAACACTCCGAGCTGGAAGGCAACGCCCCGAAGACCCTGGACGATCTCGGTGCCCTCATCACGAAGGAAGGCAAGGGGTCGGTGGCACTGGATAGCGACGTGCCGTACTACACCACCCTCTGGGCCAGCAGCATCCTGATGCGTGAACTCGGTCCCGAGAAGTTCCGGGCCACGGTCGAGGACAAGTCCGGTGAGGCCTGGATGGACGACGACGTGATGGCTGCCGTGGAGAAGATCCGTGACGTCGTCCCCCCGGAGTCATTCGCCGACGGCAGTTTCGGTTCGAAGTTCCCGGCCATCCAGGAACGGTGGGCCACCGGGAAGGCGACGTTCCTGCTCAACGGGTCCTGGATCCCGCAGGAAACCGCCAAGAGTGCGGGCAAGGATTTCGACTTCGCGTCACTGGAGATCCCCGCGGGGACCTCGGGCGAAGCAAACGCGCAGATCGGCCTGACCGGGTATTCGGTCCCGGGTAGGGCAAAGCATAAGGAGCTGGCCAAGGCCTTCATCCGTTTCGTCCTGGAGAAGCAATACCAGGAGGATTACGTGACCAGCTCCAGCGCGATGTCGGTCCGCGACGATGTGGAGGTCCCGGAGGACCTGAAGAACATCGGTGACTCCATCGCCGCCGAGGACCCCGTGCTGGCATTGGACGGGGTGAACGTCGACTACGCGGGCATCGTCCCGGAGGTCTTCGCCGCCCCGGTCCGCGACTACCTTTCGGGGGGAACCGACGCCAAGGGCTTCGCCCAGAAGATCTCCAAGGCCCAGGCGAACTACTGGAAGGGCCAGAACTAGATGGCCCTCGCCACCCGGGCGGCCGAACATCCCGTTCGGCCCGCCCGGCACGGAGCGGCCCGCCGTCGGGCGGGCCGCTCCGAGTCACCCATGGAGAAGCGGCGTCGCCGGATCTTCTGGCCGTTCCTGATCCCGGCCCTGCTCGCCTACGGGATCCTGTTCCTCGGGCCGGCGCTGGCCTCCTTCGTCATTTCGTTCATGCGCTGGGACGGCATGGGCGAGCCGGACATGGTCGGCTTCGAGAACTACAGCCGGTTGTTGGGCGATAGCGTCTTCCACCAGGCGTTTGCCAATACCCTGATCATCCTCCTGGTCGGCGGCATCGCCGTCTTCGCCGTGGCCTTCGGCCTGACCATGGTGCTGCGGGAGATGCGCGGACGGAAGTTCATCCGCAACGTCGTCTTCTTCCCGGTGATCATTTCCCCGGTGGTGCTCTCCATCCTCTGGGGCTTCATCTTCCAGTCCAACGGACTACTCGAATCCGCATTCCGCGGTGTGGGGATCCCCGAGGGACCGAACTGGCTGGGTGACCATCTGTTCCTGATCATCGTGGTGGGGCTGATCTGGATCAACCTCGGCCTCTACGTCACCATCCTCATGGCAGCAGTGGACCAGATCCCCATCTATCTTTATGAGGAATGCGCCCTCGCCGGTGCCACGGCCTGGCAACGGTTCCGCTATGTCACCCTGCCGCTGACCTGGGATGTCGTCACCGCCGCAGCGGTGTTGTGGACAATCGGTTCACTGAAGATCTTCGAGTTCATCTATGCCTTCGGAGGCACCTCGGCGGATATGCCACCGACCAACGTGTGGAACAGCGCCCTGTTCATCTACGGGAAGACCTTCGGGGGCCGGACACCGGCCTTTGAATTCGGCTACGCCTCCGCAGCCGCAGTGGTCACGGTGCTGGCCGTGATGGTCTTCGTCTTCGCGCTCCAGCGGGCCACCCGCCGCGAACCGATCGAGTACTGAGGAATCCATGGCTACCCTGCTTTCCGACCGGGCCACCCCGGCCCATCAGGAACATCCCGAGAACACCCCGCCGCCACCGCCGCGCAAGACAGGCTCCACCGCCAGGATCGGCGCGACCGGAAAGGTCCGCAGCGTCGGCATCGTGCTGGTCTGGATCCTGGCCGCCTTCAACGTCGGCACCCTGCTGTGGGTGTTGCTGACCTCGCTGCGGACCCACCGGGCGATCTTCGAAACACCGTGGGGGCTACCGATCCCGCCGGCCTTCGAGAACTTCGCCACCGCATTATTCGAGGGCGAATTCGGCATTGCCGCGTTCAACACCGCCCTGATGACCGTCGGCGGGTCGATCACCCTGATGCTGCTGGCCGCTCCGGCCGCCTACGTCCTGGCCCGCAGCACCCGCAAGGTCTCCGGGACGATCTTCGCCCTCTTCGCCATCGGCATCGGCGTGCCGGTGCAGGTGATCATCATCCCGCTGTACGTCATGCTGGAACAACTGCATCTGATCAACTCGTTGTGGGGGCTCTTCCTGGCCTTGCTGGGGGCCAACATCCCCTTCACGGTGATCCTGCTGACCGGGTTCATGCGCAGCCTGCCCAACGATCTCGAAGAGGCGGCGGCCCTGGATGGCAGCTCCTCGCTGCGGACGTTCTGGCAGATCATGATGCCCCTGGCCCGGTCCGGCATCATCACCTTGCTGACGCTGAACGCCATCAACATCTGGAACGAGACGTTCCTGGCCCTGGTGCTGATCCAGGACACGGATAAGCAGGTCCTTCCGGTGGCGTTGCTGAACTTCATCGCCCGGCAACAGACCAACGGAGCCGACTACGGCGGACTCTTTGCCGGGGTGCTGGTGCTGGTGCTGCCGATGATCCTGCTCTACATCTGGCTGGGCCGCCGGATCATCGAGGGCATGACGCTCGGCGCCAGTAAATAACGAGGCCACCCACCCTTCCGGACGGCCACCGGAATGCAACCCCCATGGAAAGTGAGTAGGAATGCTGCAGGAAGCGCGCCCCCACGCCGCGCCGCTGGACACGGAGGCCTCGTCGCCGACCCCGGCGGCGCTGTCGATCCACGACGGGGGGTTCCTCCGTTTCGGCGAACCCCACCGGATCCTCTCCGGGTCCCTCCACTACTTCCGGGTCCACCCCGACCAGTGGAGGGACCGGCTGGCCCGCTTGGCGGCGATGGGGCTGAACACCGTAGACACCTACATCCCCTGGAACTTCCACGAGGCGGTCAAGGGCCGGGTCGATTTCACCGGCTGGCGGGATGTGGGACGGTTCATCGATCTGGCCGGGGAGCTGGGCCTGGACGTCATCGTCCGGCCGGGCCCCTACATCTGCGCCGAATGGGACAACGGCGGCTTCCCCGTCTGGGTGACCCACGGCAGGAGGGGACGCCTGCGCTGCCTCAGCGATGACTTCACCCGCGATGTCGCCGGCTGGCTGGACCTGGTCATGCCCCAACTGGTGTCCCGGCAGTCGGGGACCGGGGGGCCGATCGTCGCCGTGCAGGTCGAAAACGAATACGGCAGCTACGGCGACGACGCCGAATACATGGCCTGGCTGCGCGAGGCACTGCTGGCCCGCGGGGTCACCGAACTGCTCTACACCGCCGACGGGCCCACCGAGTTGATGCTCGACGGCGGCACCCTCGAGGGGACGTTCGCGACGGCGACCTTCGGTAGCAGGGTGGCCGAAAGCGCCGCGTTGATGCGCGGACGCCGCCCCGGGGATCCCTTCATGTGCGCCGAATTCTGGAACGGCTGGTTCGACCACTGGGGCGAAAAGCACCATGTGCGCGAACCCGGCGACGCGGCCGGGATCATCCGCGAGATCGTGGAAGCCGACGGATCGGTGAGCCTGTACATGGCCCATGGCGGAACCAACTTCGGTCTCACCTCGGGGGCGAACTTCGACGAGGGCCAGTACCAACCGACCATCACCAGCTACGACTCGGACGCCCCCGTGGCCGAAAACGGGGAGCTGACCGCGAAGTTCCATGCCATGCGCGAGGTCCTGCTCGGCCCCGGAGCCGAACCGGTCCCCGCCGGACTGTTGGCCGCTCCGGCCACCCTGCCGGCGACGAGCCTGCCCCTGGAGGGCAGGGCAGGTCTGCTTCCGGTGCTGCGCGGGGCGGGAACCCCGGTCGCCTCGGCCCACCCGTTGACCTTCGAAGAGCTCGACGCCGATGCCGGACTGGTGCTCTACAGTGCCCGGCCGATCCTGCCGAAGGGCCCGACGACCATCAGCATCCTGGGGCTGCGCGACCGGGCCCAGGTCCATGTCAACGGGACCCTGGTCGGGGTGCTTCAACGCAACGACCCGCAGGCGGTCATCGAACTCACCGGTGCGGGGGAGCGGGTGGAGCTGGAGATCGTCGTGGAGAACCAGGGGCGCATCAACTACGGCCCCCGGCTGGGGGAGTCCAAGGGCATCACCGGCGGGGTCCTCATCGGGCGACGACTGGTCAGCGGCTGGAACCACCGCCACGTGGCCCTGACTGAACCGGGGCCTGCCGAACTGTTGGCGACGGCCCGGACCACCCCCGGGGAAACTGTGCAGAACCGAAAAACCGGCCTGGCGGAGGCGACCCTGATGGTCGACGACACAGCGGATGCCTTCGTGTCCCTACCCGGTTCGGTGAAGGGATTCCTCTGGGTCAACGGTTTCCTGCTCGGGCGCTACTGGAACCGTGGACCGCAGACCACGCTGTACCTGCCGGCGCCCTTGTTGGTTCCAGGGGCCAACACCCTGACCGTCCTCGAGCTGGAAGGCCTGGGCGACCAGGTCCGGATCGTGCAGGAACCAGAACTCGGTCCCCCGGAGGTCTTCATTGAAACCTTCTAATGCGGGCACCGCGGAACGGCCGAACGTCATCCTCATCTGCGCCGACCAGTGGCGGGGGGACTGCCTGTCGATCGCGGGCCACCCGCAGGTCCAGACCCCGCACCTGGATGAACTGGCCCGACGCGGCACCCGCTTCACGAAGGCCTACTCGGCGACGCCCACGTGCGTTCCAGCGCGCGCCGCCTTGTTCACCGGCCAGTCACAGGAACGCCACGGCCGGGTCGGCTACGAGGAAGGTGTTCCGTTTGCCGCGGCCCACCCGGTCACCCTCGCGGGGGAATTCTCCCGCGCCGGCTACCACACCCAGGCCATCGGAAAGATGCATGTCTACCCCGAACGCGCCCGGGTGGGCTTCGACGACGTCGTACTGCACGACGGGTACCTCCACCATGCCCGCGGGGAGCATCGGCAGGACTTCCGCTTCTTCGACGACTACGTCCCGTGGCTGCGCCGCCAGCCCGGCATCGCCGTCGACGAGGAATACTTCGATTCCGGGGTGAACTGCAATTCGGTGGCCGCCCGCCCTTGGGACAAACCCGAACGGGTGCATCCGACCAACTGGCTGGCCACCGAGGCGATCGACTGGATGTACCGCCGGGACCCCACCCGCCCGTTCTTCCTCTACCTCTCCTTCCATCGGCCCCATCCGCCCTACGATCCACCGGCCTGGGCGATGGACCAGTACTCCTGCGTGCCCGAGGACGAACTGCCTGTGGGGGACTGGATCTCCGATTGGCAGGAGCACCGCCGGGATGGGGACTACCAGGCGGCCGTCGCGAAGCTTCCTCCCGCCGTCGTCCGCCGGGCCCGCATGGGGTATTACGGGTTGATGACCCAGCTCGATCTACAGCTCAACCGCATCGTCGAATCCCTGGCCGACTTCGGACTGGACGAGAACACGGTCATTGCCTTCACCTCCGACCACGGCGAGATGATGGGGGACCACCAGATGTTCCGCAAGGCCGTGCCCTACGAGGGCTCCGCCCGGGTGCCGCTGATCATCCACGACCCCCGCAGCCCGGCCGCCTCGAACGGTTCCACCGTGGACGACGTCGTGGAACTGCGTGACCTCATGCCCACCCTGCTGGACCTGGCCGGGGTCGAGATCCCCGCCACGGTGGATGGTCTCTCGCTGGCCGGGCACCTGGCCGGAGGCCCGGTCCCGGCCAGGACGCACCTGCACGGCGAGCACACCTATTTCGGCCAGTCGATCCAATGGATCACCGACGGGCGGTTCAAATACATCTGGGCCTCGGGCAGCGGCGCCGAACAGCTCTTCGACCTCGACGCCGACCCGGGTGAATTCCACAACCTCATCGGCGAACCGGCGGTCCTGGACGACGAACGGCGGTGCCGGGGGCGGCTGATCTCGGCGTTGGAGGACCGGGAAGAGGGATTCGTCAAGGCCGGGGAGCTGGTGGTGGGCGCCGAACCGGTGACCGTCCTGCGTCAGACCCGCCAGCGGGTGGCCGCGGCGGCCGCGAACGTTGCGCTCCCCGCCGATGAAGCTGCCCGGGCCTAGGCTGGAACCCAAGGAGACCGGATGATGACGAGGGGACGTGGAGGCATGACCATGCCGGTGGGGCGTGCCCCGTCCATGCGCGATGTGGCCCAGGCGGCCGGGGTCTCGGCGCAGACCGTGTCGCGGGTGCTCAGCGGGCACCCGCATGTGCAGCCGGCGACCCGGAACCGGGTCATGACGGTGGTCGAGGAGATGGGGTATCGGCGCAACTACACCGCCAGGGCCCTGGTCACCGGTCAAAGCAAGACGTTGGGGGTGCTCACCCTGGCCACGGACTTCTATTCCCGGGCTTCGCTGTCCCTGGGCATCGAGAAGGAGGCCCGCGCCCACGGCTACCTCGTCAACAACACCACCACCGACTCGTTGGCTTCCTCCGCCATCGGCCAGGCCGTCACCCGGCTCGTGGACCAGGGGGTCGATGGGCTGATCATCGCGGTGCCGTTGATCGACGTCGACGAACCCCTGGAACGGATCACCCGCCGGGTTCCCACGGTCACCGTGGACGGTTCGCGGACCTCTGCCGCCGATGTCGTAGCCGTGGACCAGGCCGAAGCGGCCCGGCTGGCCACCCGCCACCTGCTCGAACTGGGGCACCGGACGGTCTGGCATATCGCCGGACCCGATCAATGGTCGGATTCGGCGACAAGGGTCGCCGGCTGGAGGGAGACGTTGCAGGAAGCCGGCTGCGAGGTGCCGCCCGAACTCCACGGTGACTGGACGCCGGAGTCGGGGTACCGCAATGGCCAGTTCCTGGGGCGGATGCCCGAGGTGACCGCAGTGCTGGTCGCCAGCGACGAAATGGCCTTCGGGACACTGCGTGCCTTGCATGAGCTCGGCCGGCGGGTGCCCGAGGATGTGTCGGTGGTGGGAATCGACGACATCGCCCTGGCCGCCTACAGCCAGCCGCCGTTGACCACGATCAGGCAGTCGTTCGAGCAGACCGGGAGGCAGGCGGTGGCCCATCTGATCCGGCAGATGACCCACCCGGAACCGGACCATTCCTCCGAACGGGTGGCCCCGGAACTGATCATCCGCTCCAGTACGGCCCCGCCGCCGGGCAGCTAGTGCCCCCGGTGTTCGGGGACCAGGGTGGAGACGACCTGCAACAGCAGCTCGGGGCTGAATTCCTCCGGCTGGCGGGCCACGTTCACGGCCGCTCCGTAGATGAGTGAGGCCAGGGTGGAACGCAACGCGGGGCCTGACATGCCGGTGCCTTCGACCAGCCGCTCGGTGACCGGCTCCAGGGTGGCCGCGTAGCGGTCCAGTGCGGCGTTGATGGGCGCGCGGTATTCGTCGTGGTGACGCAGGAAATAGAACTGGAAGATCAGGTCGACTTCACCGCGCCGGGCGGGCAGGGCATGGATCTGCTGGGCCACCATCGAAATCAGGGCGGCCCGGGGGGAGAGATCCTCGCCGAAACCGGGCGGGGGACCACCCAGGATGGTCTCCAGCAGGTGGGTCAACAGCGCGTGCAGGAGACCTTCCTTGGACTCGTAATAGAAGTAGACCAGGCCGATCGACAGCCCCGCTTCGGCAGCCACGCTGCGGGAGGTCACCGACTCGATCCCGCCGTCCAGTGCCACCTTTGCGGCGGCGTCCATGATGTCCTTGCGTCGTTCGCCCTCGGGCTTCTTGATTCCCCCCATGGAGCAAGCCTAGCCTTGTCATCCATCGAACGATGGTTCAATGTGGGGTGATGATCGTTGACGCCCACGGAACCGGAGCACCATGCGCCACCCCTTGAAGAATGAGACCGTCCTGATCACCGGTGGAGGCAGCGGCATCGGCCGGCTGTTGGCACTGGGGGCCGCCCGACGCGGAGCCCGCATCGTCATCTGGGACCTGTCGGAAGCCTCCGGACGGACAGTCCGTGACGAGGTGCGGGCGCTGGGGGCCGACGCCGAGGCCTTCGCGGTGGACGTGACCGACCGGGCCGCCGTCCGGGCCACGGCGGAGCAGACCGGCGAGGTCGACGTCGTGGTCAATAATGCCGGCGTCGTCAGCGGCAAACGGCTGCTCGACGCCTCCGAGGAGGCCTTGGAGGCCACGATCCAGGTCAACGTGATGGCCTTGTACTGGGTCACCCGGGCCTTCCTGGGCGGAATGATCGAACGCCGGCACGGCAGTATCGTCACGGTCTCCAGCGCCGCGGGAATGGTGGGGGTGGCGAAGCAGACCGACTATTCGGCCAGCAAGTTCGCGGCCTTCGGATTCGCCGAATCGTTGCGTGTCGAACTGGCCAAGGACGGCACCGGGGTCAACTCCCTGGTGGTCTGCCCCTACTACATTTCCACCGGCATGTTCGAGGGCGTGAAGACCAGGTTCCCGCTGATCCTGCCGATCCTGAAACCCGACTACGTGGTGACCCGGATGCTCGACGCCATCGAGGCGGGCAAGCAGAAGCTCGTCATGCCCCGCGCCGTCCATGCCCTGTCTCCGCTGCGTATCCTGCCGGTGCCGCTCTTCGACAAGGTGGCCAACCTGCTGGGGGTGAACAACACCATGGACGCCTTCGTCGGACGCTCGGGCGGGAAACGGGAGGCAGCTTCGACGGACTCAGCGCAGAGCTGAGATCCCGGCGCGGCTGCAGGGCGGCCTATTCGTCGGCGGTGCGGGGAGCCCGGGAATTGATGGTCCACCATTCGGTGGGTTCGGAAATGGTGAACCGGCGGCCGGTGGTCGAGGTGGGGGTGATGCGGACGAACGCGTCCTTATGCCCCGATTCCCATGGGAAGAGCATCAGCGAGAAACTCTCCACGAGCTCCTCCGTGGACTTGAGCAGTTCGGCGGCACCCTTGAGATTGACGCTCCAGGCGACACCCGTGGACTGGTCAACGCCGTCCACTTCGAAGGCCACCGGGTGATCCCCCAACGCTGCGGAAAGTTTTGTTCCCGCACCGGTGCGAAAAACGACGGTTCCGTGGTCGACGGCGTAGTTGACTGGAAAAATATCCGGGTGGTCCTCCACCCAGACCGCCAAACGGCCCACCGACACGCTGCGAAGCAACGTCCAGCACTCGTTGACCTCGAGGCGTTGTGTGGAGGAACCCTGATCCTTCGTCATGGTCCCGAGCATAGGCTCGGCGGCCGGACTTTGGTAGGGCGGGAGCCGACCCCGGGATCAGGGACCCCGGAGGGCCGTGCGCAGTGCCCTCCAAGCCCCCGTGGACCAGAGGGCCCAGAGCATCAGGACGGGCTGGAAGAACAGGCGGACCAGCCGCGAACCATCACTATCGAGTCCGAACGCGGAGGTACCAGTGACGTATTGGGCGATGTTGCCGGGGAACACCGCAAGGAAGAAGGCCGCAACGGCCCAACCCACCAGAACGCGGCGTCGACGCCAGAACACCAGGGCCGCACCCAAACCGATTTCCACTACTCCGGAGGCCAGGATCACGACATCGGCATCGAGGGGGACCCACTGCGGCACCTGAGCCGTGAATTCCGTGCGGGCGAAACTCAGATGGCTGGTCCCGGCGAAGACCAGGAACGCACCGAGGATGACGGCGCCGACGAATCGGGGCCGTGAGACCTTCCCCGTGGGGCGGGCCACCATGCTTCGGGCCCTCTGCACGAACGGACGCTTCATGACGGAAGGCTAGCAGTGCCGATGTCCGGACCGGGGCCGGGCATGGATACGATCGACTGATGAACGACGTGATGAAGCTGCGTTTCCTAGCGGCCCCCACCGATGTGTCCGAGGACGGCGTGACGGTCCAGGCCGGCCGGATCCTGGAATGGATCGACCAGGCGGGGTACGCCTGTGCGGTCGGATACGCCGGGGGCTATTGCGTCACCGCCTACGTCGGGAACGTGCACTTCACCCGTCCCATCCGCAACGGCGATCTGATCGAGGTCACCGCCCGGATCGTGCATACCGGACGCACCAGCATGCAGGTGGTGGTCACCGTCGACGCCGCGGATGTCAGTGAACGCGAATTCCGGCCCGCGATGGACTGCATTCTGGCTTTCGTCGCCATGGATGAGGACAGCCGACCCAAACCCGTCCAACCGTGGGAGGCCTCCGATCCCGAGGCGGAGCAGCTGGCCCGCTGGGTCGAGGACCGGGTGGAGGCCCGGGCAGCCATCCGCGACCTGATGCGGGCCCAAAAATACACGGAGGCCGGAACGGCCCCGCAGGAGATGTTCAGGTTCCTCGCCTCACCCACCGATGTGAACTGGGGTGGCAACGCCCACGGCGGGATCGTCATGCGCTGGATCGACGAGGTCGCCCGGGCCTGTGCCACGCGCTGGAGCGGACGCGATTCGGTGGCCGTCTACTCGGGTGGCATCCATTTTTTGAACCCCATCCACATCGGAGACGTCGTCGAACTCGAGGCCCGGCTGATCCACACCGGCCCGCACAGCATGCATATCGCGGTACACGTCAGGGCCCGGGACCCGCGCTCGGAGGCCTGGCGGGAAACCACCCGTTGCATGAGCATCTTCGTGTCCCGCGACGAAAGCGGCCATGCCTCCCCGATCCCGCAGTGGGTTCCGGTCACCGAGGAGGACCGGCGGCTTGATGACCATGCGCTGGAACTGATCCTCCGGCGGGCCGAGGTTCCCCCGCTGCAATTCGCCAGCGAACGAAAATACTAGCCCGCGCGGAACCGGTGGCATCCCGGGGTCAGGAGTCGGTGCCGGCCGCCGGCCAGTAATAACTGTCGGGGAGCGTCCGTGGCCCGAAGATCGCCTGGCCCACCCGCACGACCGTTGCGCCTTCGTCGATGGCCCACTCGAAATCCCCGGACATGCCCATGGACAGTTCTTCAAAGGCCGCCGGATCCGGGGCGTCCTGGCGGATCCGATCGCGCAGGGTGCGCAAGGTGGAGAAACAGCGGCGTACCCGCTCCTGGTCGGTGCTGAATGCGGCGAGCGTCATGAGTCCGCGGACCCGCAGGGTACTGAATGCCGGCAATTCGGCGATGAAGCCGGCTGTCTCCTCGGGCTCCATCCCGTATTTGCTGGCTTCGCCGGAGGTGTTCACCTGGACGAAGACGTCCAGACCGCGGCCCTCGCGTTGCAGCCGGCGATCCAGCGCCTCGGCCAGACGCAGGCTGTCCAGGGCCTGGAACTCGCTGGCGAACCGGGCGACGAATTTGGCCTTATTGGTCTGCAGGTGCCCGATCACCGACCATTTGACCTCCTCCAGATCGGACATCGCCTCCCATTTGCGGTGGGCCTCCTGCACCTTGTTCTCACCCAACCACCGGCAGCCGGCGTCGACGGCCAACCGGATATGGGCTTCGTCGATGGTCTTGCTGACCGGCAGGAGGCGAACCTCCCCGGGGGAGCGGCCGGCCCGCCGGGCGGCGGTGGAGATCCGGTCCTGGACGGCGTGGAGATTCCTGGCAAGATCCTCCCGGGTGTCGGCGGGAGGGTAGATGGGGGTGCTCATGGTTGAACCATACGCCCTGGTCCGGGGCTCCACTCAGGCGTCGTCGCGGTAGCGCAGCACCCCGCCGACAGCCGTCGCCCGGACCGGCACATCGCGCAGTTCCGCGGGATCGATCGTGTAGGGGTCGGCTCCGAGGGCGGTGAAATCGGCCAGCATGCCCGGACGCAACCGTCCCTTCAGGTCCTCCTCGCCGGAAGCATGGGCGGCTCCGATGGTGAAACCGGCAATGGCCTCGGCGATGGTGATCCGCTCGCCGGGCTGCCAACCACCGGTGGGTTCGCCATCGGGGCGCTGGCGGGTGACGGCCGCGTGGATGCCGTGCAGGGGGTTGGGGAGTTCGACCGGGGCATCGGAGCCGAAGGCCGGGAACGCGCCGGCATCGATGAGCGAGCGCCAGGCATAGGAGGCCAGATCGCGGCCGGCCAGCAGGGTGGAGGCCAGGGTGATGTCGGTGGGGCAATGCGTGGGTTGCATGGACGGGACGACGCCCAGGCGGACCACCCGGGCGATATCCTCCCGGCGCAGATGTTGGGTGTGTTCGATCCGGTGGCGCAAGGCCCGCGGGGCCGCGGAACCATGCAGCGGATGGAGGGCCAGATCCTGGTAGGCGTCGAGGACGAGCTGGTTGGCCCGGTCCCCGATGGCGTGGGTCGCCACCGCGATGCCGGCACCGGCGGCCCGCCGGACCAGGGCGAGCAGCTCGGGGTAGGGGGTGACCTCGAGCCCGGTGTTCCCGTCGTCACCGGGGAAGGGCGAACCCATGTGGCTGGAGTGGGATCCCAGGGCACCGTCGGAAAAGAGTTTGACCGGCCCGGTCCGCAACCAGGCATCGCCGTAGCCGGTGGCCAGGCCCTCGTCGATGGCCCGGTCCAGAGAGGTCGCCGGAATCGATTTATGCACCCGCAGCCGCAAATCGCCACGCGCGCGCAGTCCCTCGTAGGCGGTGCGGCATTCCTCGCCGTCGAAGTCGTGGACGGCGGTCAGCCCGGCCGCCAGCAACCGCTCCTGGGCGGAGGCGAGCTGGGACTGTAGATCCCCGGCCGCGTCACCGTGCATGATCTCGCTCAGGGGCGCATGCGCTGCCTCCCGGAGGATCCCCGTGGGTTCTCCGTCCGGGGTGCGGATGATCCGACCACCGACCGGATCGGGGGTGGACGCGTCGATGCCGACCAGGGCCAGTGCCGCCGAATTCGCCCAGACCGTATGCCCATCGATGCTGGGCAGGGCTGCCGGATGTGAACCGGTCGCCGAGTCCAGTGCCGCCCGATCGGGCTGGACGGGCACATCCCAGGTATTGAAGTCCCACCGGCCCCCGAAGATCCAGGCCCCCGCCGGCAGCCTCGAGGCGTGGACCCTGATCCTGCCCAGGGCCTCGTCCAGTGAGGAGGTGCCCCGCAGGTCGAGCGCGGCGCTCTCACGGGCGTAGTTGGCCGTGTGGATATGGGCATCGGTGAGCCCGGGGATCACCGTTGCCCCGCCGAGATCAATCGTTTCCAGGGCTCCGGTGGCCTGGCCCCGGAGATCCTCCGGGGTGCCCACCGCGATGATGTGCTCGCCGCGTGCCAGCAACGCCGTCGCCCGGGGATATCCATCCCACTGCGTGTGGAAGGTGGCGTTCACGTACAGGCGTTGCTCAAGCATTCACGGGTCCTTTGCAGAAGATCACAGGTCAACGCAGGTGATCACGTCGGCTGATGCCCGGATGGACCCCTGCGTCCTGCGGCCACTCTAGGGCAGGGCCGGGTGTTTGCCGGGGCCGGGCCCACCGCGACGACGGGTAGCCCTGTGCCGCGCTCGCCGACGGTCGTAGACTCCAGCATGGAGGAGGGGCATGATGGCGATCCCCCGGGAAACACCGGTGAACGACGACGGCTTGCTGGAGGTTGGCGGCGTGGTCTTCTATTGGCGCGGGCCGGCACCCTTCTATTATCTGCGGGTCCCCGAGGAGGCGGCAGCCTACATCCATGACGTCGCCTCCCAGGTCACCTATGGGTGGGGGATGATCCCGGTGGCCGCGAAAATCGGTTCCACCCGCTTCACCACGGCTCTATTTCCGAAGGACGGTGGCTATCTGGTTCCGCTGAAGACGGCGGTCCGGCAGGCGGAGGGGATCGACCTCGACGAGGAGGTCACCGTGGAGCTCGAGCTCGGGGGGACCTGAAGGCCCGGGCACGGAAACGGGCCGTGGGCGATGAACCCACGACCCGCCGCCGTTCCTTAGGCAACCGGTGAAAACCGGCACCGACGCTACTTCTTCGAGGATCCCTTGGCCTTGGCGGCAGCACCCTTCTCGGTGCGGGCCCCGGCGTCGGCCAGATCGCCGTCGCTGTTCTCCACGTGGGAGCGCAGGAACCACTGGAAGAGTTCGAGTTCGCCGACCTGACCGATCAACAGGTCTTCGGTGATGGGGTCCAACGCCCCGACGATCCCGATGGCCTTGCGGTGGCTCTCGATGATCCCGGTGTAGACGACGTCCAGGGCAGCCAGGTGCGCGGTGGTTCCGGCGCGGCCGATCTCGTAGTCATTCCAGGGACGGGCCGCGACGAGGGCCCCGGGGAGCCCGTTGGGGGAGACCCCGAGGGTGGCCATGCGCTCGGCGAGGGTGTCGATCATGCCGCGAACGGTGTCGATCTGCGGGTCGAGCATCTCGTGGACGCCGATGAAATCGCGGCCGACGACGTTCCAGTGGGCATGTTTGAGGGTCAGCTGCAGGTCGTTCAGCGCGTGGAGGCGCATCTGCAGGGTCTCGCCGACCTGGTGGCCGTCCTTGAGGCTCAGGCCCGGGACGGTGTAGGTGGCGTTCTTCTTGTTCTTCGTAGCCATGGTTCTGCTTCCTTCCATTGACGGGTACTGCGGGCTCCTCGGCGGACTCAGGCCGCCAGCTCGTTCTCGATCGCTGCGGTGAACGCATCCAGATCCCCGGGGTTCCGGGAGGTGATCAGGGTCCAGCCTTCCGCCGGGCAGCGGAAGACCTCCTGGTCCTTCCAGGTGCCGCCGGAGTTTTCGACATCCGTTCTGATCGAGAGATACGAGGTGAGCGTCTTGCCGCGGGTCAGACCGGTCTCCACCAACAGCCACGGACCGTGGCAGATCGAGGCGACGGGGCGGGACGCTGCGGCGAAGGACTTCGCGAGGCGTTGGGCCTCGTCATCCAGACGCAGGGCGTCGGCATTGAGCGTGCCACCGGGCAACAGCAGCAGGTCGTAGTCGGCAGCCTCCACGTCCGCGAGGGTGGCATCGACCGGAACCCGGTCTCCGGGTTCCCAATCACTGACGAGGGTTTCGATCTCGCCGGGTTTCGGCGCGGCGACGGTGACCTCTGCTCCGGCGGCGCGCAGCCGCTGCAGCGGAACCGTGAGCTCGTCCTGCTCGACGCCGCGGTTCGAGACCGCGACGAGGATCTTCCTGCCGTTCAGGTTGGCCATGATTGATGCTCCTTTCGAAGGGGAGTCACTGGGTCCAACCCTTCCACTGCTCCGGTGCGCTGGCAAGGTGGAATATCCTGCCTTGGCGTCAGGCTGGATCCGCGGGCTTTGCGCGGGGATTCCGTGGCGCGAAGGGAGCTTGGGACTGCCGCTTTGCGGTGACGAGCCGGTAACAGAAGACGGTTTTATGCCGAAATGGCCCCCCGATCGGAAATACGTGGCTACGGTGGGACTGGACGACGCAGCCCTTCGGGCCGCGTCGAAAGTCTTACCGGAGCCAGTGTGAAGAGGGTCTGAACATGTGGGAATTCGTCGGCGATAGATACCGCCAAATACTCTTTGACTCCTGGCAGCACTTCAGCCTGGTCGTCCAATGCCTGATCCTCGCGACGGTCATCGCCATCGTCCTGGCGGCCCTGGTCTACCGGAGCAAGGCAGCCAGCGGGGCAGCCAACAGCATTTCCGCCATCGGCCTGACCATCCCGTCGTTCGCGCTGATCGGCCTGCTCATCGCCCCCATGGGCTTCGGTGTCGCCCCCGCCGTCGTGGTCGTGACGTTCTTCGCCGCCTTGCCGATCCTGCGCAACTCGGTGGTTGGCCTGGCCGGCATCCCGCCGTCCGTCGTCGAATCGGCCCGCGGCATCGGCATGAGCCGCTTCCGCACCCTGGCCACGGTGGAGATCCCCATGGCGTGGCCCGTCATCCTGGCCGGCGTGCGCGTCTCGGCGCAGATGGTCATGGGGATCGCCGCCATCGCCGCCTACTCCCTGGGTCCCGGCCTGGGCGGGTTCATTTTTTCCGGTCTGTCCCGGCTCGGGGGCGCCAACGCGCTCGAGTCGGTCGTCGTCGGCGTCGTCGGCGTCATCCTGTTGGCCCTCATCCTCGACCTGCTGCTTGTCGGCATTGGTCGGCTCACCACACCGCGAGGTATCCGTGTCTGATTTGAAACCAACCACCCAAGGCTCCGAGAACGGCGTCACGGGCGCCGCCATCCTGCTCGAGGAAGTCACCAAGCGCTATCCCGGCCAGGCCACACCGGCCGTGGGCGGGCTGACCCTGGAGATCCCCGCCGGGTCGATCGTCATGTTCGTCGGCCCATCGGGCTGTGGCAAGACCACGACCCTGAAGATGATCAACCGGCTCATCGAACCCACCGGCGGCGGCATCGTCATCAACGACCAGGACGTCACCGCGATGGACGGGGACAAGCTCCGTCGGCAGATCGGCTACGTCATCCAGGCCGGCGGCCTCTTCCCGCATATGACGGTGGCGACCAACATCGGCCTGGTGCCCAAGATGCTCGGCTGGACCAAGCAGCGCATCGCCGACCGCGTGGATGAACTGCTCGAACTCGTCTCCCTGGACCCCGATACCTACCGCGACCGCTACCCGAAGGAACTTTCCGGCGGGCAGCAGCAGCGCATCGGGGGTGGCTCGCGCCCTGGCCGCCGACCCGCCCATCCTGCTGATGGACGAGCCCTTCGGCGCCGTGGACCCGATCACCCGTCAGCGGCTGCAGGACGAACTGATCAACATCCAGTCCGAACTCCAGAAGACCATCGTCTGCGTCACCCACGACTTCGACGAGGCCGTGAAGCTCGGTGACTGGATCGCCGTGTTCGACGAGGGGGCGCATCTGGTGCAGTACGACTCCCCGGAGCGCATCCTGGCCAACCCGGCCAACGAATTCGTGGAGAACTTCATCGGTTCCGGCGCCGGGCTCAAGCAGCTCACGCTCAACCGCGTGGAGGACGTGAAATTGGAGGAAGCGGTCACCGCGGTCGCCGGTGACACGGTCTCCGATGTCCTCTCGCGCCTGCAGGGGGAGGGGAAGAAGAACGTGGTGGTGCTCGATTCACGCGAACGCCCCGCGCAATGGCTGTCCCGACGCGAGCTGAGCCGCATGGACGTCATCACCGACCAGATCGATCCCGACCTCGCGGTGGTTTCGGACCGTTCGACCCTCAATGACGCCCTGGACGTCATGCTGGTCAACAGCGTCAGTGCCGCGTTGGTGGTCGGCAGACGCGATGTCTTCCGTGGCCTGGTCACCGTGGACACGGTCATGGAGTCCATCCATGCGGCCCAGGAAGCGGCCAGGGACGATGCCGCTTCCCCGGTGGGCCTGAACAGCGGCGCCATCCCGACAGCATCTGTGGATGCAGCGGTCGCGGCGTCCGGGCGGAGCAACGCGTCGCGGACTGATGACGATGAAGCACCCGGCGAGCCGCAGGATGGTGGCCAACCATGAGCTCCCTGGAGACCACCACGGGCGCGGACGCCGGTGCCGTCGGCGAGGCGTCCCGGGCGGTGGATGGAGGCATGGCCAAGGCGCTCTGGTGGCAGCTGGCCGGCATTGCCATCGCCTTCCTGCTGCTCATCGGTTGGCTGGGACTGAGCGATTTGAGCGCGACGGAAAAAGCGACCCTCGATCCCGGCGAACTGTGGGGGTACACCCTCGAGCACCTCAAGCTCACCATCGTGGCGGCCGTCATCGTGCTGGTCATCGCCCTCCCGCTGGGCGTGCTGCTCACCCGGGGGCCGCTGCGCAAATTTAGCGGCCCGGTGATGGCCGTGGCCAACATCGGCCAGGCGGCACCGGCCATCGGTCTGGTCGTGTTGCTGGCCTTTTGGTTGGGTTTCGGCTTCAACGCTGCAGTGGTCTCGCTGGTCGCCTATGCGATCCTTCCCGTCCTGCGCAACACGATGGTTGGACTCAGCCAGGTCGACGAGCGGCTCATCGAGGCAGGACGCGGCATGGGCATGAGCTCCAGTGCCGTGCTGTTCAAGGTGGAACTGCCGTTGGCCGTACCGGTGATGCTTGCGGGCATCCGCACCGCACTGGTCCTGCTGGTGGGGACCGCGACGCTGGCTGCCTTCATCAACGGTGGCGGACTGGGAATCCTGATCGTCACCGGTGTCAACCTCAACCTCAGCACCGTGCTGGTGGCCGGCTCGCTGCTGGTGGCCCTGCTGGCGCTGGTCATTGACTGGCTGGGACGGCTCGTCGAGCATGTTGCCCGCCCGAAGGGACTCTAGAAATGGCTGTTCATTTCCCCGCCCGGGGCCCGCGGCGCCCCGCGGCCAGACGGCGCGTCCATGCGGCCGCCGCCGCCCTTGCCGTGGGTTCCCTGCTGGCCGGTTGCGGGCTGCAGCCGGCTGCGTCCTATGTCCCCAAGGCCGATCCGGGGATCATCGAACCTGCCGAGGGGTTGCCCGACGATGCCTCGCTGGTGGTGACCGCGAAGAACTACACCGAGGCGCTGACGCTGGGCAAGATGGCCGTGCTGGCCGCCACCGCGGCGGGGTTCAAGGTCACCGACCTGTCCAATGTCCCGGGCAGCCAGCCCTTCCGTGATCTGTTGGTCTCCGGCAAGGCCGACATGGGCTGGGACTACACCGGCACCGGATGGATCATCTACATGGGCCACGAGGAGGGCATCCCCGATAAGGAGAAGCAGTGGCAGGCCGTCCATGACGAGGACCTGGGCAACGGCCTGACCTGGGGCCGGCCCTCGCCCGAGAACAACACCTATTCCTTTGCGGTGCGCAAGGACGCGGTGAAAGACCTAGGCGGGATCAGCAAGATGTCCCAGATTGCCAAGCTGCCGGTGAAGGACCGCACGTTCTGCGTGGAGTCCGAGTTCAATTCACGGTCCGATGGCTTCAATCCCTGGCTGAAGGACTACGGGATGAAGCGTGGGGACGCGAAAGGGGTGCCCGATGACAACATCGGCATCTACGACACCGGTGCCGTCTACTCGGCCACCGCCAACGGCGACTGCAACTTTGGCGAGGTCTTCACGACCGATGGGCGGATCGATGCGTTGGACCTGGTGGTCCTGGAGGACGACCGCAAGTTCTTCCCGGCCTACAACCTCGCCCCGGTCATCAGTACAGAGACCCTCGAGGAATACCCGCAGCTGGCAGATGTCTTCGCGGAGGTCTCCTCCCGGCTCGATGACGAGGTCATGCGTGGCCTGAACCTCAAGGTCGACGTCAACGGCGAGGAACCTGCCGATGTCGCCTACGACTGGATGGTCTCGGAAGGACTGATCACCGAACCTCAGTAGCCCTGTTCTGGCCGCCGGGCAAGCTCGGCAGCGACCGGGGGATGAGGACTAGGGTGGGTGGACCAAACTCTCGAGGGCAAGGAGCGAACCATGGGTCGGATCCAGGACAAGGTAGCAGTCATCACCGGAGGAGCCAGCGGCATCGGGCTGGCGGCAGCGAAGTTGTTCGCCGCCGAAGGAGCCAAGGTCGTCATCGGGGACCTGAAGCCAGAACAGGCCGAGGCCGCGGCTGCGGAGATCACCGCCGACGGCGGTACTGCCATCGGGGTGGCGGTCGACGCGATGGACGAGGCCTCGCTGACCGGGCTGGTCGACACCGCAGTCTCGACGTTCGGGGCCCTGCACATCATGTGCAACCACGTCGGGGGCAGCAACCCAAAGAAGGACCTGGACCTGCTGCGCCTGGACATGGATGAATTCGACCGGACGATGAAGCTGAACGTGCGCAGCACCGTGGTCGGTTCGCGGGCCGCCCTTCCGCATATCATTGCCGCAGGAGGCGGGTCGATCATCAACACCGCGTCCGTCGGAGGGCTCTCCGGGGACTTCCTGCAGGTCTCCTACGGCACGGCGAAGGCCGCGGTGATCCGGCTGACCGAATACATGGCCACGCAGTACGGGGCACAGAACGTACGCTGCAACTCCATTGCCCCGGGCGCCATCATGACCCCCGCGCTGCGAGACAACCTGCCCCAGGAGGCCATTGAGTCCATCCGCGGACATAATGCCCTGCCCTACATCGGTGCCGCGGAGGACATCGCCCAGGCGATGCTGTACCTGGCCTCCGAGGAGTCCCGCTACGTCACCGGGCAGTGCCTAGTGGTCGACGGCGGCATGTCCAGCCACTCATCGATCGCCGAGGACCGCCGCTCGCTGCTGCCCGACACCCCGGGGCAGTAGCTCTGTTCGTGACTTCCTCGGCCGGTGACGTCGACTTTGTGTCCTGGCCTGAAGGCCGGACATGCGGCTCCCAGCGAATCGAAAGTTCACTAAGTCGAGGTCGTGGAGACTGAGCATGAATAAGGAAAGGTCGTTCCGTCTCGTTGGCGCCTCCGGACTCTTCGCTTGCGGAAAGCTCGGCGCACACCGGCAGTTCATCTGACGAGCTCAGGCTGATCGCGATGTGGTAGATAGTCCCGAGCCAACCGCGCCGTCGGGTGAAGGTCGACCTCAGCGGCTCTCCAGTGGTCCCTGAAGGCCATGCAATCCTGCTGTCAGAGCTTCGGTGAATGAAGCCCGCTGGGTATCACTTTTGACCGGCCACCCGGGGATTTCTGCTTGGCCAAAGTCTCGGGCGAAGAGCTCGAGTGGTGAGCAAGACCACGTGTCGTCGAGTTCTGCCGCACGCTCGGTGCCTAGATGTTCGCGTACGTCTAGACCCAGAAGGTGAATGGCAGCTCGGTCGGCTTCCAGATCATAGGCGAGGAGTACGTCCCGTCCTTGCTTGCTTTCGTAGAGGCGGTCTTGGATTGCTGCGGATTTTTGATACCAAAAGGCCGGAACTGATAAATCGGAGGCATCTTTGGTCTCGTGTGATGGTGCACGATCAGTCCATGCCTTCATTTTGAGCGCCGTGTAGCCCGCGGGGTGTGGAACACTAACGGTTGCTCCACAGGGCAAAGTCAGAGGAGTTGCTTGTTCAAAGACTTCTCTAAACCCGAAGACGGCCACGCTTTCTTTGCGGGGTGAAGGGGTTGAACTGCCTGTTGGATTCTCGATGTCTCCGAAAGGCATGAGATCCACCGGAAGTGAACGGATACAGTACCGAATTCCGGTATCGCCTGTAGGTTCGAGGTGAGATACCAGATCGTCGAATGCATCCCAGGACGCCAGTGTCAGTGCCACATCGATATCGCTGGTACTGCGTAGAGCGAAGGTGTGCTTGTGTGCGCTGTGCAGAATGTCGCGGCTAACAGCACCAATCAGCATTATATCTGCGGGATTGATGTTGCTGATATTGAGAATTTCTTCAACGACCGTGTTAGGCAGGTCGAAGAGGCGTCGATCAGTGCACGATAGATCGAACATCTTGCTCCAATAGCCTTGCCACTTCTCGTTGCCGCGGCTCTCGTGATGCGAGGAGGTCGGCATATGTCAGGAGGAGGGGTGTTTGCCGTGGAGCCAAGTCCGTGGGGTTCTCCCAAAATGCTCGTCGGATGTATATGTTGGGAGAGCGACCGGCCTTCCACCGATGCCTGATAGCTACAGTAGGGTCAAACTTCGGCGTGTAAAGAACCAACGTTGTTGGTTTTATCCAACGTGTCACAGCCGATTCGCCGCCGAGAAGTAGTTCGTCATCTCCGGGTGATGTGCCAAAATTCGAAATCTCACCTTCCAATTGGGCGAGGCTCAGTTTTGTTCCTAATCCAGTGGAGTAAGCCGCCAGCCACATATCTAATAGTTCGTCGCCGTGGGTGAGCGCGGAGCCTACAACGTAGCCGCTATTTTCGAGTTCTTTGATCGTTGCTTGTGCGGTTCCGGTGGAAACGCCTGCTGCGCGGGCGATTCTGCGCACGGGTTGTTGAATTAGTATGGGCCAGCATAGGAGAGCAAAGACGACTTGTGCGCGCCGTGGCGACAACAGGTTGATTGGTGCAACCGCGTCCGTGCGTGGCGAAAAGCTTGATTCGCTGGGTTGTCGTCCTCGGATATCGAGGTGAACACCGGGGAAATCAAAATAGGCATTTCCGGAGGCGTCGAGGTACTGAATACCAAGGTTGCGAAAGGCTGAGGCGCTTCGTTCATTCATGTACTCGGCAAGCACGGTGACGTCGCGGCTATCCTTGGAAATTGGGGTGCGTAGTTGGTAGTACTCCGTTAGCGTGCCGGTCCCTAGA